>CACYZW010000043.1 GCA_902778995.1 uncultured Eubacteriales bacterium
TAGAATAAACACTTATGGTGTATCTGATTTGCAGGATCGCACCGACTATTATTCATGGTGTACCTACAGCGGGGGATGCCGATTTAGAAACACACTCTAGATATGGATATTTATCGGTAGATGCCAAACCACAAGCGGGAAAGCGCATGAAGCGGAACGCACGGAGGCTGTTGGCGCTGGTGACAGGGCTGGCGCTGCTGGTGTCGCTGTTCGCGGTGGCAGAGGACGGTGGGCAGGAGGCCGTCGACCTGGGCGTCGATATCGTCATCGACGCAGGAACCGGCACTGCCGACGGGATCGTCACTGACGGTGGGATCATTGTAGAGAACGAGGCAGGCGAGCTGGAGATCGAGCCGGAGGGGGTAGCGACCCCCCGGGGACGGCGGGGATCTGGACCTGGACCTGGGCCTGAACGGCACCGGCCTGGAGAGCAACGCGGAACCACTGGCTCCGGCGATCGACAAAGCTGCGTCGGACGAGGAATAGTGGGAGGATTGGTACAACAACAGATTTCTTCCCGATAAGCCGGGCAACTACTCGCTGCCCTATGGAGCGTACCTGGATAGTACATGGGAAGCGCCCCAGGGCACGACGAAGCTGAAGATTTGCAAAGAGGAACTCCATGGTCCCGAATTGCAGACGTACGAAATCATGCGCGTGCCAAAAGGCGCGACGGTGGAGATCATCGGCGATCCGTACTGCGCGATTCGGAACGATACGGTCGGCATTCGGGTTGAAGGCGGCACCTTCAGGGCAACCAACTGCAGGTTCAAGTGCGAAGACGTCTCCGTGGTCGTATCCAATGGTGGCACGTTCATCATGGACGGCGGCAAGGTCACCGGGGGAGAAAAACCAAATCAGGGCGTCAAGGTAGAAGGCGGCAGCTTCACGATGAGATCCGGTGAGATCAGCGGCCTTAAAACCGGCGTGCATGTGTCCAACGGCGGCAGCTTCAACCTGGAAGGCGGCACGATCACCGGCAACAAAAGTGATGACAGAAACAGCAGCGGCGTCTACGTGGCCAAAGGCGGCAGCTTCACCATGGACGGCGGCACGATCACAAACAACGGAGGCAACAATATTTTGTATGGCGCCGGCGTCTGCGTGGCCGAGGGCGGCATGTTCACCATGGAGAACGGCACGATCACCGGCAATACCGCAGCTGAAGGCAGCGCCGTGTTCGCGGGAGGCACCGCCAATATCAAGGATGGCACGATCACCGGCAACAGGGCAGCCCGTGGCACCGCGTACGTGCCCGAGGGCGGCACGCTCAACATATCCGGCAGCATGTTCCAGGAAAACAGCGATGGCCTGTACAGCTATACCGGTGGCGTAATCAACCTGTCCGGCGGCAGGATTGTCAAAAACAGCGGCATCGGCATCCTCTCCCGGGGCACGCTCAACCTGTCCGGCCAGGTGGAAATCCGGCAGAACGGCAAGGGCATCGTTCTCTATCAACCGGATAACAACATCAACATCGTGGGCAAGCTGGACAACAGCTATCCCATCGGCGTTTCCTACGCAGAGGACAGCCTCGGCGAAGGCGTTGCCTCGGTGTTTACCAGCGGCCTCAGCGGCCATGGCTCGGTAAAACAGTTCAAGAGCGAGCAGGGCGGCGATTACACCGTCCTGGAGTATACGCCTGGCGGGGAGCCTCCCGCGGGCGAGGCGGTGCTGGGCGAACCGGTGACGATCACCTATGATCCCAACGGGAGCACGGGCACGAAAAAGGTGCAGGAGGCGGCGAAGGGCATGCCCTGGGCGCTGATCGCCAACCCGTTCACCCGGCGCGGCTATACCTTCGCGAGCTGGAACACACGGGCGGACGGCGGCGGCGAGACCTATGCCGAGGGGGCCATGTTGAAGGCGTTGTCACCCGTCACCTTATACGCCCAGTGGCAGCCCAACGCGGTCAAGGTCTACTGGCCCGAGGACGTGATCTACGCTGGCGTGGCCATGCGGCCCGGGCCGGTGGCGATGGACAGGAACACCCGGAAGAAGCTGGTGAAGGGCACGGACTACACCGTGGCGTACAAAAACAACGTCAATGTCGGCACGGCTTACGTCACGGTCACCTTCATGGGCGATTACGGGGCCTCCAAGCCAAAGAATGGAATATTCCGGATCACCCCCAGGCCCATCACCGTCACCGCCGAGAACAAGATCAAGCTGGTGGGCCAAAAGGATCCCAAGCTGACCTATGAGGTCGTCGGGCTGTTGGGCAGCGACAAGCTGACCGGCAGTCTGGAACGCAAGGCGGGCGAGGCGCCCGGCGAATACCCCATCACCCAGGGCACGCTTACGGCGGGGGACAACTACAGCATAAAGTTCGTCGGCGCAAAGCTGACCATCGTCGCAAGGCCGATGCCGAAGCCGACGCCGACACCGACACCGACACCGAAGCCGACACCGAAGCCGACGCCGAAGCCGACACCGAAGCCGTCGCCGAAGCCGACACCGACACCGAAGCCGTCGCCGACGCCGACCACCAAACCCACGGCGACGCCGAGGCCAACCGATAGACCGACGCCAAAACCCACGGCAAAGCCGACCGCAAAGCCCACAGCAAAGCCTACGGCGAAACCCACGGCGAAGCCCACGCCGAAGCCGACCGCAAAGCCCACAGCAAAACCCACGGCTAAACCTACCGCAAAGCCTACGGCGAAGCCCACGCCGAAGCCGACCGCAAAGCCCACGACAAAACCCACGGCGAAACCTACCGCAAAGCCCACGCCGAAGCCGACCGCAAAGCCCACGACAAAACCCACGGCGAAACCTACCGCAAAGCCCACGCCGAAGCCGACCGCAAAGCCCACGGCCAGGCCGACTGCGAAGCCCACGATAAAGCCGACCGCGAAACCCACGGCGAAGCCCACAGTCTCGCCGAAGCCGACACAACGGCCTGTCAATTCTGACGTTACGCTGCTGGCCACCATGAAGGCGTCCGGTAAAACAGGTATGAAGCTTTCCTGGACGAAGGTTAAGAACGCCGATGGCTATGACATTTTCTTCAGAAGATGTGGCACAGGTGATTATCCGCTGATTGCCTCCGTCAAGAGCAGCGCACCGCGCAGCTACAAGGTCACCGGGCTGAAAAAGACCACGGCATATAAAGCCCGTGTCAGAGCCTGGAAGAAGGTCAGGGGCACCAAGACCTACATCGGAAAGACCAGCCCCACGGTCCACGCCATCACCGGCGGGTATTCAAAGTCGACAGCCAATCCGAAGACAGTGACCGTAAAGGCGTCCAGGGTAAAGCTGACGATTGGCAAGAGCAGTAAGATCAGGGCCAGCGTAAAGGGTGTGAAATCCGGAAGACGGGTGCTCGCCCATGTCAATGTGCTGCGCTACTACAGCAGCAACCGCAATGTGGCGACAGTATCCTCAGAGGGCAAGATCAGGGCTACCGGCGCTGGAAGCTGCAATATCCATGTTCTCGCCAACAACGGCGTCCGCGCCACCGTCAGGGTGACGGTCATTGACGGACCGACGAAGATCGCCTTCAGGAAGGCCAGCTACAGCGTTAAGAAGGGAAAGACGCTGAAGCTGGCAAGCCAGATCAAGCTGACGCCATCGGGCGCAAAGACCACTTATGCCTGGAACAGCTCTGACCCGGGCATTGCCACCGTCAGCGGCAAGGGCGTAGTGAAGGGCATGAAGAAGGGAACGGCGACGATCACCGTGACCACCGCCAATGGAAAAAGCGCCAGGGTGAAAATCAAAGTGAAATAAGAGGATACGGCTTTACACTATATGCTCAGGCGAGGAGGCTGTCTCATTGGGCAGCCTCCTTTTTGTGGTGTGCCGTGACATGGGGACGTTGGCAGCGTGACAGGAGAATCGCCCCCTTGCCACCCAACGCCCCGGTTTCGGGGCATTGTACTTTTATGCGTGACCCGGGAAAGGATGGCCGACGGCAGAGGCGTCCCCGTCACCCGAACTTGCGCTTCTTGATCACCAGATAGCACGCCGTATGGGTCGCAAACGTGATCAGCCAGGACACGGGATAGGACAGGTACAGCGTGGTCAGGGTCGGGTCCATTGGGAAGACGGTGATTATCCACACGATGCGCAGCACGCACGCCCCCAGGATCGACACCACCATCGGCGTCACCGAGCTGCCCATGCCCCGCAGCAGGCCCACCATGACCTCCATCATGCCGCACAGGAAATAGGTCGGCGCGATGATGTCGGTGCGCATGCCCGCCGCCGCGATGACCGCCGGGTCGCTGGTGTAGATTCTGTACAGCCAGCCCCGGCACAGCATCAAAAAGCCGCCCAGCGCCGCGCCGATGCACACCACGGCCAGCAGGGATGCCCGGGCAACCTTCGGTATCCGCTCATAGCGCCCGGCCCCGACGTTTTGCCCGGTAAAGGTGATCGCCCCCTGGTGGATGCTGTTCATGGCCACGTAGATATACCCTTCCAGGTTGCTGGCCGTGGTGTTGCCCGCCACGACGCTCTTGCCGAAGCTGTTGACCGTGGATTGGATCAGCACGTTGGAAAAGGAAAACACCATGCCCTGCAGCCCCGCGGGAAGCCCGACCTTTGCGATGCGCCACACCTTGTCGGCGTGCAGCCGGATGCGGCGAAGGTCCAGATGGATGGCTCCGTCGGTTCGAATCAGGCACAGCGTCACCAGCGCGGCGGAGACGGCCTGGGCGATGATCGTGGCCAGCGCCACGCCGGAGACGCCCATGTGAAAGACGATGACAAACAGCAAATTCAACGCGACATTGACCACGCCCGCCACGGTCAGGTAGCTCAGCGGACGGCGGGTGTCGCCGATGGCGCGAAGTATCGCCGCGCCGAAGTTGTACAGCATATTGGCGGGCATGCCCAGAAAATAGATGCGCATGTAATCGGTGGCCAGCGGCAGTACCTCGGCCGGGGTGCTCATCAGGCTAAGAAAGACGCCCGCCATGAAGAAGCCCACGACGCCCACGCAGACGCCGCCCGCCAGGCTCAGCGCAATGGCAGTGTGCACGGCCTCTGTGGTCTGGCGATAGTCACCCGCGCCACAGCATTGGGCCACCACTACGTTTGCGCCCACGGAAAGCCCCAGGAACAGGTTGACCAGCAGGTTGATCAGCGCGGCGGGGGTGCCCACCGCCGCCAGCGCCGCGTCGCCCTCAAAGCGCCCCACAACGATCACGTCGGCGGCGTTGAACGTCAGCTGGAGCATGCTGGACAGCATCAGCGGCAGCGCAAAGCTCAACAGCCTCGGCAATACCGGCCCGTTCAGCATGTCTATGTCATAGCGCCTCTGGCGCAGTCGCAGGTTCATACGCACACCCCTTTGCCGCCCGAATCAGCGAGGGCCATTATACCACGCATTTACTGGGGTTGCAACGCTTTGCAATGGAGTTTGCAGTAAACACTTGACGAATGCCGTCATCTGCGCTATGATTAATACATTACTATCTGCAAATTGGAGATGTTTACCCATGAGTGAGAACTGCAATCACGACTGCAACAACTGCTCCGCCAACTGCGAAAGCAGAGAAGGCGGCGCGCCCGACTTCGCGGCCCCGGCCAACGCCAACAGCCATGTGAAGAAGGTCATCGGCGTGGTCAGCGGCAAAGGCGGGGTCGGCAAATCCCTTGTCACCTGCCTGATGAGCGCGCTGATGCGCCGGCGCGGCCACAGCGTGGCCATCCTGGACGCCGACATCACCGGCCCCTCCATCCCCCGCGCCTTCGGCGTACACACCCGGCTTGTGGCCTCCGAGGAGGGCATATTCCCCGCCGTCAGCGCCACGGGCATCAAGATGGTATCGCTG
Organism: uncultured Eubacteriales bacterium; assembly: GCA_902778995.1. Taxonomy (GTDB): domain Bacteria; phylum Bacillota; class Clostridia; order Christensenellales; family Aristaeellaceae; genus UBA2862. Next base: position 5,784 of record CACYZW010000043.1, read on the forward strand.
AACCTGCTGCTGGACAACGAGACCGACCCCGTGGTGTGGCGCGGCCCCATCATCGCCGGAACCGTCAAGCAGTTCTGGAGCGACGTGATGTGGGAGGATGTCGATTTCATGTTCGTCGACATGCCTCCGGGAACCGGCGACGTGCCGCTGACGGTGTTCCAGTCGCTGCCCCTGGACGGCATACTGGTCGTTTCCTCTCCCCAGGAGCTGGTGGGCATGATCGTCGAAAAGGCCGCGAACATGGCGGCCATGATGAACATACCCGTGCTGGGCATCGTCGAGAACATGTCCTACTTCAAGTGCGACCAGTGCGGCAAGGAGCACCACATATTTGGCGAGAGCCATGTGGAGGAAATCGCCGCCCGCAGGGGCATCCACAACGTCGTCCGCATGCCCATCGACCCGACTATCGCCGCAGCCTGCGACAGCGGCAGCATAGAAATGCTGGAGGCCCCCTGGCTGGAGGCGCTGGCCACCGCGCTGGAAGCGGACTGAACCGTCACAACCTTACAACGGAGGCTTTTCATGCGATATGAAAAATCCTGCGGCGCTGTGATATTCAGAAGGGACGGGGACTGGAACGTGCTGCTGATCCGCCATGCCAAGGGGCGGCACGTATCCTTTCCCAAGGGACATGTGGAGCCCGGTGAAACCGAAAGCCAGACCGCCGAGCGGGAAATTCTGGAGGAAACCGGCCTGAGCGTGCGGGTTGACCGCCGCTTTCGCGCGGAAAACCGCTACAACATCCGCCCCGACACCCAGAAGCTGGCGGTGATATTCGTCGCGCTGACCGACCAGGCTGAGATCACCCCCCAGCCCGAGGAAATCGCCGAGGCCTTCTGGCTGCCCGTCGAGGCGGCCGCCGCCCGGCTGACCTATGAACGCGACCGCAAAATCCTGCGGGACGCATTCGCCCACATACAAAAGTATCACACGCCTTGAACAAAAGGGCCTGAAAAAAGCGAACCCCCGGCAGGGTTCGCTTTCTCTGTCCTCCGGTTCACGCCGAAGCCTCGTCCGCCAGCATGAACTGCAAATCCTCGTCCTTCATGTAGCCGGTATGATCCTTGTAGCTGATCAGGCTCCACCCGCCCGAGGTTTCGACGACCATCACCCGCTTGCCGTTTTTCAGCTGTCCAAGCTCGGTGGCGTCCTCGGAATCCACGTCGTAGACCGACGCAAAGCGCCCGTCCATGGCCAGCACCGTTGCGGGCAGCATGACGGAGACCTTTTCGCCCGTTTCCTCCGGCGTCGCCTCCGCTTCGTCCGAAGCAAAGGTCAGGTATTGATTCAGCAGATAGCCGTTTTGGCCCTCCCATTCCGCCAGCGTCCACTCGGCACTGCGCAGCAGCACCTTGACCTCCGTTCCGTCGGGCAGCGCCGCCAGCACATTGCTGTCGGTATTTGGCGCTTCCCGCAGATTCAAGAGCGTGTCCGCGCTTTCGGTATTGACCATCGCATACTCCTCCGGGCCTTCTTCTATCGACCCGCCCGATGCCAGGTATTCCTGAAAATCCTCCGCCGGAACGGATTCACCCCGGCGATAGCCTTCCTCCGTATGCCCGATGGTATAAACCACTTGACCGTCCTGCGACGTGTAGGTCAGCTCGCAGATATCCTGGGGGTAGTAGGTCAAAAAGGCGTTGTACACATAGCCCACGTTGCGACCCCGCTGTACCTTGCTCCAGGCGGGGGCATATTCCAGCGCCACCACCAGGTCGCCCGGGTTCAGCCGGGTCAGCGCGTCGCTGCCCCCGGAGGCCCGCTCCCTCAGCCGTATGCTCACGTCGCTGATGACCCTGCCCATGTTGAGGTGCCCGTCGGCAATCTGGACCTGATAGTCCGGGCTCTGGGCAAACAGCTCCTCCACCCTGCCGGCCTCATAATAGAGGGCCTTTTGAACCTCGGGTTCCATCACGCCGTCGGTGGGATACCCATAGGCCCCCTGAAAGGCCTTGACGCCCTCCAGCACATCCACGTCGAACACGCCGTCATTTTTCCCGTCATAAAGCTTCAGCTTCTGCAAACACTGTTGAATGCTGCGCACCACAGGCCCGCTCATGCCCTCCTTGACGGGCACGTTTCGGGCGGTTGGGGCCTTGTCGTCATCCATGAGCGTCTCCAGAAACCCAGGGCTGGCAACACCGGTTTCCTCCAGCCCCATCAGCCCTTGCGCCTCGCGCACCGCGTTGACGGTACTGCCTCCGTACTTGCCGTCCAGCTTGCTGTTATAGATACCCAGGTCGCGCAGGCGGGTTTGCAGGTTCAAGACCTCCTTGCCCTCGCTTTTGAACCCCAGATCCTGGTCGTTTTCGGCATACCCCAGGTAGGCTTCGTAGGACTGGCCGGTCTCGTTGGTATAGGATTTCGCCAGCAGAAGCGTCCGAAGGTCGCCGTCCCGGTGATGGCCCTGGAAGATGCGCACCCGCGTACCCTCCAGACAGCACTTCGCGATGAATTCGGCGTCCTGCCAGCGCAGGCGCACACAGCCGTGGGAGGCAGGGCTTCCCAGCTCTGCCACGGCGGACTTGCTCACGGTGGCATCCGACTTGCGGCTGCACGGCAGTGAATGGAACAGCACGCCCTTGTAGATGCGGGTGGCATAGCGGGCATAGCAGCTGTAATAGCTGAAATAGTACCATTCCTGCCGCTCAAAATCCTCCGTAACGGGCGGCAGGTAGTAGGTGCCCAGCGGGGTGGATTCGTTCAGCCCAGTGGAGCAGAGCATCTGTCGAACCACCGACTTCGAGACGGTGCTGTAGATGGTGACGATCTGGTTGTCGACGTCCACCTCGATGTAATAGGGCATATTGTATTTATCCGCCAGGGCGTCGAAAGCCGGGTTCGCCGCCGCAAACAGCAGCAACGCCATCCCCAGGGCGAGTATTCGGCGTATCATCATCCCATTCAACCCCATAATTATAATCCGTTGGTATAATTATACCACAGAATTAATTTTTTTGCAACGGCGCGTGTTCAGCCACCCACGGCAAACGCACGAATTACGAATTTGGTTGGAGCATTGCACAAACATTATGATTTCCACCCATTTCAATCACATGTACCGGCTTTGCCGGTGCATGTGGATTCCCACAAAGATGCGCTTGACCGCCCGACCGGGAATCAATACCTGCCAGTTCTTCTCGCGAAAAATCCTCAGATTTTTCGCGACAGGCTCACGCATTCATGCGTGAGCCGTGTTCAGCCGCCCTGCTGCATCTCCAAATCCTCCCCGATCATATAGCCCTCATGCCCATCAAAGCGTATGTGGCACCAGCCGTCCGCGATTTCCAGGATCTCCACCTCCGCGCCGTCCGGCAGATGCCCAAGTATCGCAGCGTCGTCCAGATCCGCCTCGTACACCGCTGCCTGCCGTTCGGAGGCGCTGCGCACCGTAGCAAGGCCCGTCGCGGCCAGGTCCTCCGGCGCGGCGTCCAGCTGTGTGTCGAGGGCATCCTCGGGCCCGGTCCAGAACGCGAGATACCGGTTCATCAAATAGCCCACCTTGCCCCTGAAGCGCACCTGGGTCCAGTCGCTGCCCCGGCGCAGGGCCGGGAGACTGACGCCGTTTTCCACCGTATCCAGCACGGCGCTCTGTGTATCCGGCGCCTCCCGCAGATTCAGCGGAGCGCCGCTTTCGCCGGTATCCACCGTGATGTAGTTCTTCAGGCTCTCCACGTCCACCTTCCGGTCGTTGGCCGCCAGGTAGGTTTCAAACAGCTCGCAGGGCAACTCCGCACCGGCATGATAGTCCCCGGCGCCGCTGCCGATGGTGTAGACCAGGTCCTCCGTCGCCGAGGTGTATTTCAGGAGCGCGATCAGCCGGTCGTAAAAGGCCACCAGATCGTTGCGCACATAGCCCTCGTCGCCGCCAACCTTCACCCGCGACCATTCCTCCCCCTTCTCCAGCACGATCATCGACCGGCCCTCAGAGAGCCGCCGAAGCTGGGGCATTTTCGAAGAAGGACCCTCGCGAAGCCGCGCCCCCTCCTTCACGCTGACCCGAGCCATCGGCATGGGATCGACGATCCAGTTGCATTCGTAATCCGATTCGCCGAAGGTTTCGGCAAGTCTCCCGGCTTCATAGGCGACAGCCTTCTGTACCGTCGGCTCGGCCACGCCGTCCACCTCGTACCCATAGGCCCGCTGAAATTGCCGGACGGCATCCACCACTGCCGCGTCGTAAACGCTGTCCGGCGCGTCGTTGTAGAGCTTCAACGCCTTCAGGTTGTCCTGCAGCGCCCGCACCGCCGGGCCGCTCATGCCCTCCGAAAGCCGCGTTTCCATGGCCACGGGCGCGTCGTTGCCGTACAGCATGCGCTGATAGGCCTGCGTCGCAACGCCGTTGAGCTCGTCCCCGCTGATGTACTGGGCCGTGCGCACGGCGTTGACCGTGGCGCTGTCGTAGACGCCGCTCAGTTCCCCGTCGTACAGGCCCAAATCCCGCAGCCGGTACTGGAGGTTCAACACCTCGGGGCCCTCGCTGTATCGCGCCAGCGCGCCCGGCTCCTTGGATATGCCCAGGAAGCTGTCGTAGGACAGTCCCGACGCGGCGTCATAGGATTCCTGATACAGCAGCTCCCGCAGTGCCTCGTCCCGCGCCGCGCCTTCAAATATCCGCACCACGGTGCCGGGCAGGCAGTTTTCGGAAATGAAAGCCGCGTCCTCCCAACGCAGGCGGATGCACCCGTGGGACGTGGGCCAGCCCAGCTCCTTCGCCGCCTGCACATCGATGGATTGCAGCGACTGCCGCCTGTATGGAAGGGAATGGAACAGTATCATTCCCATGATGCGGGTGGCGTATTTGACATAGCGGTCATACATGGCGATGTAATACCAGGGTTTGCGATCCCGATCCTTCCGGCCCCTGGGCAGCGTAAATGTACCCGTCGGCGTGATGTTGTACCCGGTGGAGCACAGCATTTGCCGCACAACGGCGTCGCTTTTCGCGTCGTATACGGTGACGATCTGGTTTGAAACATCCACCGTGATATAATAGGGCATGTCGTATCCGTCCCGGTCGATGGCGACACAGGACGACCATACCCCCATAAGGAACAGCATCGCCACAGTCAGCGCGATTATTCTGCGCGATTTCATAAAAATGCCCCTCGCCCGTATATGCATGATCGCCTTGTAAGATCAATACTTCTCATCTATTATAGCACATCATCTGCCGCTGTGCAAATCGCGAAAACCCGATATAACAGACACCGCCCGTGTACAAACGGGCGGTGTCCCAGGATGTTGAAAAAGCCAACAGACTGTCAGGCCGCTGAAAAGCCCGCAAGGCAAGGCGCCGGGATATGCAAAAAAGGGCGCTTACCAAATCGTAAGTGACCGCATTTTGCACATCCCGGCAACACGGCAAGCAGAAAACCCTTCCGCTTTCAATGCGTCGGAAGGGTTTTCTGCGTTTGCGGGCTTTGTCAGCAGTCTGAGACACCGCCCGTGTACAAACGGGCGGTGTCCCTTTCAATGGTCGGAATGTTCGGCAATCATGCCTGACTAAATAACCCGGGCGGACTGCGCTTTGGACCAGTCCGACCTGTAATTCTTGCCGTTTACCTTCTTGAAAGCGCGAATGCGCACATAATAGGTCGTGCCTGACTTCAGGTTTTTCAGCACCTTTTTCACCGTATCGGCATTGGCAATCGTCGCAGTTTTCGCGGACTGAAAATCTTTATTCACGCTGTACTGGATCTGATAGCCCGTTACATCCTTGCCCGCGCTCCAGCTGACGGTCAACCGCTTCAAACCCGCTGTCAGTGCAAGGCCGGTCACCGGCTGTGGGTTGATATCGAAGGCGCCCGTCGCGGTGCCGACGTATCCGCCCTGGCCGGTGACGGTTACCGTAGCCGTGCCGACGGTCTTGTTGGCCTTGTAGGAGACCTTGTAATCCTTGCCCGCCCTGAGCGTCTTCTTGTTCAGGACGACCTTGACGTCCGGCTTCAGGGCCTTGCCCGTGTACACCTGGGCCTCCGCGGTGACCTTCGCCTTTGACAGGTCGATGCGCACAGTGAGCCCGTTCTTTTTCGCGTACTTCTGGGCGTAGGAGCCGTCCTCGACGATGAAGATCGCCTTCACGGGATGGTCCCCGTCATCGTCTTGGTAGACAAACGCGTTCTCTCCAATGCTCTTTACGCCAGAGGGAATAATCACGGTCTTCAGCGCGGCACAACCAAGGAAGGCTTCGTCGCCAATGGTGCGCAGGCTTCTGGGCATCTCCACACGCTCCAGCGCTCCGCAATCCGAGAAGGCACAGTATTCCAGGGTCTTGACACCCTCGGGAATCGACACTTTCTTCAACCTGATGCAGTTCTCGAAGGCGCCTTCACCGATGGTCCTGACGCTCCCGGGGATCGTCACATCCTTCAGACTGTCACAATGTTCGAACGCCCGATCACCGATCGTCTTCACGCCATCCACAATCGTCGCGCTTGTGCGGCTCCCCACGCAGCAGATCAACGTCTTCATATCCCGGGTATACAGCAGTCCGCCTGAAAAGACAAAGCTGGCGTTACCCTTTGCGACGACGATCTTATTCAGATTGAGACATCCGATGAAGGGATTGCCCTCAAATTCCCTGACCCCGGCCGGAATTGTCACGCTCGTCAGGCCGTTGCAATGTCCGAACGCATAGCTTTCCAGCGACTCCACGTTCTCCGGAATCTTAATGCTCTTCAGGGCGGCGCAGCCGTAGAAGGTCCCCTGGCCGATGTGCTTCAGCGTGTTCGGCAGCGTCACGCTCTTCAGCTTCACGCAATCGCCAAATACGTCGTCATAGAGGTATTCCAAGCCCTCTTTGATGGTCGCCTTCTCCAGGGAAGTGCAGCCCTTGAAGGTAAGCTGGAGCTTCTTGACACCGCCGGGAATCGTGATGCTCTTAAGGGCAGTACAGTCCTCGAATGCCGCTTGTTCAATGCTCTCCAGGCTTTCAGGGAGCGCCAGGCTTACCAACCCGCTGCACCCCATGAAACAAGCGTCTCCCAGAGATTTCACACTGTCCGGAATCGTGACCTTCGTCAGGCTCGTGCAGTTTTGAAAGACATTCCAGCCGATGTCCTCAATACCGTTCCCCAGCGTCAGCTTTTTCAGTGCGCTGCACGTGTTAAACGCAGCCCCTTCGATCTGCTTCACGCTGCCGGGAACAGAAACCTCCTTCAGCTTCGGGCATTCCGAGAAAGCGGCGTGGCGGATCACGGTTGGGCCGTCCTCAATGGTCACGCGGGTCAGGTTGGGGCAGTTGGAGAAGCAGCCCTGTCCGATGTCCCGGATATTGCCCGGAATCGTTACGCCGGTCACCAGGGGGGATTCAGCGAACGCCCACTGTCCGATGGCCGTCACGGTTTCGGGCAGAGTGATGTCCCCGCCCTCGCCGTGATAGCCGGTCACCACGCCGTCCTCGATATCGAAGTCCTCGTCGCCCGCGTTCGCCTTTAGTGCGGTGGTCGGATCGACGACTTCGGGCTCCGACAGGTCGATCCCATCAGCCACCAGCGCCGGGTCGATGGCAATAGAGGCGCCGTCCTTCTCCAATTCCAGCGAAAGCCCGTCGCCCAAGTCGATTTCAAGCTCCGCCAGCGCAGCCAGCGGCAGTCCACAGAGCAGCAGCACGGCAAGCAAAGCCGCGAGCAGTCGATGCATGTGTCCCATTTTCCTGTCCCTCCTGTGAATATTAATGAAATACCGCATAATCGAGTCGTGCAGCAACGGGATAAGTATTAGAGCGTGTTTCTAAAATGCCTGAAGTGCATTTTGACTGAATACGCCGTTGCAGATACGACGTCAATGGTGCGGTGTTTCCTTCAGTTTATATAATAAACTGTAAAGTAATCATAACCCAATCGCTCCTGTTTTGTCAAGTTTAATTATTGAACGCATGCGTTTATGCCCGGTTCTTTGAGAAGAATGGCTATTTCCATAAAAAAAGCGCACCCTTTCGGGTGCGCGCAAAACGCCCATGTGTGAAATCAGAACTTCAGGCTGTTCAGCTTGATGCCGGGGCCCATGGTGCTGGAAATCACGGCGGAGCGGATATAGGTGCCCTTGGCGGCGGCGGGCTTGGCCTTGATGATGGCCTCCATCAGCACGCGGAGGTTCTCGACCAGCTTCTGCTCGTCAAAGGAAGCCTTGCCCACGGGGCAGTGGATGATGGCGGTCTTGTCCACGCGATATTCGACCTTACCGGCTTTGATATCGTGGATGGCCTGGGTCACGTTCATCGTGACGGTGCCGGCCTTCGGGGAAGGCATCAGGCCCTTGGGGCCCAGGATGCGGCCCAGACGGCCGACCTGACCCATCATGTCGGGAGTGGCGACGACCACGTCGAAGTCGAACCAGCCGCCCTGGATCTTGGCGACCATGTCCTCGGCGCCCACGTAATCCGCGCCCGCGGCCTCGGCCTCGGCAGCCTTGTCGGCCTTGCAGATCACCAGCACGCGCACGGTCTTGCCGGTGCCGTTGGGCAGCACCACCGCGCCGCGAACCTGCTGGTCAGCGTGGCGGGGATCGACGCCCAGGCGGACGGAAATCTCCACGGTCTCGTCAAACTTGGCCTTGGCGGTCTGCTTGACCAGCGCGATGGCCTCCTCGGGATCATACTGCCTGGTGCGATCAATCAGCTTCAGGCTATCGGAATATTTCTTACCCTTTTTCATGAATACATCCTCCTTGTGGTCAAGCGGATTCTACAATCCTCCCACGATTCTGTTGCCTTAGTCAACCACCACAACGCCCATGGAGCGCGCGGTACCGGCGATCATGCTCATCGCGGCCTCGATGGAGGCGGCGTTCAGATCGGGCATCTTCAGCTCGGCGATCTCGCGGACCTGAGCCTTGGTGATGTTCGCCACCTTTTCCTTGTTGGGACGGCCGGAGGCGTGTTCGATGCCACAGGCCTTCTTGATCAGAACGGCGGCCGGAGGCGTCTTGGTGATGAAGGTGAAGGAACGATCCTGATAGACGGTGATGACCACCGGGATGATCAGGCCGGCCTGCTTGCCGGTGCGATCGTTGAATTCCTTGCAGAATCCGGGGATGTTAACGCCATGCTGACCGAGCGCGGGGCCGATGGGCGGCGCGGGCGTCGCCTTGCCGGCAGGCACCTGCAGCTTGATAAGCGCGGTAACTTTCTTTGCCATTTGGGTTTCCTCCTCTACATGTATGTGGTGAAGCGGAACAGCAGCCTGTCCCTCCCACTCACTGAAATCCGGGCAAAACCGGGAATTCAGTCAAACAATGCGCCGCGCGCTGCAATATGCGGGCGCGGCCGGTCAATCCACGCGGATGACCTCGTCATAGGCCAGCTCGACGCTGGTCTCACGCTTGAGCATGGGCACGGTGACGCTCAACTGCTGCGTGGTCGGGTTGATCGCCGTCACCTTGCCGGTGAAGTTCTCAAACAGGCCCGAGAGTATGCGCACCTCGTCGCCCACCTGGATATCGATGCGCGTCTGAGGGGCCGTATCGAATATGGAGGCGAAGTCGGTCTCGGACAGGGGCGTCGCCTTGTTGCCCGAGCCCACGAAGCCGGTGACGCCGCGGGTGTTGCGCACCACATACCACGTTTCGTTAGTCATTTCCATCTTGACCATCACGTAGCTGGGCAGCAGCTTGCGCTGAACGACACGACGCTTGTTGTTCTTGATTTCGACGGCTTCCTCCACCGGTATGCGCACGTCCACGATCTTATCCTGCATGCCGTTGTTTTCAACGGCCTTCAGCAGGCTGTCGCGCACCTTGTTTTCATAGCCCGAATAGGTATGCACGACATACCATTTAATATCCGCGTTTTCAGACATATTCGGCTCCTTGAAATCAGCCGGTGATCAGCTTGATCAGCGCGCCGGCGCCAAGATCGAACACGCCGATGATCACGCCCATGACGATCATAAATACGAATACCACCACGGAGTAATTGATCAAGTCCTTCCTCGTGGGCCAGGAGACCTTTTTCAGCTCGTGGAACATGTTCTTGAAGCTGCGGCCGATGCCCGTAAAGAAGTTGATGAACCGCTGGCCAAAGCTGGGCTTGGTATTCTTGTTCTCTTCCTTTGCCATGCTTTCACATCCTTGTCTATGGGAAAATACGGCGATTGCCGACGCCCCGAAGGGTCGCCGGCCCGGTGCGGACGATGGTGGCAGGCCGCCCGTCCGCCCATCGCGGGTACCATTGAAAAATGGCGTTACTTGGTCTCCTTGTGGCTGGTATGCTTCTTGCAGAAGCGGCAATACTTGTGCATCTCCAGACGATCGGGATCGTTCTTCTTGTTCTTCATGGTATTGTAATTGCGCTGCTTGCATTCGCTGCAGGCCAGCGTAACCTTGATTCGCTTATCCGATGCCATGCTTGACACCTCCCCATGTGATGATCCGGCGTCCGCGCAACTGGGCGGCAGCCGATGCCCGTAACGGCGATTTTGCCATCAACAACAACAGCCCACAGCCGGGGCAGACTGATATATTATAAAATAGCTTGCCGCCAAATGCAAGACAATCCGGCGGTTATGTGCAAATTTTACAATATCAGGGCCGCTGTTTTGTCGCCGCGTTCCCAAAAAGACCATGCGCCGAGGGCGCATGGTCTTTGAACGCGCCAAAATTACTTGATCTCGATCTCGGCGCCGGCTTCCTCGAACTTCTTCTTGAGCTCCTCGGCAGCTTCCTTGGTGACGCCTTCCGCCAGGGTGGAGGGAGCCTCGTCGGCCAGAGCCTTGGCTTCCTTCAGGCCCAGGCCGGGCTTGACTTCGCGGATGATCTTGATGACGTTCAGCTTCTTCGCGCCGGCGTTCTTCAGGATCACGTCGAACTCGGTCTTCTCTTCCTCAGCCGCAGCGGCCTCGCCGCCGGCCGCAGCGCCGCCCACGACCACGGGAGCCGCGGCGGACACGCCGAACTTCTCTTCCATTTCCTTGACCAGGTCAGCCAGCTCAAGGATCGTCATCTTCTCAAGATGATCTCAGCATTGTTAGCCATGATTATATCCTCCATAATATAGTAAATTTTCGTTGTTGGTCAGGCGGCGCTTATTCCTCGCCGGCCTGCTTCTTGCGGATTGCCTCCAGCGCGTACACGAACTTGGACACAGAGCTCATCATGCTGCCCATGATCTTCGCGATGAGAACCTCGCGGCTGGGGGTATTGGCAAGCGCCTGCACGCCCGCCTCGTCGATGTATGCGCCGTCGCACACGCCGCACTTGATGCTCATCTTCTTGCTCTTCTTGATGAAGTCAGAAAGCACCTTGGCGGGGGCAACCGCGTCCTCGTAGCCGAAGGCCACCGCAGTGGGGCCCTCCAGATGGGCCTTGATGTCGTCAATACCCATGTCCTTCACGGCCAGGTTGATCATCGTGTTCTTCAGAACCGCGTATTCAACGCCCGCCTTGCGAAGCTGGTTGCGAAGCTCGGTATCCTCCGCGACGTTCAGACCGCGATAGTCTACCAGAACAGCGCTCTGGGCCTTTTCAAACTTCTGCCTGATGTCGGCCACGACGCCCTTCTTGGCCTCGATATTCTTGGACATTTACTAACACCTCACATTCCGTCCATGAATCGGCTCCGGGATTCCCGCGAGCCGTGACGGCTATTAAAAAACCCTTGCGCAAGACGCAAGGGCGGTGTACACATTCAACCATCCGTTGCGCCTCGGCGAGCACCCCGCAGGGTTTATGCTTGCGCACTCGCTGTCTATGGCACAGAGCCTTTCAAAAGCCGGGATTTATTTTACCAGATGCATCGGGGCGTGTCAAGGGCGCATTTATGTTTATCTGAATTTTAACGGTTCACTTGTTACCATTCACCCAACAAGCTAACTTGGCAGGGAGGTATCGGAGGGGAGCAGCCCCTCCGATGTTCAATCGGCCCCGGCGACATGTGCGGCGGGGCGTTCAGGCAAATCTGTCAAAGGGGTGGTCTTGGCGGGGGAAGTGGGTCCCCCGCCAATTACCATTCGCCCGTAGGGTGAATGGTAACGTTCACTTTAAACCAAGATTTATCTTGACTTTTCCCCTTTCCTATTTTATACTTGCACCGTTGATACGGATTCTGCGTTGACGGGAAGAGTAACCGCGCGTGCCGCATAGCAGAGAGAAGCGCCGAGGGCTGTGAGCGCTTCATGCAGGGCGCGGCGAACGACACCCCCGAGCAGCCGCTTCGCGGCGCATTTCCGGCGTTATCGGATAACGAGACGAAGCCTCGGCTTCAAGCAGGGTGGCACCGCGAATCCTTCGCCCCTACACACGGGACGGAGGCGTTTTTTATTCCCACCCAGGCGGAATTGGCTCTGCAGAAAGGGAAGACCGGCAAAAGACGGCATTCCCCATTCCCAATTCCCCATTCCCCATTTTTCGATGGAAGGGAGAAATCGCCATGTTGACCCAGGCCCCCAAGGGCACCCAGGACATGCTGCCCAAAGACGCCTACCGCTGGCAGGCCATCGCGCGAACCATGCGCGAAGCCTGCGCGCTGGCGGGCTATCAGGAGATCCGCACCCCCGTCTTCGAGCACACCGAGCTGTTCCAGCGCGGCGTTGGCGACACCACCGACGTGGTGCAGAAGGAGATGTACACCTTCGAGGACAAGGGACGCCGCTCCATCACCCTCAAGCCCGAAGGCACCGCAGGCGCGGTGCGCGCCTTCATCGAAAGCCACATGTACGCCGAGACCCTCCCGGTCAAGCTGTACTATTCGGCCTGCCCCTGCTTCCGGTATGAAAAGCCCCAATCGGGACGCCTGCGCCAGTTCCACCAGAACGGCGTAGAGGTATTCGGCGCGAAGGACGCCAGCGTGGACGCGGAGATCATCCGGCTGGCCATGAACATACTCCACGCCAACCGCATCGACGGGTTGAAGCTGAACATCAACTCCATCGGCTGTCCCGCCTGCCGCGCGGCATACCTGGAAAAGCTGCGCGCCTACCTGGCGCCCAAGCTGCCTACGCTGTGCAAAACCTGTCAGGAGCGCTTTGAACGCAACCCCATGCGCATACTGGACTGCAAGGAGGACGCGCCGAAGCTGACCGACGCCCCCGCCATGCTGGACAACCTGTGCGAGGACTGCGCGGCCCATTTTGAAAAGCTCAAGGGCTACCTGACGGCCCTGGGCCTCGAATACGCCGTCGATCCCCGCATCGTGCGCGGTTTGGACTACTACACCAAGACCGTGTTCGAGATCATCACCGACACCCCGGACGGCGGCGAGCTGACCGTCTGCGGCGGCGGGCGCTACGACGGCCTGGTGGAGGAGCTGGGCGGCCCCGCCACCCCCGGCATCGGCTGGGGCATGGGCATCGAGCGCATGATCATGGTGCAGGACATGCGCGGCGTCGCCCCCGAGGCCCCCGCCCCGCTGGACGCGCTGGTGGTCACCCTGGGCGACGATGCCCGGATGGAGGGCGTGAAGCTGGTCGACGCGCTGCGCGCAGCGGGCGTCCGGGCCGACCTGGACCATGCCGCCCGCAGCATGAAGGCCCAGTTCAAGTACGCCGGCAAGCTTAACGTCAAAAAGGTCGTGGTCATCGCTGGCGACGAGCTGGCCAAGGGCGTCGTCAAGCTCAGGGATATGGACGCCAGCAGCGAGATCGAGGTCGCAAGGGATGAGATCGTCGGGCTGCTGACGCAGAAATAGCGTTCAGTTCGCAATAATCGGCTGCTGTCGTATCCGGACATCCTGATTATCGGAAATCCGTGAGGATTTCATCCACGTCCAAGCCCTTAACGCTCAAAATGGATATGAATTTATATCAAACACAGGAGGAAATGGCAATGCTTTCTCACAAGCGCGATCATTATTGCGGTCTGCTGACCGAGAAAAACGTGGGCGAGACCGTCCACCTGTCCGGCTGGGTACAGCGCACCCGCGACCTGGGCGGCGTGATATTCGTATGGCTGCGGGACCGCGAGGGCCTGGTGCAGCTGGTATTCGACGCCGACGTGTGCGGCGCGGAGGTCTTCGACCTGGGCCGCAGCCTGCGCAGCGAGTACGTGGTGACCGCCGTGGGCGAGGTGCGCAGGCGCGACGAGGGCGCGATCAACCGCGACCTAGCCACCGGCGCCATCGAGGTGTTCGTGAAGGAGGCCGCGCTGCTGAACAAGTCCGAGACGCCGCCCATCTACATCGACGACAAGGCCGACGAAAACGAGCTGGTGCGCCTGAAATACCGCTACCTCGACCTGCGCCGCCCGTCGATGCAGGCCAAGCTGCGCCTGCGCAGCCGGGTGGTCAACTGCATCCGCTACGCCCTGGACGAGGCGGGGTTCACCGAGGTGGAGACGCCCATACTGTCCAAGTCCACCCCCGAGGGCGCGCGAGACTTCCTGGTGCCCAGCCGCCTGAAGCCCGGCACCTTCTACGCCCTGCCCCAGAGCCCCCAGATCTACAAGCAGCTGCTGATGCTCGCGGGCTTTGACAAGTACTACCAGATCGCCCGTTGCTTCCGGGACGAGGACAACCGCGCCGACCGCCAGCCGGAGTTTACCCAGTGCGACATCGAAATGTCCTTCATCGATGAGGAGGACATCTACGCCGTCGTGGAAAGGGTGTTCGCCCGCATATTCAGGGAGGTCAAGGGCGTGGAGCTGCCCCTTCCCCTGCCCCGCATGCCCTGGATCGAGGCCATGGAGCGCTACGGCAGCGACAAGCCCGACACCCGCTTCGGCATGGAATTGATCGACCTGACGGACAAGCTGGGCAATACCGGCTTCGTGGTCTTCGACAGCGCCATTGAAAACGGCGGCCGGGTGGAGGCGATCAACGCTAAGGGCCTGGCCTCCATGACCCGCAAGCAGATCGACAGCTACGCCGAATTCGTCAAGACCTACCGGGCCAAGGGCCTGCCCTACATGACCTTCACCGCCGACGGCAGCGTCAAGAGCAGCTTCAACAAGTTCATGACGCCGGAGCTTGTGGAGACCGTGCGCAGCGCCGTGAACGCCGAACCCGGCGACATCGTGTTCTTCGGCGCGGACAAAAAGAGCGTGGTCTGGCAGGCGCTGGGCGCGCTGCGCTGTGAGATCGCCCGCCGCAACGACATGATCGACCACGACAAGTACAACCTGTTCTGGGTCACCGAATTCCCGCTGTTCGAGTACAGCGAGGAGGAGGGGCGCTGGGTGGCGGCCCACCATCCCTTCACCAGCTGGTATGCCGAGGACAACGTCTATCTGGACACCGACAAGGAAAAGGTGCGCTCCCGGGCCTACGACCTGGTAATGAACGGCATCGAGCTGGCCAGCGGCTCCATCCGCATCCACCGCGCCGACATGCAGGCTCAAATGTTCGACATGATCGGCCTGTCCCACGAGGAGGCCCATCACCGCTTCGGCTTCCTGCTGGACGCCTTCAAGTACGGCGCGCCGCCCCACGGCGGCCTGGCCTTCGGCATCGATCGGCTGGTCATGCTGTTGACGGACAGCGACAGCCTGCGGGATGTCATCGCCTTCCCCAAGGCCAACAGCGCCAACTGCCTGATGATGGAGACCCCCGCCGACGTGCGTCCCGACCAGCTGGAGACACTGAAAATAAGGATCGACCTGCCCGAGGAGGAATGACCCATGAAGCAGATGATGATCTTCAACACGCTGTCCCGCAAGAAGGAGCCCTTCGTGCCGGTGCACGAGGGCAAGGTGGGCATCTACGCCTGTGGCCCCACGGTGTATAATTACTTCCACATCGGCAACGCCCGGCCCTTCATCATATTCGACACCCTGCGCCGGTTTATGAAGCACCTGGGCTACGACGTGACCTTCGTGCAGAACTTCACCGACATCGACGACAAGATGATCAAGCGGGCCAACGAGGAGGGCACCACTGTCGAGGCCATCGCGGAGAAGTACATCGCCGAATACTTCAAGGACGCCGAGGCCATCGGCGTGCAGAAGGCCGACGTGCACCCCCGGGCCACCAAACACATCGGCGAGATCATCGGCCTGATCAAAAAGCTGGAAAACAAGGGGCTGGCCTACCGGGTGGACAACGGCGACGTGTACTTCGACACCCAGGCCTGGCGCAGCAACTACGGCAAGCTGATCGGCCAGGATCTGGACGACCTGGAATCCGGCGCGCGCATCGAAGTGGGCGACATCAAGAAGCACCCGATGGACTTCGCGCTGTGGAAGGCCAAAAAACCCGGCGAGCCCTTCTGGAAGAGCCCCTGGGGCGAGGGACGACCCGGCTGGCACATCGAGTGCAGCGCCATGAGCATGAAATACCTGGGCGAGACCTTCGACATCCACTGCGGCGGCGTGGACCTGATCTTCCCCCACCACGAGAACGAGATCGCCCAGTCCGAGGGCGCGACGGGCAAGCCCTTCGCGAAGTACTGGATGCACAACGGCCACATCAACGTGGACAACAAGAAGATGTCCAAGTCTGCGGGCAACTTCTTCACCGTGCGGGACATCTCGAAGGAATTCGACCCCGAGGTCGTGCGCATGTTCATGCTGTCGGCCCACTACCGCAGCCCCATCAACTTCTCCCGGGATCTAATGGAGCAGGCCAAAGCCGGCCTGGAGCGGCTCTACACCGCCCGGAACAACGCCCTGTTCGCCCTGGATCACGCGCCGGAGCGCGCGCTGAACGACGAGGAGAAGGCCTTCATCGAGCGCAGCAGGGGCTTCATGGATCAGTTCGACGACGCCATGTGCGACGATTTGAACACCAGCGAGGCCATGGGCGTGCTGTTCGAGTACGTCCGCGACATGAACACGTCCCTTGCAGACGCGAAGCAGCCCTGCAGGGCCGCCATCGAAGCGGGGCTGGACGCCCTGAACGTGATGGCCCACGACGTGCTGGGCCTGCTGATGAAGGAGGCCGACACCGTGCCCGAGGACATCAGGGCGCTGGTGCAGGCCCGGGCCGACGCGAAGAAGGCGAAGGATTTTGCCGAGGCCGACCGCATCCGCAACGAGGTCCTGGAGAGGGGCTACGTCATCGAGGACACCCCCAAGGGGCCGAAGGTGAAAAAAGCGTAAAAGAACCAAGGACCGTGAAAACATCGCATGTGGTTTTCACGGTCCTTGGTTTTTTATTTCAGATCAATTATCAGCCCGTATAGCTCGACCAGTCGATCTCGGTGACAGTGCCGCTCTCGTCCACCCACACGTTGATGCAGGAATCGTGGCCGTTGGGATCGGTGAACAGGGAGAGGGCGTTGGCCTTGTGCTCATAGGTGACGCCGTTGACCGATTCGACGTAATCCAGCCCTGCGGCGTTCAGGCAGGCCCTGGCCGCGTTGATGTTCATGCCCACGGACACGCCGTAAACCTCGTAGCCCGCGCCGTACACCACGATGTTTTCCACCAGCTGGTTTCCGGCGATGATCACGGATTCGTCGTAGTACTGATAGGGCGCTTCGGATTCCACCTGGCGATAGGAGATCAGGCCGATGTCGTTGGCCGCCTCAACCAGATTGTTCAGATAGTAGCCGGACAGCTCCACGCTTCTGGTCGGCCCGTTGGACGGGCTTTCGGCATCCCCTTGCTCCGCGACTTCCCCGCCCCCGGCTTCTTCCCCGGGCTCATCCCCGGCATCGCCGCTGGCAAACAGTATGCCGGCGTCCAGGGCGCTCTGGCTGGCCGGCGCTTCGGTGGGCGCGGGTTCGGCTTCAGTGTTTTCCTCCACTTCGGCGGATTCGCCGACCAGCTCGGAATAGCGAGAGGAAACCCATCCCGTCTTTTCCCCGGCGGTTATCTTGTACCAGGCCACGCCGCGCTCGTCCACGCTGGATTCGCCCAGGTATTCGAAGGTCTTGCCAGACGACAGTATGCTGAGGGATTCATAATCCAGTCCAGGACCCGAACGCAGCCAGACATCGCCCGTCGTGTGTACCTCTGCCAGCGCCATGCCCGTGAACAGCACCAGCGCCACGACTGCAACCAGAGCCCTGATCGCGCGTTTTTTCATCAATATGTACCTCCTGAATAATCCATTATATCCATACTCTTTTGCATGCAGCAATTCAAGTATAGCATTTGACCGCCCGTTGTCAACATGGCTTTTAAAGAATTCACACCGGCGTTGAAATTTTTTCCGGCTTCGGTATATTTTGCGAAAAAGCAGCCAACATAAGAGCATCACGCCGGAACACCGGCTGAGAGAAGGAGATGTCAATCATGCTGGACCGCATATCCCTGTTGCTGAGCATCATCGGCGGCATCAACTGGCTGCTGGTGGGCCTGTTTCGCTTCGATTTTGTTGCCTACCTCTTCGGCGGGCAGGCGGCCACCGTCAGCCGCGTGATCTACACCATCGTCGGCATCGCCGCCCTGTGGTGCATATCCCTGCTGTTCCGCGAACGCGTGGGCGAGCCCGACGGCGACATGCGATGATACAACCCGGCGGGACAATGACCCGCCGGTACATAACTGTATATTGGACGTATAGAAACGGGAAAAGGTTCACAGGGCGTTGCAAAAGGGGCATCGCATGGGTCACGGAAGCATGGGCCTGTGGCAAAACGGACGCTCAATGCGAAAAGATGCGTTTACTGCGGCGGCCTCCTGGCCGCCGCTCAGGATGTTGACAAAGTCAACATCCTGTCAGGCCGTTGTAAAGCCTGCAAGGCAAGGCGCCGGGATATGCAAAAAAGGGAGCTTACCAAACCGTAAGTGACCGCGTTTTGTATATCCCGGCAACACAGCAAGCAGAAAACGCTTCCGGTTTTAATTTGTCGGAAGAGTTTTCTGCGTTTGTGGGCTTTGTCAGCGGTCTGTGCGGCGGCCTCCTGGCCGCCGCTTCATCATTTCACGATCATATACCGGCGGTTGGATTGTCGCTCATGCCCTTCCCCCGGCCATTGGGTCCGTCATGCCCGCAACCGCCGCCGCGTCCACCAGAGCAGCGCCAGGGCGATCAGGGCGACGACCAGGTACAGCGGCAAATGGCTGTTGTCGCCGGTGGGCACCCTGTCCCGCACGGTCAGCGTAACCTCCCGGCTGATGATCTGCGTGCCCGCGTCGTCGGTGACGACGCAGCGGAAGCGCGCGCCGTCCCACTTCTTTTCGATGTCCCTGCGGCTCAGGGTCGGCTCGGTGAAGCCGGGCAGGTCGACCCACTTCTCGTGCTTGGGATCCCATACCTGCCACTGGTAGGTGTAGGGCGTATTGCCGCCCCCGACCTCCACGGTAAAGGACACGTCCTCGCCCTCCTGGGCCGTCACGTCCTCGGGCTCCACTTCAAAGTGCAGCGGATTCCCGCCGCCCAGGTACAGCGTGAACTCATTGTTGGCGTAGGCGGTCTCGTCCCGACCTATGGCGGAGATGACCACGCGGGCGCTGTTGTGCGCGGCGGGATCGTCCACCAGCACCGCAAGGGGCAGCGTGATGGTCTGGGTCGAGCGGCTGGCCACGGATTTGTCGCGGACGGGCAAGCCGACCACTCTGTAATCCTCCGAACCGTCCAGGTACACCTGGCAGCTCAGCTTGAAGCTGTCGTCTGTATTCGCGAAGTTCGACACGACGATGTCCAGCAGCTCCGTGCCGTCGCAATCCTCGTAGATGCGGTGATCCACCTCGATGTCATGGATGGACACGTTCAGCGCCACGGGATCGGTTGCTTTCACGGTCTTTGCGATCAGGCCTGCGCCCACAGCATTGGCGAAGGCCGCATTGGACACCAGTTCGTCCGCCTGCAGCACCAGCAGTCCGCTCTTCTCGTCCAGCGCCCAGGTCAGCTCCGTCGTCGCCGCAGCGTTGGGCGCGATGCCGGCATCGCCCTTCACACCGGCGGCGTTGGCCATAGCCCCCTGCCAGTTGGCGTTGGAGGAAGCTTTGGAGACCCTGAGGTACAGCGTCTTGTCGCCGCTCCAGTTCTCCGGGATCTTCAGCGAGCCGGTGAAGGACGCCAGCGCGCCGGGCATCAGCATGTTCGTCTGCACGAAATTGGTCTTGCTGGCCCGTTCGGACACACTGCTGGTCCAGGCATCGTTCTTGCCGCCCTGGCTGGCCTTCAGCGCCAGCTTCTTCTCGCCCAGCACCCAGTCGCGCTGGCGGGGCGTATAGTTAAAATCGCTGTTGCGGTAGATGGCCTGCTTGCCCTTGGGCAGGGTCGCCGACCGGCCTGCGCCGTGCATGGTCAGGCTGCTGTTCTCCGGGTGGAGGCAGTCGCAGTGCAGGGTTTCCACCACATTGACCTTGCCGCCCTCCCTGGTGAACATCTCGATGTCGAAGGACGATATGCCCATGTTGCCCTCGTTCATCAGGGCGATGGTGGTATCCTCGAAGTCGCCCGCGGCCACGGTCACATCCTCCACGCTCATGCCCTTCAGCGTCAGCACCGGCTTCAGCGTCAGCGGGAAGCTGTACAGCGTCATCGGCTGCGGCTTGCTTTCCCCGTCCTCCTTTGGCAGGGGCGTCGCGGTCAGATAGCCCCGTCCATCCTCGGTCAGCAGCACGTCGCGGGGGACGATGCCGTTTTGCAGCGTGAACTCGGAGAACACCGCCGGGGTAGACACGGTATTGGAGGCGGGGTCATAGACGGCCACCCAGAGCCGCCAGGTATCCGGGTCGCTGTCCTTCTCTTTCTCGACGGTGGACAGCCAGTAGATATAGGGCGTACCGTGGACCGTCTGCACATTGAATTTGGCGGAGGGCAGCGTGACATCGTAGCTGTAGTCCGTCACGTCGTAGGAGAGATTGCGGGTATTGGCGCCCTTCTTGTTGCCGATGTGCAGGCCCTTCAGCTTGTATTGCTTCGCGCCGTCCCCGTCGGCCTCGCCCTCGGCGTAGAACAGGGTCTGGGCGTAATCGTCGCTGCCCGTGCCCACGGTCTGCACCAGCTCGAAACCGCCGATGTCGCCCTTCTTCACGGCGACGGTCTTCCGCTTGGTACTGGTCAGGGTTATCTCGACCCTCGGCTTGACGACTTTGGTCTTGTACGTGACCGGCGCGGTATTCA
Organism: uncultured Eubacteriales bacterium; assembly: GCA_902778995.1. Classification (GTDB taxonomy): domain Bacteria; phylum Bacillota; class Clostridia; order Christensenellales; family Aristaeellaceae; genus UBA2862. Next base: position 26,677 of record CACYZW010000043.1, read on the forward strand.
TCTCCCAGTCGTACAGCTCGATGGCGCTTTCGCCCTCGACCCCCTCTTTTGGCTGGCTCAGGGCCACGAAGCTGAAGCAGCGGAACCGGTTGACGGCATCGAGCGTACCGCCGTGGCCCTTGACGCTGGAGCGCAGGTTGACGCGCTCGTGATCCTCGCCCAGGACATTTTTTACCGCCATGTCGGACAGGAGGAAGAAGTCCCTGTTTCCGGTATACTCGAAGCAGGCGTAGCCCTTCTCGCCGGAGCCGCCGTCCACGCGTTCCGCAAAGCCGTACAGCTCAACCTTGCTGATATACCCGTCATCCGGGTCCGCATCCGGCGGATAGGTCACCTTTGCCCATTCAATGTGCGGATTGGCGAGGCCGCGCGGATTCATCGCGGCGTCCAGGAGGCTGGCGTTCCGCTCCCTGGGCGCGAGTGAATCCGAGCAGGGCGACATTGCGTCATATTGGCTCAGGTATTGCATGGTAACAATGTAGGCGTATGCATGGGGTTCGAGCAGGGTGCCCTCGGCCGGATAGCCGTTCTCGTCGAACTGATTGGCACAGCAGGCGAACACGAATACGGTCCTTCCGTCCGACCAGACGTCGAAATCATAATCATCGCAGTACTTGCTGCCCTGCAATTCGTAGATGAAATCCTGTATGTTATCCTTTTTGCCGGTGTTCACATCCACCCAGCACACGCGCTGGCGGTTCCCAACCCTGTCGATGTAGAAGGCGAAGGTATGGCCGTGGGAGGTCGCCACCCGAATGGTGCTGTGGGCATCCGCATCGTTGGTGAGGATCGCCTTCGCCGCCGGGGCCAGCTGGGCATAAGCCGTCGGCTCCTGGGTGGCGGCGTCGATCTCCTCCGGCGCGCTGGCGTTGGCGAGCGCGTACTGCTGCAGCGGCGGTATCGCGTTGGCATTCGCCCGGCTGTCGTACCAGGTGCCGCCCCAGGGGCCCCAGCTCTTTGATATATCCACGAATACCAGCGTGACGCCCAGCGTGATGCCGACATTGCCGCCGATGGTGAAGGAACTGAGGCCGGCCCCCATGATCACAAAGGTGATCCGGAAATTCAGCGACGCCGTGAAGCGGAAGTAGAGCTCCAGGAATCCCTTGACGCCCGCGCCGACCTGGGCGGAGAAGGTGAAGGCGATGTTGATGGTGATGTCCCTCAGCGGCTTGAACTCCCAGTCATCAAAACCGTGATCCGCGGTCCACGTGAATCCTGCCTCCAGGCTGACGGCGAAGCCCGCGTTCACGCCCAGCGTGAAGCTGACGTACAGGGGGACCGGGCCGAGCATGTGCAGGATCGTCCAGCTGTAGCTGTACTTCAACAGTATGCCCGTCGCGAGGCGGGCCTTGATCATGCCCCGTTCGGATTTGCCGGCATCTTCATCGACGTCCTTGCGGCCGCTGAGCAGGACGAACCAGCCCACTTCAAGCTTGGACTCGCCCATGAACTTCCAGCCCTCCGTCTTGTAGTAATCGTAGGCCGCGCCCATCTGGGCCAGATGGTTGGCAAAGCCGCCCTCCTTTTCGGCGTTCTTCTGCGCTTGCTGTAAATCCTTCATGTCCTGGCTCTGCCACGCGACCTTGGTGCCCTCCAGCTTTTCCGCGAACAGGTCGCTGCCGATGGAGGCGGTGATAAAGCCCCCATTGTCAATTGTGACCTTGGGCAGGTATTTTTTCCACGGCAGATTCAGGGACACGTCAGCGTCCACGCCGGGAATCGTAAATGAGAAGCCGAGTCCTTCATCAAACACGCCCGAGAAGGCGTCGCTGCCATCCTCTACCGGGGAATCCACCACGCTTGGAACGGAGATCAGGCGCGTTGAGAAGCGTTCGGCAGAGGCGTCCCTGCTGAAGGCGACAAACGGACGCTGCTTCTTGGGGACCTGCGGCGCGAGGATCTTCTTCCATTTGTTTCTAAAGGTGTAGACATTCCCTTCGTGGGAGGTGGGTTCGGCCCACTTCTGCTGCCACTTCCAGGAAGAACTGCCTTCGGTCCAGTAGCTGAGCAGCGGCGTGGGGGCGCTGCCGCCGCCGGGATTGCGCACCTCGACCTTGATCTCAAAATCCCAGCTGTTCAAGCTGGAATGTATCATCTCATAATCGTCGCTGCGGATATCGTTGTCTTCAAAGGAGACGGCGTACACATAGGGCCCCGCGTCGTTCGATACCACCCCATTGCCCGCGATGCCAGACAGCGGCGTCATGGGCATCTGGCGCACCTCGCCCAGCTTCATCTCCACCTTCGCGGCGCCGAAGCTGCGATAGCCCAGGGCCTCGGCCTCCACGTCCAGCCTGAAGAGGACATTCTTGTCGTCGTTCACGGTGAACTTGCTGGACGGAATGTACACGCCGCCCCGCTCGTCGCTTTTATAGGTTGCGCTCTCGGCATTTGGGTTGCGCGCGTCCTTCACCGTCACCTTGACATCCTGAAGGTATTTTCGCCCGCCGCTGCCGTCGGAGCTGTAGAATACCAGGCCGATCTCGTTCTCGGTCATCACGTGTACGGTAGCGTTGTCGGCATTGGACAGTACGCTGTTCTTCGCCGCCATGCGGCCCATGCGCGAGCCCGAGGCGTTGACCACCGCCACCGGCACGGTGTTTGACGCGGGCTCGTTGTCATAGTCAAACAGCGCCTCGACCCAGTCGCCCGCCTTGCCCGCCGGATGATCGTCCGCCGCCGCGCCGCCATAAGCGGCATCCAGCGTCGTCTGCATCAATTCCATTTGAAGTTCCCATTCATCCGCTTTGTCCTCGACGTCCTGACGGGCGGCTTTCAATTCCGCCGTCGCGGTCTTGATCTTCGCGGAAAGGCGCACGCGATCGGAGGGATAGAGCGAATCCCCTTCCTCTTTCAGTTGTCGACCCAGCTCGGCAATGATGCCCGCCTGCTCGTCGATGCGATCCTGCTGGTAGCGCATCTCTTCGCGCATCGTCTCTGCCGTGCGGTACATCTCCCGTATGTAGGCGGTCACGCCCTTGAATTCCGAACTGTCGTCGCTGAAACGACGATAGCCCTCCGGGTCGGTCTCCTGCAGCTTCGCCAGTTTGATCGACGCCCGGGTGAGGATATCCTCCACGCTGAACACATAGGTGCTCAGTTGCTCGTCCAGCCAGTCGGACACCTGCATGGCGTTCCAGGTGGCGTTGGGCTTCATGCCCTTGTGGTAGGCGGCGTTGCGCTGCACACTGCTGTCGCCAAAGCCCGTCAGCGCGTAGGCCGCCGCCAGCTCTTCGTCGGTCAGCACGTGTCCGGCACCGGCGAGCGCGCCAAGCGGCATCGCCTGCACCAGCAACAGGACCATCAGTATCGCAGAAAGCCATTTTTTCATTCGGTGGATTCCTCCTGTGCATGGGGCGCATTCGTCAGTATTCCAGCAATTCGGGGTGCGTCTCTATTTCGTAATCGCCCTTCCACTGGGCGCAAAGCTCCAGAAGCCGCTCGTTCCGGTAGTATTGCAGGGCGCTGGCGTTCAGCTGTTCCCGCTCTTCCGCCGTCAATACGTGGTCGCCCGCCGGGGCCTCGCCAACGTAGCAGAGGATGTGGACGCCGGTCTCGGAGTACACGGGCTCGCTGATGTCGCCGGGCTGCTCCAGCTTCATGGCCGCCTCCTTGAAGGCGTCGGGCCAGGTGGTGGAATCCGGGTGGAACAGGTAGCCGTTCCTTGAAAGGTTCATGTCGGTCTTGTCGCTGGAATACTTTTCGATCAGCGACTTGAAGTCGATGCCCGCCGCGTATTCTTCGGCGATGGCGTCGAAGGTCTCCTGCAAAAGGGGCTGCGCCCCGGCCTTCACCTTTTCCATCCACGCTTTCTGGGCCTCCATGACCGCCGCATTGGCCTTGTCGTATTCGGCGCGCAGGTCGGCCAGGTCGTCCCAGCCCCCGGCGGTGGTCGCCGCCACCGCCAGCTTCTGGAAACGCGACGCCAGCGCGTTCATCGCGTTCTTCATGCGGTTCTCCTGTGCCTTGGCCGCAGCCGTGGCCGCCTTCGGATAGTCCAGCGTGATCTGGCGGATGTAGCGGTAACCCTCCGGGATGTAGAAGGCCTCGTTGTTGCCCGCCACGATCTCCTCCTCGAAGCGCTCCACGTTGTCCTTGTAGCGCTCCCGGTCAGGGCCTACGAACTGCTCCTCATAGTAGGCGTCCACCTGGGCCTGGGTCAGCGTGACGTCCGGGCAGAACAGCTCTATGGCGCGGTGATTGCGCTCGGACACCTCGTACTCGTCGTAGATGGCCTCCACGGTATAGCCCTCGCCCTCCAGCCAGCCGGTGATGTCCTCCTCGCTGACTTCCTCGCCCGACTTGCTGGCGCGCTGATAGAGCGACTGCCACAGCTCCTCGTACTTGGCCTGGGCGGCGGACTTCATCAGCTCCACCTCATCTTCGGAAAAATCGTTCTTTCCCTTTTCCGTCAGTTTGCACTCGATGACGCCAAGGTTGACAAACTTGTCGATGGCGGCCTGAATGCTGGACTGGCGATCCTCGTCGGTCGCTTCCTCGCCGCTGAGCAGGCTCGCCAGGTCCATCGCGGAGTCCAGGGAGCCTTGCACTACGCTCAGCGGGTAGCTGAATTGGCCCACCCGCACCACGACGGGGTCGTCCCCCGCCGGTTCCGCCATGGCGGAAAGGCACAGCGCCAGGCATATCGCAGCGATCCAGGAGAGACTTTTGATCGTCTTGTTAAACATTACCCTTATCCTCCGCCCTTGTCGTTTACAGGTTGCAGCGCCGTCGCGTCGGGAGTGCTTCATTTACAACGCAATATCCCGCATTTTGTTGAAAGTATATCATTATAGTGTCATATATACAACTTTTCAGCGCAAATAATAAATATGTTAATGACATTGTAATAAAATCGCCGGTCAGATCGTCAAAGGGGCGATCCGACCGGCGGACAAATAGTGCTGTAACAGGAAAAATCCAGTCCGTTGCAAACGGCCAATTCCGAAGGCCTGCCGGCGGCAAATCGGAAAACCGGCAGTCAGAAGGCGGCGGAAATCCAGCTATGTATTGTGCGGTGTTGTCTTAAACCGCGTCTGACGCGTTGAACGGGTCGCCGCAATTGGGGCAGAAGCGGGGCGGATTCTTCGGATCCTCCGGCGTCCAGCCGCACTTGTCGCAGCGGAACACCTTCGGCTTCTCGGGCCGCTTCGCGCCGCAGTTGGTGCAGAAGTTGCCCGCGTTCAGCGTGCCGCAGGGACACGCCCACTGATTCGCGCCGCGCTGGATCTGGCTGGCGGCGGCGGAGGCCACGGCGGTGGCCGTCACCTTGTTGATCGCCTGGGAGAGCGTCTCGGCCAGCGTCGCGGGCTTCGGGGCGGGCTCGGCCTTCGGCGCGCTCATCAACAGGGCCCGCAGGGCATCGGCCTGCTGCTCGTAATAGCGGTATTCGTCGCTGCCCAGCCGTTCTGGGCGGGTGCCCGTCAATTCAAAGTGAATCCGGCTGAAATAGGGCGAATCCACCAGAATCGTGGTCTCAAATTCATAGCTGAAGCGATAGCGGGGCGGATTGAAGGACACCTGGCGGCCCTCCCGATCCCGGTGGTATTCCTCGGTGCGGTGCTCCGTCACCTCGGTCTGCACGTCGATCACCTGGGAAAAGTCCACAATATCGGGGTTGGCGTCCCGCCAGTCGGTCAGGTGGGTGACAAAGAACTTGTGCGCGTTTTCGTCGATGTAAACCTTGGTGTTCGCGCCGATGGCCACGGTGGGCCGCAGCGCAGCAAGCTCGCGCACATTTTGCGCGCGATAGAGCAGGTGCCGGCGTATCTCCTCCACGGTGGATTCACGCCGGTCGGTCATCCACGGCGACAGCTTCCTTGCGCAGTTCTTGCACATGTTGCCGTCCGCCAGCTTTTTGTTGCCCAGCAGCCCGATTTCGCCGCCGCATATATCGCATGTCTTCTTGTCGAACAAACCCATGAGCTTTCCTCCTGTCCTGGCGCGCAGGAGGTCTCCGGCGCGCCCGCGTCAACGGTGTATTGTGCCATACGTCGATATTATAGCAGATTATTATGAGGTTGTAAACAGAAAGATAAAAAGTACCGGCGCAAGACTGAACAGACGCTTCCCCATAGATGCGTTGATTTTTAATACGCCATATGCTATATTGTAAGTGAGATTAATATATAGATGATCTCGTTTTGAATACCATATTTAAGGGTCTGAACAACGATATTGTCACGACAGCCTTTGACGAACGGAGATTGTACGCCATGAAGATCGCGTTTATGTTTTCCGGCCAGGGAGCCCAGTTCCCCGGCATGATGAAGGATTTGTATGAAGCGGAGCCCGCCGCGCGGCAGTTATTCGACATCGCCGACAGCGCCCTGGGCCGCGACATTTCCGCACTGTGCTTCGAGGGGGCGCAGGAAGCGCTGAACCTGACCCACAACACCCAGCCCTGCGTGCTGGCCGCCGACCTTGCCGCTGCCCTGGCCCTGAGCGCCCACGGCGTCGAGCCGGAAGGCGCGGCGGGCTTTTCCCTGGGCGAATACGCGGCGCTGGCCTACGCCGGGTCAATCGGCATGAAGGATGTCTTCGAAATCATACAGCACCGCGCGGACGCCATGCAGGACGCCGTCGCCCCCGGCAAGGGCGCGATGGCTGCCATGCTGGGCGGGTCGCCCGAGAAAGTGGAGGCGATTTGCGCGGCGGTGACGGAGGGCTACGTGGTGGCGGCCAACTACAACAGCCCCGCCCAGACCGTGGTCTCCGGCGAGGCCGCGGCGGTGGACCAGTCCATCGCGCTGGCACGAGCGCAGCGCATCCGGGGCGTGAAGCTGCCGGTCAGCGCCCCCTTCCACTGCGCGCTGATGGCGCCTGCGGCCCGCAGCCTGGAGACGCTGTTTTCTGCCCGACATTTCAATGCGCCCGCCATGCCCGTGTACATGAACGTGGACGCCGCCCCAAACGTGGACGCCGCCGCGATCCCCGGCCTGCTGGTGCGCCAGGCCATGAGCCCCGTGCGCTGGATGCAGACGCTTTTGAACATGCAGGCTGACGGCTTCGACACCTTCATCGAGTGCGGCCCCGGCAAAACCCTGTCCGGCCTGGCAGCCAAGACGCTGCAGGACGTCACAATCCTGCGGGTCGGGGATGTCCAGAGCCTCCGGGAAACCCTGACGGCACTGGGAAAATGATCGAAGCGAAGGAACAGACGGCCAATGATCAAGAGTCTGGTTGAAAAACAGCATAAGAAGGGCAAGCTGTTTGTCGAAGAGCGCCTGCAGCTGCTCTTCGACAATCACCAATACACAGAGCTGACGAACTACGAAAACCGGGACGGCGTCTACGTGTGCGAGGGCCAGGTCTCCGGCAAGCGGGTGGTGGTCGCGGCCCAGGATTTCACCTACAAGGGCGGCACCCTGGGTCTGAAGCACGGGAAGAACATCGCCATGGCGCTGGATCGGGCCATGCGCAGGAAGTGCCCCTTCATCGCCATCAACGACTCCGGCGGCGCGCGCATCCAGGAGGGCATCGACGCCCTCGCCGGCTACGGCGACATATTCTATCGCAACGTGAAGGCTTCCGGGCGGATACCCCAGATCTCGATGATACTGGGCCCCTGCGCGGGCGGCGCGGTCTACTCCCCCGGCATCACCGACTTCATCTTCATGACCGAAAAGATCAGCCAGATGTTCATCACCGGCCCCAAGGTGATCCACGCCGTCACCGGCGAGACCATCACCGGCGAGGCGCTGGGCGGCACGGTGATGCACGGCGCGAACAGCGGCGTGGCCCACGTCTGCACCGACACCGAGCTGGAATGCTTCATCGAGGTCAGGCGGCTGATCGGCATGATCCCGTCCAACTGCCGGGACCGCAGACTCCACTGTTATGTGGACCGGGACGCGCCCACGTTCAGCTTCCAGATGCCCGAGGACAGCCACAGGGGCTACGACATCTCATCGGCCTGGCCCGACTGGGCGGCGAGACGGTGGGCATCATCGCCAACCAGCCCCGCTACATGGCCGGGGTGCTGGATTGCAATTCCAGCGACAAGGCCGCCCGCTTCGTCCGCTTTTGCGACGCCTTCCGCATCCCCATCGTCACCTTCACCGACGTGCCCGGCTACCTGCCCGGCATCGCCCAGGAGCAGGCCGGCATCATCCGCCACGGCGCCAAGCTGCTGTACGCCTTCTCCGAGGCCACGGTGCCCAAGGTGAACGTCATACTGCACAAGGCCTACGGCGGCGCTTACATCGCCATGAACAGCATGCACATCGGCGCGGACTGCGTGTTCAGCTGGCCGGGGGCCGAGGTGGCCGTCATGGGCGAGCAGGGCGCGGTGGAGATACTCTACGCCCGGCAGACCCGCGACATGGACAGCCAGCAGGCCCGCCAGTTCCTGGATCAGAAGGCCGAGGAATACCGCCGCGAGGTGATGAACACCCGCCTGGGCCTGGAGCGCGGCTACATCACCGCCGAGATCAGCCCCGAGCAGACGCGGGACAAGCTGATCGAACAGTTGAACAGGCTGGGGGCCAAGGCCGCAATCCGCAGGATCATCGCAAGAAGAAGACATGGAAATATTCCGCTGTAAATGAAGCCGCCGCGCAGACGCGCGGCGGCTTTGCCATGCCAATCCATCCAAATTTTTATAGTTTCTCGAAAATAACTATATACATTCTGAAGAAAACGCTTTCTTGCCGTCTATGGTATATGCTCCCCAGGCTGTGCAGAGGAATTCCTTCAAAATTTGGTTGTAATAAGCGTACTGTTCCTCGTGCACAACAAATATGTATGTGCGCGAGCTCCACCGATGAAAGGAAACAGCCAAAAGCTTCGCGTCAGGTAGATATGATCTTATCTGTTGCTTCTCCGTCATCCATCCTTCGGTATTTGCCCTTGATCTGTGATGGTAATACATGACCTGTTGACCGCGTTCATAATAATCAGCGATTTCCGAAGGAAGAATATACTTCTGTGCGTATTTCAACGTCGGCTTCTGCTGGACAGATAAGCCCATATCCGGGTCGGCAAATACAAGCGCCGCGTTCTGAAGCGCCTGCATTGCGCCTTCATGCCATGCCTGCCTTGCATATGCCCGTTCTCGCCATTGAAGGCCGGTCAAGTCCATAACCCTATTGTAATAACATATGCCGTCAAGAAACTTTTCCTGCTCGATCGCAGAAATGGACTTTCCCTTCTGAAACGCAATCTTTTTCATTGCGTCAAATACTTCCGGGTCGTATATCCTCATGCGGTCATCGTGAAGATAATCCAGATATTTGCCATCCGTTGTTCCATCGTCCGGCGTCAGATACCAGTTAACGCCTGTTTCGATCCCGGAATCATTGAGGAAATGAAGCAAACCGTATTTGCCGTAATCGCCAACGTCGCCTATGTATTGATTCTTCATGTTCTTTCCCTTCAATAGACACGTTCATTCCTCTTCCTCATACTCCGGTATTCGGCTCTCGAACAGCACGGTGTCCCCCGCCTCGGAAATTTCCTCCAATATCTCGGAGGCGTCGTCCATGTCGTCGGCGGTGTGGAGGTTGGAGCGGGAGAAGCCGGACTGCATCATGCCCCGTATGATGCTTCGGGTGAAGGCGCGGCGGCCCACCAGAATCACGGCGTCGGCGCTGTCGGCCATCACCGTGCCCAGGGCGAAGTTAATGTCCGCCTCCTTGCCCCCCTGCTCGCCGATGCCGGGGGTGACGACGATGCGCCGCCCGGGCATCTGGGCGATCACCCGCAGGGCCTCGAAGGCGCTGTCGGCGTCCTCGTTCAGGGAATCGTCGATCACCGTCAGCTCTCCCGGAATCAGCTGCATGCGGTGCTCGATGGGCGAAAGCCCCTTGACGGCGTCGGCGATTTCCTGCATCCCGAGGCCCATCTTGCGGGCCAGCGCCGCCGCCAGCAGTATGTTTTTGACATTGTAGGCGCCCAGCAGCCGCGTGCGGCAGCGCACCGATTCCCCGTCGGCGCAGACCATGTCGAAGCTCGAGCCCTTGTCGCTGAAGCTGAGATTCGTGGCCCGCATGAAGGCGCCTGGATCGTCGTCCATGCCGATGCGGCACTTGTCGTGCCTGCACAGCGCGTACAGCCGGTTGATGTAGTCGTCGCCCCAGCCGAACACGGCCAGCCCGTCCCTGGGCAGGCCCTGCACCAGCTCAAACTTGGTGCTGGCGATGTTCTCAATGGAGCCGAAGGTATCCATGTGGCGGGGGCCGATGCTGGTGAGTATGCCGTACTTCGGCCGCACCAGGCCGACCAGCTCCTTGATGTCGCCCACATGGGTCGCGCCCATCTCGGCAATGAAAACCTGGTGCTCGGGCTTGAGCTGGTCGTTCACCACCCGGGATATGCCCATGGCGGTATTGAAGCTGGCCGGGGTCGCCAGTACCCTGTACTTTTTCGACAGTATGTCCCGCAGTATGAACTTGACGTTGGTCTTGCCGTAGCTGCCCGTGATGCCGATGGCAATGAGATCCTTGTGGGCCTGCAGCTTCCGCTTTGCGCTCTTGAAAAAGCCGGCGTTCAGCTTCGCCTCGTAGGGGCCGATGATCGCGGCCGCCAGCATCACCATGAAGGGCATCAGCGCATACAGGAAGTAGGGCGATACGGATATGGGCCGCATCATCGACATCAGCGCCGTCAGCAGCAGGCACAGCAAAAACAGCACCGTCATCAGCCGCCTGACCCGCTGGGTGACCACGAAGGGCTTCCGGCTGGGCATGGTGTAATCGCGCCAGGTGATCCAGGCCATCAGCGCCGTGAACAGCCCCAGCACCAGCCAGGCCGACAGCGTGTTGCGCGCCTGCTCCTCCTTCAAAAACATGGAAAGCAGCATCGGCAGATACATGCGCAGCAGCGCAGCCGCGAACGCCCAAAGCACGTTGTCCTTGAGGATGCGGTCGCGGTTCCTGGCCAGCCACTGGCGATAGGCCGGCAGCTGATACCGTCCCATTTGCAGGGCGTGTATGTAGTGGACGGACGCCGCGCAGCAGGCCAGCGTCACGACCACGATCTCCACAATCGTAAACAGCATAGACACAGCTGGTTATTCCCTCACCAGCATCGGATCGTTTTCCGGGTTGCCCTCGGGCAAATGCTCCAGCGCCATGATCAGCGCGTCCTCGGTGTTTTCATAGTACCGCTTGCGATAGCCCACGTCGATGAAGCCCAGCTTGTGGTACAGGTTGATCGCAGGGGTGTTGGAGCGGCGTACCTCCAGCGTCATCCAGTTCATGCCGCTGTCTGCGGCCAGTTGGATCATTGCCCGGGTCACCTTCTCGCCGTAGCCGATGCCCCGGCGATCCGGATGCACGGCGATGTTGGTGATGTGGCCCTCGTCCAGCACGAACCACACCCCGGCGTAGGCCATCGCCACGCCGTCCTCCCGCAGCACCATATAGCGGGCGCATTCGTTCTCGGCGACCTCCCGGTAAAACGATTCCCTGGACCAGGGGGTTTTGAAGCAGGCCACCTCGATGGCGTGCACCGCCTCAACGTCCTCCATCGTCATAAGACCCAGCGTAATTTCACTCATAGCATACTCCGATGAATCCGCGAATCATTGCATTCGCCGTTCCCTTTCCCGCACCGCCTGGGGCGCGCGGAGATAGATGGGCCGCAGCGCCGCCGGGGAAACCCAGGTTTCGGGGCGGATGGCCGCCAGCATGCACGCCGCGTCCGCGCGCAGGTCGCGCAGGTTCTCCGGCGCGATCAGCGCCCGGGCGCCCAGCGCCTCGCGCACCGCCCCGCCGTGTACCGGCACGCCGTCGCCGACGAACACCAGCCGTCTTTCTCCGGGCAGGGTGGCGAGGAATTCGCCCAGCGGCAGTGCCGCATCCTCCAAAACGCGCGTGGGATAGCCCCCCGCCATGTCGAAGGCCGCGCAGTACACCTGTCCCCGCCGGGCGTCCAGTATCGGACAGCACAGGCCGTCGAAGCCGTAGAAGTTCATGGCGAGCGCCTCCAGCGCGTGGACGGCGGCGCAGGGCCTGCCCGTGGCGTGGGCCAGGCCCTTGACCGCGCACACGCCGATGCGCACCCCGGTGAAGGAGCCCGGCCCGGCCACGGCGGCGAATACGTCCACGTCCCCGCAGCGCAGCCCCGCGCCCTCCAGCGCGGCGTCCACCGCGGGCATGATCGTCTCGGAGTGGGTCAGCCCGTGGTTCATGGCCGTCAGGTGGACGATTTTTCCGCCCGCCAACACCGCGCAGCCTGCCACCGGGCCAGAGGTATCAATGGTCAATACCGTCGGCAGCTTCCCGTCACAGGTCATCCTCACACCTCCACCGGGTCAGCGTTTCGGGGTCGTAGCCCTCAACGCCGCGATTTTCGATCATTATGCGGCGCGCCTCGTCCCCGTCGCCCCGGCTCAGCCGAATGTACAGCGCGCTCTCCGGCTCCAGCTCGGCCATGGCCGGCCATTCCACCACGGCCACGCCGTCGCCGCCCACAAATTCGTCCAGACCTGCGGCATAGTATTCGTCCGGGTCGGACAGGCGGTACAGATCAAAATGGTACAGCTTTTTGCCCTGCACCTCGTAGGGGATCATCAGCGTGAAGGTGGGGCTGGGCATGGGGCCCTTGACGCCCATGCCCCGGGCAATGCCCCGGGCGAACACCGATTTTCCCGCGCCCAGGTCGCCCTCGAGCAGCACGGTGTCTCCCGGCGAGAGCATGGGCGCGAGCATGGCCGCCAGCGCCGTGGTGTCGGCTTCAGACCGGGTAATAAAATTTGTCGTATCTGTCATCTTTTCCCTCGATTTTCCTGCAGATACACAGTCAGGGGTGAGAATAAGGAGTGAGGCGTTGCGGTTCAAATCCCTTCGGGGTGTTTGGAAAACGCATGGAATCAGGCAACCGGCCATTCATTCCCCATTCCCAATTCCCCATTTCTCATTTCAAACAGACCACGCCCTCGGGGCGGATGGAAAGCACCGTGGTCGCGCCCTCGCCGAACACGGCGTCCATCGCGGCGCGATAGGCTTCCAGCTTCGAGAAGGGCACGAAGGCCAGTATCGTCCCGGCAAACCCGCCGCCGTGGTTGCGCCACGCGCCGCAGCCCTCCAGCATCCTTCGGCTCATCTCCAGCGCCAGCGGGATCTCCTGATTGTCGCTTGTGGGGACGTTCAGGTTCTGAAGCAGCTCCCAGCTGCTGTTGCCAGCGCGGATGACCACATCGAAGAAGCCCTTCAAATCGTCCCGCTTCAAGGCGTCAGCCGCCTCCTGGGCGCGGCGCGTGTCGTCCACGAAGTGCAGCGCCCGCAGGATCGACCGATCGGACACGTGGTTCTTGAGCTTCGGGATCGCCGTGAACAGCGCCTCCGGGGTCACGTTTTGCAGCAATTTCTCGCCCATCGCCGCCGCGACGGCCTTCATCTCGGCGGGAATAGCGGCGTACTCGTTGGTCAGGTTGCCGTGCTCGCCGCCTGCGCTGACCACGCATACCGCGTAGCCCTTCGCGCCGAAATCATAGCGGATGGCCTCCACGTCGGTGGGATTTTTGCCGAAATCCTGTATCGACAGGCCGCCCACGGCGCTGGCCATCTGATCCATCAGGCCGCTGGGCTTGCCGAAATAGACGTTCTCGGCGTACTGGGAGATGCGGGCGTTCTCCTGGGGATCGATCGACCAGCCGTTGTACAGCGCGTCGAAGGCCCCCACCAGCATGACCTCAAAGGCCGCCGACGAGGAAAGGCCGCTGCCCTTGAACACCGTGCTGGTCACGCAGGCGTCGAAGCCGCCAACCCTGTAATTCAGCTGCTTCAGCCGCGCCGCGACGCCGCGAATCAGCGCAAATGTGGTCTCCTTCTCGTCCTCGTGTACGGACAGGTCGGCGATATCCACCTCGAAGGCCTGGGGAAAGCCCTCGGAATACAGCACCACCCGTCCGTCATCGCGGGGCGCGACGGCCCCGACGGTATCCAGATTCACCGCTGCCGCCAGCACCTTGCCGTTTTGGTGGTCGGTGTGGTTGCCCACCACCTCGGTGCGGCCCGGTGCGCTGACGAACGCCGCCGGCTCGCGGTTAAAACGGCCGCGAAACGCCTCGGCCAGGCGATTATAGCGTTCAAACTGATCCTCTCCCGCGTAAAGCGCGTTCAGCCGATCCCTGTTTTGATTGAACAGTGCCCTGACATCCATACCTCATACCCCCTGATGCCGTTATTATCATGGTTGCGCCATATTGGTACAATTACTATTGTAAACCATTGCGCCGATTTAAGCAAGAGGAAAAATCGGTTCACCGCCGACGGCGATGAACCGATTCCAGAAATCCCGATCGCCCCTTACCCTTCGGTACCGGGCTCGACGCTGGTGGGCGGCTGACAGTTGGGGCAGGCCTTGTAGCCCCAGTCGATGGCGAATTGCAGCGAAACCCCTGTGCCGCCCTTGAAATGCACGGCGCTGCAGGTGGACGCCCGGTGATAGTAGGTATTGATGGTGCCCGGATCGACGTATACCGTCGTGTCGGCTGCTGCCGAATACAACTGTATGGACACCGGCGCGCCCTCGGTGCCGCCGTTTTCGGGGCTTTCCGATCCGGCGGAGAGCTTGGAACAGTCGGGACAGGCCTTCAGCCCCAGGGCTCTGGCCTTGGCAAGCGTGCCTGCGGTAGCCCCTGAACCGGCGTGGGATTTGACAAAGTGATAGTACTTGTCGCCGGGCGCGGCATACACCTTCAGGCCGGCGATGCCCATGCAGACCGGACAGGCCTTCTTGCCGTAGTTCAGCGCCGTCTCCAGCGAGATTCGGGAGGCGCCCGTCAGGCCCGAGCAGTGGGGCCGCGAATGATAGTATTTGCTGCCCCGCGTGGCATACACCTTGATGCCGGAGGTGCCGGCGGTATAGGGGCCGCTGCGTTCGGTGGTCCTCGCGGAGCGGGTCACGCAGTTCGGGCAGGGATCATAGCCGTAGGCCAGCGCCGCCGCCAGGGTGCCCTGCTTCGCGCCGGATCCGGCGTCCGCCTTGCTGTAGTGGTAATACTTGCCGCCCCTTGTGGCGTACACCTTGCGGGAAGCCGGAGAGGCGCACACCGGGCAGGCCTTCTTGCCGTAGTTCAGCGCCGTCTCCAGGGTGACCCGGCTGGGCTTTCCGGAGATATTGGAGCAGCTGCTGCGGGTGTGAAAGTACTTCCCGCTGACCGTAGCGTATACCCGCACGCCCGACTGTCCCGATTTATATTTGGCAGGGCGCGTGGCCGTGGCGACCTTTGCCGCCGCTGCCGCCTTGGCCGCCGCTGCCTTGGCCGCCGCCACCTTGTCCGCCGTGGACTTGGTCTTTGCGGCCTTCTCCGCCGCGGCCTTCGCCGCTGCCGCAGCCTTCTTCGCCTGTTCGGTGTATTCCTTCGCCGTTTCCGCAGCCGACTCCGCCGCCTTCCTGCTGCTCATGCAGTAGGGGCACGCCGTCTGATTCAGCATCAGCGCTTCGGCCAGGGTGCGCTTCTTGCCGTTCTTCATGCCTGAGGGCACGCAGACGCTGGCCGCGTGATAGTGATCGCCGTTCTTGGTGGAATACACCGTTCGCTTGGCTGCGGAGGCGCAGGTCGGACAGGGCTTCTTGCCGGCCTTGACCGCGGTTTTCAACGTGATCCGGCTCGCGCCGGTCATGCCGCCGCAGCTGCTGTTCAGGTGGTAATAGCTGCCCTGGCGGGTCGCGTAGACATAGGTGTTCCCCGCCGTCGCCTTGGAGGCCGCCTTTTCGGATCTCGCCGTCGAGGTCTTGGTCTGCGTGCTGCCGCCGGTCGCCGCCTTGCCATCCGCAGTGGCCGCATTGCCGCTGGCGGCGTTATTGCTGCTGGCGGTTGCCGCACTGCCGTTGGTCTTCTTCGCGGTGGTCGTGGTGCCCCAGCAGTCCGGACAGCGCTTGTAGCCCGCCGCCAGCGCGTCGGCCAGCGTACCGCTGGTGGCGTTCTTCATGCCGGAGCAGGTGGCATAGGAGTGATAATACTTGCCGCCCTTCACCGCGTACACCTGGGTATTGGCGCTGGAGGCGCACACGGGGCACGCCTTCTTGCCCGCCAGCAGCTGGGACTTCAGCGTGTAGAGCTGGGCGTCCTTCATGCCGCTGCACGTGCTGTTGGTGTGATAGTATGTACCATTCTGGGTGGCATAGACTTTCACGTCGTCCCCGGTGGCATTGCCGGTCAGCGACACGGTCTTGCCCTCGTCCTTCTTGGTCTCGGCGGCCTGGGCGGCCTCGTCGCCCAGGTTGCCCTTGATGCAGACCTTGCACTTCTCCTTGCCCAGAACCATGGCCTCGGCAAGCGTGACCTGCTTGGCCCCCGTCATGCCCTGGCAGTTCTTGTCGGTGTGATAGGCCTTGCCGCCGCTGGTGCAATAGACCAGCGTACCGGCGGAGCTGCAGCAGGTGGGACAGGCCTGCTTGCCGGCCAGCAGCGCGTCCCTGAGCTTGACCTTGGTGGCGTTCTTCATACCGGAGCAGTCGCTCTTCACGTGGAAGTAGCTGCCCTCCTTGGTGGCGTAGACGTTGATGTTGCTCTTGTCTTCGGTCTCCTTGTTGATCAGCACCGCCGTGACGTTCTCGTCCTCGTCCAGGGATTCCTTGGTCTTGAGGATGCAGACCGGGCAGGGCGTCTTGCCCTCGTTTTCCGCCGCCTGCTTGGTGTAGACCAGCGGGTTCTTCATTTTACTGCACTTGGAATCGGTGTGATAGTACTTGCCGCCCAGCGTGCCGTAGTAGGTGGTGGTGGTGCCGCCGCCGATGCAGTCCGGGCAGGGCGACTGGTGGCGGCTGTTCTCCGCGATTTCGCGGGTCACGCGCCACACCTGAACGCCCTGTTCGATGCTGGGGCAGTTCTCGTTGGAGTGATAGTACAGGCCGGAGGCCGGGCTCCAGACGTATTCCGCGTTGTCGGCGGTCGCGCCGTTGCCGGCGGCACTCAGGGGCGTCGGCGAAGGCGAAACCCCGGCGTCGTCCACGGAGGTCTCGGTCCCGTCGTCAAAGGACGTATCCCCGGTGGAATTGCCCCCGTCGTCGGTACTATCGGTGCCGCCGGCGCCGCCGCTCAGGTCGATGACCTCCACATCGCTGCCCTCGGGCATATCCGTCTCCGCGGGCGCGACGGTCTGCTCCAGCGCCACGGGCGGAATGGTCATCTCCGGCTGGGTCTGCTGATCGCCCGCGCCGCCGAACAGGCCGCGCAGCAGCAGGATCAGCATCACGGCAAACCAGATGGCCGAGGCTATGGTAATGGCCCAGCGGACAGGCTTTTCGAACCGGTTCCTGCGCCACAGCAGATAGATGCCCAGCGGCGGGAACAGGAACAGCAGCAGGAAGGTCACCCAGTCGTTTTCTTCAACATATTGCGCAAGCGAACTCTGAGGGGCGTCATAATCGTCCCTCTCGTCATAGGCTTCGTCGGCGTCCTCGTCCTGATAACGATCGTTATAGCGGTCATCCCCGTCGTCGGCGTCGCGGTTGTCATAGCCGTCGTCATAATCATCGTCGGCGTAGCGATCATCGTCGTCGTAACGGTCGTCATCGTAACGATCGTCGTCGTCGAACCGGTCGTCGTCGTAACGATCGTCGTCGGCATACCGGTCGTCGTCGGCATACCGGTCGTCGTCGGCATACCGGTCGTCGTCGGCATACCGGTCGTCGTCGTCGTACCGGTCGTCGTCGGCATACCGATCGTCGTCGGCATACCGGTCGTCGTCGGCATACCGATCGTCGTCGTCGTACCGGTCGTCGTCGCGGGCATCGTTATCGTCCTGCAAGGCATCGCCTTCAGGCAGTTCTTCATCTAAATAATCATCGTCTCCGGCTTCCTTATGCTTCCTCTGGAAAAGGCGCTGAACCTTGCCGTCGCCCCAGCGATAGGCAAGCCCCTTGCCGGACAGATTGAATTTCAGCTTTCCAATCGAATGCGTCGCCATTTTCTCTACCACCTTAATACATACCGAATATCCGTGCTTCAACCGGCGGGTCTTTCCGCACGGGCACAAATATCTATTCAATGCCATTACAAGCATACATCATATATACCAATCTGTCAATCATCTTGAAATAAAAAAATGAAATTTTGTCACAATTATGTGCCCCACATTTTCATATATCGAAATATTATCGCAAAAAATATGCCATAAATTCAATTTAACCCATTGCCTGAAGTGCGATGATATGCTATAATATAAAATGTAACAATTTGATACCGGTTGTAATAATTGTTCGTTCATGGAGGTAAGTTCTATGTCAAACAAGCCTGTCAAGGGCCTCAGGGTGGGCGACTATCGCATCACCCCGCTCGGCCTGGTCGTGCTGGCGATATTGCTGGTGCTCATTATCGGCGCGGTGGTGCTGTTGGTTTTCCATCCTTTCAACAATAACGACGTCGCCACAACCAGCGCTCTGCCGCCGGAGGAGGAGACTGTCGAGGTTGAACCCGAAGTAACCGAAGCCCCCACCCCGACGCCCGAACCCACGCCCACACCGGAGCCACAGCTTCGCTCCGCCACGATCCGTTCGCTGGGCGAGATCGCGATGCAGCAAAACCTGCTGCGCGCCGCCGTGAGCGAAAACACCTTTGATTTCAGCAACATGTTCTCCAATATATCCGGCGTCATCGCCAACGCCGATTACACCGTGGCGGATGTCGAGGGCTCGCTGGGCGGCACCACCGAGTATTCCGGCAACAACAAGATGATCACACCGCCCGCGCTGATCGGTACGCTGAAGGAATGCGGCGTGGATATGCTGATGCTGGCCAACGACCACGCGCTGGACGGCGGCTTTGCCGATCTGCAGGCGACGATCCAGAACTGCGCCGAGGAGGGCATGGATTATGTGGGCGCGGCAGCCTCCGCAGAGGAGCGCGCCACCCCGGTGATCCGCGAAATCGGCGGCATCAATGTGGCCTTCCTGGCCTACACCGAAACGCTAAACGACAACGAGAAGAACGCCGACGCGGCGGCGCTGGAATACGGCGTCAACCTGATTTCCAAATCCAACGCCAAGAAGGACATCGAAGCCGCCCGCGAGGCCGGCGCCGACATCGTCGTCTGCTATTGCAGCTGGGGCGAGATGTTCAACCCGACCCCCACCGACACCGAAAAGAAGATCGCCCAGAAGCTGGCCGAATGGGGCGTAGACGTGATCATCGGCTACAACCCCCACGTGGTGCAGCCCGCCACCTGGCTGGAGACGAAGGACGCCGAAGGCAACGTGCGCCGCACGCTGTGCCTGGGCGCGACGGGCAACCTGCTGTCCGACCAGTACGGCAAAAACGACAACGGCATCATCTTCCAGTTCACCATCGAGGAGACCGAGTACGGCAAGTTTGCCGTCACCAACCCCATCTACATTCCCACCTACGTGTGGCGCAGCGAAACCGAGGGCGGCAAGTACGACTACAGGGCGCTGGCCGTGGGCCAGTGGCTGGAGGACGCGCCCGAGGGCATGGCCTATGCCGACGCCGCCCGCATGCGCCAGGTCTGGGCTGACCTGCAATCGGTGATGGGCTCCGAGGTCGCCACCGTCGCCGCGGAATAACATTCCGAAAGCGGCTTACGCGATGGCGATATGCCGCCACGGAGCAAAGCTGACATTTTCCGTTTGATTTGAGGGGCGCCGCAATGGCGCCCCTGACTTTTGAAAGGAGCGCCTTCCATGTCCTTTTCAGCCGACCTTCTGGCATGGTATGACCGCTGCGCGCGCGCTCTGCCCTGGCGGGGCGAGAGAGACCCCTATCGCATATGGCTGTCCGAGATCATGCTGCAACAGACCCAGGCGGAGACGGTGAAGGGCTACTACGCCCGCTTCCTCGCCCGCTTCCCCACCGTGGAAAAGCTGGCCGGGGCCGACGAGCAGGACGTGCTGAAGCTGTGGGAGGGGCTGGGATACTATTCCAGGGCGCGCAACCTGCACGCGGCGGCGCGGATCGTGGCCCGGGAGCATCGCGGCATCTTCCCCACGGACGCCGAAGGACTGAAAAAGCTGCCCGGCGTCGGGCCCTACGCCGCGAACGCCATCGCCTCCATTGCCTATGGAGAGCCGGTTCCGGCGCTGGACGGCAATCAGGCGCGGGTACTTTCGCGGATACTGGCCTGGGAGGACATCATCAAAACCCCCTTCGATCTGCGCTCCCCGGCCCTGACGCTCATCTCGCAGGAGCGTCCCGGCGACTACAACCAGGCGCTGATGGACCTGGGCGCCGCCATCTGCACGCCCAGGAGGCCCGGCTGCGCGCGCTGTCCCGTGGCGGCGCACTGCCGCGCCCATGCTGAAGACGCCGTCCTCGAATACCCCCGCAGGCCCGCGCCGGTGGCAAAAAAACAGCAGGATTGGACGATCCTGCTGATGCGCGTAGATGGAAAGCTGTTGGTGCGCCAGCGCCCGAAGGGGCTGCTGGGCGGGCTGTACGAGTTTGTGGCCATAAGCGGTCATTTCGACGAAGCGGGGCTCGCCGACGCGCTGACCGGGCTGGGCTTCGAGGGCGTCCGCCTGCTCCGGCCCCTGCCCGATTCGAAGCACGTCTTCACCCATCTCGTCTGGCGCATGCGGGGATGGCTGGCCGGGTGCGACGCCGCCCCCGAGGGCTATGTCGCCGTTGCCCAGGCAGATCTGAATGCCCTCCCCTTCCCCTCCGCGCTGCGGGTCTATCGGGAAATCGCAGCGGAAGCGCCTATCGCGTCAGATTCCTGACCCACTTGTACTTGCGGAACCGGGCCATCACCCAGGGAATCTTGCCGACCTCGTCCAGGCAGGTGCAGGCGTACACCACCAGCACCGGCCAGTGGAACACGAACGCGCCCAGCAGCGCCAGCGGTATGGCGACGCCCCACATGCACACGGCGAGGCTGTACATGTCGAAGATCGTGTCCCCGCCGCCGTCCAGCACGCCGTTGATGGTCACCGTGTTCACGCACCGGCCGATCATGTAGACCGCCATGATGATCATCATGCCCGTCAGGTAGCTTCGGGCGGCGTCCGTCAGCAGCACCATGCGCACCACCAGCGGCGTCAGCGCCAGCACGAGGGCCATCGACGCGAAGCCGATCACATAGGAGATGTTCTTCAGCCTGATGCCGTAGGCCTTCCCCAGCTCCAGGTTGCCCGCGCCCAATTCGTTGCCCACCATGATGCCGGCGGCGCTGGCCACGCCGTTGCAGGCGCAGCAGATTAAATCGCGAACCACCGCCGCCACCGAATTGGCCGCCGCAGCGTCGGAGCCCATGTGGCCGATGATGGCGGTGTAGGACGTGAAGCCCACGCCCCAGAACAGCGAGCCGCCCATCAGCGGCAGGCACTGGCGGCGGAAGTCCTTCGCCAGTTCCCTCCGGCGCTCCAGGAAGCGGCTCCACGCGGGGCGTATGTAATCCCCACGGGAGGAAACGGCAAGGCAGAGCGCCAGCTCGATCACCCTGGCCAGGGTCGTCGCGAGCGCCGCGCCCCGGGCCTGCATCCTCGGCGCGCCCAGCAGCCCGAATATGAACACAGCGTTCAGCGCGATGTTCGTCACCACGGCCAGCGAGCTGATCCATGCGCTGGGCGTCACGTGATCCGTCACCTTCATGGTGGTCAGGTAGCACTGGGAGACGCCCGTGACCAGATACGACCACCCGGCGATGCGAAGATACCCGCTGCCGATGACGATCAGCGCGCCGTCATGGGTGAAAATGTGCATCAGCAGGCCGGGGGCCAGCTCGCAGGCCGCAAAGAACAGCAGCGAAACGCCGCCGCCCCAGCGCAGCATCAGGTTAAACAGATCCTCCAGCGTCCGGCGGTCGCCCTTGCCCCAGTATTGCGCGCCCAGTATCGCGCCCGCGCCGGTGACGGCCATCAGGAACATGTTCTGCACAAACTGGATCTGCGTGGCCAGTGACACCGCCGTCATCTCGTTCTGGGCCACCCTGCCCAGCATCAGCGCGTCGCCCGCGGCCACCGCCGCCAGCATCAGGCTCTGAAAGGCGATGGGCAGCGCGAGCTTGCCCAGGCGATTGTAAAATACCTTGTTGTCTATCTGCATAACTTCACCCTGTGTATCCTGTCGTGTTCATATCAATGTGACGTGCGCCGCACACCCATTATATCCCATGAAGGGCAAAGCCGCAAGACCCAACGTTGAGGCGATCGGACGCTTTTCCACCCCATCGGGATGAGATTGAACCCCACGGCAATTAAGGAAATACCGCACAATGCTCATGGCGCATTAACGACTCGTTTATGCGGCGATTCCTTAATCATTTTAGCATAATTTAGCATAATATTCATGGGTTTGTCAGATGTACATTGGAATAACTGTGCTATAATACCCACGATAATTATCGTGTTATAGGGGCAATTGGGTTCAGATACCCAGCCCACACCCGAAGGCACGACGACAACCTGCAACGCATGAAAGGAGCAAGACACTATGAACCCACTTTTTGCAACCGCTTTGGCGGAGGAAACCGCCGAGCTTTCCCAGGCGCTTGAGGGCGCGACCAAGGAAGAGGCGCTCGCCGCCGGTACGATCATGGGCGTCAGCCTGGGCATCATCGTCACCCTCACCATCGTCTACTACATCCTGCGCGTCATCGCCGACTGGAAGATCTTCACCAAGGCCGGACGCGCCGGCTGGAAATCCCTGATCCCGATCCTATGCGATTATGAGGAGTACGGCATCTGCTGGCAGAGCAGCATCGGACTGATCTATGGCATCGGCACCCTCGCCATTCAGATCATCAACTACTATAATAAGGCGCCCGCGATGTGGCTGAACTACGTGACGCTCTTCATCGTAATCGTCTGCCTGGTGCTGAACTTCAAGCAGTCCATGAAGCTGTCCCGGTCCTTCGGCAAGGGGACGGGCTTCGGCTGGGGCCTGTTCCTGCTCGGGCCCATCTTCCGCCTGGTTCTGGGCTTCGGCAGCGCGCAGTACGCCGGCAATCCCGACCGGTAAACCCCGGCGAAGCCCAAGGCGTTCCCCACAGGTGAGGATTTCAACAATGCGGACAATCCTGCGGCTTCTGCATTGCTCCATATGGCGCCGGTCGCCGCGCCGGCCAGGTGAATTCCATGAAGAAAGCAACCGCCTTTTTACTGACCCTCGCGCTGCTGGCGACCCTGATGAGCGGATTTGCCGCCCACGCGGAGGTGGCGAGCAAGACCCTCGATTTCCCGGAATCCGGCTTCACCTACGAAGCGCCCGGATCCTGGAAGGACACCATTGGCCAGATCGACTCTTATTCGGACAGGGGCGAGTTCCTGGGCTACGACACCGGCGTTTTGCTGGGCTATGTGATGTACAGGGGCAGAACCGACGAAGAAGCTGCCCAGTATGAAGCATTTGTACAGGCCATCGCGGAGCGCGACGAGGATCCTACTGAAGAGGAGATGGCCGTCGCCAATGAATACAACTCCCGCAATGCCCAGATATTCGAGGTCTACGGCCTGCGGGACGGCATGACGTTGGACGATATGGTCTCCAGCATCATGGAAGGCAAAAATCTCTTCAAGGATACCATCGAGCTGGGCAAGCATGGTGAATACACCTACTGGCTCGTGACCTACGACCTGGACAACCCGTTTGTCGCCGACCTCATCAAGGACTGGTCGAAGGAGATGGTGGATGAGCTGCGCACGCTCGAAGACGATGCGGCCGCCCATCCCGAGCGCGTCGCCCTCAAGGATCGCGAGATCAGTTTCGTGCCCCCGGCCATCGGCTCGACCATCGAGTTTGAGACCACCGACCTGAACGGCAACCCCGTCTCCTCGAAGGAGCTGTTTGCGCAAAATAAGGTGACCCTGGTCAACATCTGGCGCACCTGGTGCGGACCCTGCGTGGCGGAGATGCCCGAGCTGGACGCCCTCAACGCCGAATACGCCCCCAAGGGCGCGGCGGTCGTCACCTACTGCGGTGATGCCAACAGTCCCGAACTGATCGACAAGGCCCGTGAACTCACCAAGGACTATGGCTTCAACACGCTGGTCTGGTCCGAGAGCTTCGATGCCGCCCTGCCCTGGAACTGCACCCCCATGACCTATTTCGTGGACAGCGAGGGCAAGGTGCTGAGCTATCCCATCAAAGGATCGGACATGGGCTCCTGCATCGCCAATCTGGAGGCCGCTCTGAACGGCAAAACGCCCGAGACGACGATTCCCCCCAGGCCCGCGGCTGACACGCAGGAAACCGCGACCTACCTCATCACCGTGGTCGATCAGAACGGCGAAGCGGTGCCCGGTGTGGCGGTCAGCTTCTGCACGGCCGACAACTGCGATTTCGCCCTCTCCGACGATCAGGGCATTATCACCTACGAGGGCGCGCCCATTTCCTACCACATCGACATCCTCTCCGTGCCGGATGGCTACAGCTTCGAGGCGCTGGACGATGTCTACACCGACACGGATTCCAGCAGCATGACGATGACCATCACCAAGGATTGATGGCACGGCTATCGAATCCGACAGTTTTTGGCAATATTGAATTAACGCCCCTTCGGGCGTTTTTTCGTGAGCGTACCCGGCGGCATGGCGGCGCACAGGCCACATGACCGTCAACTCCGCCGGACTGTAAAACACATGCGTTTCAATCCTCGTTTCTTCCCCACCCTCTGCGCCGCGGCTTCGCCGAACCCTTTGCCTTCCGCAAGTGGATTCGCTTATCCCCCCGGGCATGCCCACAAAAAAACGCCCCTTCGGGCGTTTTTTCGTGAGCGTACCCGGCGGGATTCGAACCCACGGTCTTCAGAGTCGGAGTCTGACGCGATATCCAGCTTCGCTACGGGTACACAAGCAACACGCATATTATAGCCCATTTGCCCCCGATTGGCAAGTTAAAAAGGGGCAAAAGGCCAATTTTTCATATTTATTTACGATTTGCTTCCCTTCGGGAACGCAGAAGCCGCCGAATTGCTTGCGAATTTACATTCCTTCTGATACAATATGAAAGGTAATTCATAATGGAGGGTATAGCATGAGTGAATATACCATTGCGCTGGATGCCATGGGAGGCGACCAGGCGCCTGACGCCATCGTGGCGGGGGCCATCGCGGCACTCAGGCGATTCGAAGACATCCGCGTGCTGCTGGCAGGGCCTGAAAAACGGCTGGAGGCATTGCTGTCGGAGGCCGAGGACGTGCGCGACCGCGCCGAGATCCTGCCCGCAGACGATGTGATACAGATGGACGAATCTCCGATGCTCGCCGTGCGCCAGAAGGTCAATTCCTCGATGGTACAGGCCATGCTGGCCGTGCGGGAGGGGCGCGCGGGCGCGGTGGTATCCGCCGGGAACACCGGCGCGCTGCTGGCTGGCGGCATGCTGCGCATCGGCCGCATACCGGGCATCGAACGCCCGGCGCTGGCCCCGGTGATTCCCGGGATGAAGAAGCCCTTCCTGCTGATCGACGCCGGGGCGAACGTGGATTGCCAGCCGCGCTACCTGGTGCAGTTCGGACTGATGGGCTCGGTGTACATGCGCTCGGTCATAGGCGTTGAAAAGCCCGCCGTGGGCCTGGTAAACATCGGCTCGGAGGCCGAGAAGGGCAACAAGCTGACGAAGGAAACCTACCAGCTGATGCAGGCCCAGACCAGCTATTACTTCGCCGGAAACGCCGAGGCGCGGGACGTGCCCACCGGCGATTTCGACGTGGTGGTGGCCGACGGCTTCGACGGCAACATCATACTGAAATACACCGAAGGCCTGGTCAGCGCCATGATGGGCATGCTAAAGAGCAACCTGAACGCCTCGAAGGTGACCAAACTGGGCGCGGCCCTCTCCCGCCCCGCCTTCCGCAAGTTCAAGCGGAGCATGGATTACAACGTCTACGGCGGCGCGCCGCTGCTGGGCGTTGAGGGCGCGGTGATCAAGGCCCACGGCGCTTCCGGCGAAACGGCCATCATGAACGCCCTGCGCCAGGCGCGGACGATGCTCTCCGGCGACGTGGCCGGCAAGATCCGCGAGGGGCTCAGCGGCCTTGCGGACGCGCAGGTTTAAGGGGATATCGCGCTGTACGGTTCGATGACGCGGGGTTGCCTTAAGGAAATACCGCATAATCGAGTCGTGCAGTAACGAGATGAATTTTAGTCGATTGCAAACTGCAGATTTCGAAGGCTTGCTGGCGGCAAGTCAAGCCTTAAAACACAGAATCAGACAGGAGGTAGAAGACATGGATCGCAAAACAGTTTTCGACAAGGTGAAGAAATACATACTGATGCAGCTGCCCATCGACGACAGCCGCGTTGTGGAATCCGCCCGCATGGTGGAGGACCTGGGCGCGGACAGCGCGAACCTGATGATGCTGATCATGGATCTGGAGAACGAATTCAACCTGACCGTGGAGGACGAGGCACTGGGAAGCATCAAGACCGTCGGCGACATCGTCGATTACATTCAAAAGAGGGGCTGATCGTGAAAGCGCTTTGCAAAAAGCTGGGCTATACCTTCAAGGATATGAAGCTGCTGGAGACGGCGCTGACGCATCCCTCCTTCGGGGGGGATCATCATGTGCCCCACTACCAGCGGCTTGAATTCCTTGGGGACGCCGTGCTGGAGCTGGCCATAAGCCGCTACCTGTACTTCGAGTTTCCGGAGGTAGACGAGGGCAAGCTGACGCGCATCCGCGCGGGGCTGGTGCGGGAGGAGACCCTCTGCCGCGCCGCCCGGCGACTGGAGCTTGGCAAATTCATCCGCCTCTCCGTGGGAGAGGATCGCTCGGGCGGGCGCGAAAAGCCCTCCATACTGTGCGACGTGATGGAGGCCGTGCTTGCCGCCGTGTACCTCGACGGGGGCTTTGAATGCGCCGTGGACGTGATCCACCGGGCGCTGGCCGACGAGCTGCACCCCCAGATGCTGGAGGATCACCTGGACGCCAAATCCCGGCTCCAGGAGGTTTTGCAGCGGGACGGCGAGATGCCCGTGTACCGGTTCATCTCCATGGAAGGGCCGCCCCACGCCCCGCTGTTTCGCTACAGCGTAACGCTGAACGACGTGGAGATCGGCGTGGGCGACGGCACCAGCAAGCAGAACGCCCAGCAGGAGGCCGCGCGGGACGCGCTGCGGCGAATGAGAAACAAATGAATGGCTGTAACCCAGAACGGAGCGTAACAATAACTTGCGACTGAAGAAACTCATTTTACACGGCTTCAAATCCTTCGCCGATCACGCTGAAATCGTGTTCGAGGACGGCATCACCGGCGTGGTGGGCCCCAACGGCTGCGGCAAGAGCAACATCTCCGACGCGGTGCGCTGGGTGTTGGGCGAGCAGAGCGCGAAATCGCTGCGCGGCGCGAAGATGGAGGACGTCATCTTCAACGGCACCGAAGCCCGCCGCCGCCTGGCCTACTGCGAGGTCACGCTGGTGTTTGAAAACGAGGACCACGCGCTGGCCATCGACTTTGCCGAGGTGTCCGTCACCCGGCGGGCGTGGATCTGTTCCGCGACACCGGCATCGGCAAGGACGGCTATTCCCTGATCGGCCAGGGCCGCATCGACGAGATACTGTCCGCTAAATCCGAAGATCGCCGCCAGGTTTTCGAGGAGGCCGCGGGCATCGTCAAATACAAGGCCCGCAAGCTGGACGCCCAGAAGCGCATCCAGCGCACCCAGGAAAACCTGAACCGCGTGGAGGACATACTCGCCGAGCTGGAGGACCGGGTGGAGCCGCTGAAGCAGCAGAGCGAGCAGGCCCGGGAATACCTGTCCCTGCGGGACGAGCTCAAGGGCCTGGATCTGAACGTGTTCCTGGTGCGCACCGAGCGCTACGAGGAGCGCATCCGCGAGCTCAAGGAATCCGTGCAGACCCTGGGCGAATCCATACTCCAGGCCAACCAATCGCTGGAGACAAAGAGCGTTCAGCGGGACGAGGCCCAGACCCGGCTGGACGCCTTTGAGCTGGAGAGCGGCGAAAGGCGGGAGACCGTACAGCAGCTGATCCGCGAGGTCGAGGCCGGCGAGGGCGCGGTGCAGGTCATGCGCGAGCGCATCGCCGCCGGGGAGAAGGAGCGGGACCGCATACAGGCCGAGCGCGCCTCCGCCTCCCAGGGCAAGGCGGGCGTGCTCCGGCAGATCGAGAAGATGACCGCCGAGATCGAAGCCGAGACCGGGGCCATCGAAGATGCTGCGGCGCAGCTGGCCGTTCAGGAGCAGGCCCTTTTGGAATCGGAAGGCCGCCTTTCGGCGCTGGAGCAGGCCTCAGAGGACGCGAAGCAGCAGATCATACAGGCCATGAACCGCCTGGGCGACGTGCGCTCCCAGCGGGCGCGGCTGAGCGCCATGAAGACGGCGCTGGAAAACCAGCTGGCCGCCATGGACGCCGACCAGACGCGGGAGCAATCGGCATCCGAAGCCCTGGGCGCGCACGTCAACTCCGCCCGGGAACAGCTCGACGCCGAAAACGAGCGCAAAGCCGAGCTGGAAAAGCAGGCCGGCGACATTCAGGCCAGGGTTCAGGCCCTGGGCGAGCAGTCCGCCGCCCTGTCCGACCGGGTGACCCGCATGCAGACTGAGCGCCAGCAGCGGGATTCCCGCCTGAAACTGCTGCGGGAGATGCAGCGGGATTACGAGGGCTACAACAATTCCGTCAAGCAGGTGCTGCTGCAGGCCCGCCGCCTTGGAGAGGGCGCCGGTGTGCACGGCGTGGTCGCCGACCTGATCCACGTGCCCGCCCGACTGGAGCGCGCCCTGGACATGGTGCTGGGCGGCGCGCTGCAAAACATCGTCGTCAACCGGGACGAGGACGCCAAGCGCATGATCGAATACCTGCGCGCCAACCGCTTCGGCCGGGCCACATTCCTGCCCATCTCCTCGGTGCGGGGGCGCACGCTCTCCCCCCAGGAGCGAAGCGTGCTGTCCATGCCGGGATGCGTGGGGCTGGCCTCGGAGCTCATCGAGTTCGACCCCAGGTACCAGGGCGTGATCGACAACCTGCTGGGCCGCACGGTGGTGGCCGAAAACCTGGACGCGGGCATTGCCATACAGCGCGCGGGCCGTTACCAGTTCCGGCTGGTGACGCTGGAGGGCGACGTGATGCACTCCGGCGGATCGATGACCGGCGGCAGCGTGCAGAGCCGCATGACCAGCCTGCTTTCCCGAAGCCGCGAGATCGAGGAGAGCGAACAGGCCCTCAAAAAGCTGGAGACCCAGTTCGCCCAGGCCCGGGAGCAGTACGCCAACATCGAAAACGAGCGCGGCGGCCTCAAGCGGGAACGCGGCGAGCTGTACGACGAGCTGCACAGGCAGGAGGTCATATGCGCCCGTGCCGAGGCCCAGCTGAACGCCGCGCTGGACGAGCAGTCCGGCAACAACGCCCGCCTGGCCCGCGCTGACGCCGAGCGTCAGCGCCTGCGCGGCCAGCTTGAGGACGTGACCGCAAACCTCTCCGCGCTGGACGAGCAGCAGCAGAGCGCCGAGAGCTCCACCGACGACCGCCAGGCCGAGGTGAAGCGCATGTCGGACGAGATCTTCACCCTGCGCGGCCAGACGGAGGCCCTCCGCGACGCGGTGGGCGAAGCGCGCATCGCGCTGGCCTCCCGCCGCCGGGGCCTGGAAGCGGCGATCACCGAGCGCGACCGGCTGTCCGGCCAGGCGGAGAACGCCGAAAAGCTGATGGCGGAATCCGAGGTCTCCCTGGCGGCCTGTCTGAAGGAACTGGAGGCCAACGCCGCGCTGCTGGAAACCGACATCGAAGCGCTGAACCGAAACAAGGCCGCGCTGGACGCGGCACGCGCCGACTTCGACGCGGCGGAGGAACGGCGCACCGGCGTCCAGAAGCAGCTGCAGGCCCTGAACGAGGAAATCGACGCCCTGCGCGCCGCACTGGACGAATTCAGCGACAGGCACCACCGCAGCGAATTGCAGCTGACCCGCGTGGAGGGCGAATTCAAGCAGCTCCAGGACCGCATCTGGGAGGATTACGAGCTGACCTACGCCGGGGCCGAGCCCTTCCGCCAGGCCGATTTCAAGCTGACGGAATCGGAAAAGCGCATCGCCGCCATCCGCCAGCGCATCCGCGCCATGGGCACCGTGAACGTGGCGGCGCTGGACGAATACCGGCGCACCGTGGAGCGCGTGGAGGAGCTTTCCGCCCAGCGGGACGACCTACTGAAGGCCCAGGCTGACCTGGAGGGCATCGTGTCCGACCTGGAAAGCCAGATGGAAAAGCAGTTCAAGGCCCAGTTCGCGCTGATGAACGACAATTTCCAGCGCACCTTTGTGAAGCTGTTCGGCGGCGGCAAGGCGGAGCTTCGCCTCGCCGACCCGAAGGACGCGCTGAACTGCGGCATCGACATCGTGGCGCAGCCCCCGGGCAAGAAGCTGCAGATGCTCTCGCTGCTGTCCGGCGGCGAGCGCGCGCTGACGGCCATCGCCATACTGTTCGCGATACTCGATCTCAAGCCCACCCCCTTCTGCATACTGGACGAGATCGAAGCCGCGCTGGACGACGCCAACATCGACACCTACGCCGACTACCTGAAATCCTATTCCGAGAACACCCAGTTCATCGTCATCACCCACCGCAAGGGCACCATGGAGCGCTGCGACGCGCTGTACGGCGTGGTGATGGAGGAAAAGGGCGTCTCCAAGACGGTGTCGGTCAAGCTGAACGAAGCGGTATAGACAAATCCAGAATTGAAAGCCGACAATTGAAAACGATTATGAAGCGACGGCTTTTTCGCGTTGTCAATTGTCAATCGTCAAT
>CACYZW010000044.1 GCA_902778995.1 uncultured Eubacteriales bacterium
CTTAATTCTAACAACGCTGCCAGGTCTGCGCAAGACCTGGCATTACTTTTTTCTCCTTCTTTATATTAAAGAGGCTGCCTCTCTTTTGAGACAGCCCCTGAGCGTCATGCCGGCTCTGTTGACGTGGCGTTCAGAAACGCACTTTGCCGACCTTTCCGCAGATCATGGAAAAAAATTTTTATAATTTTGCCACTGTTTTTTAGTGAAATATATGATCGCAAATCTCAGAGAAAAAGATTATAATTGTAATTAGGAAATAGATTCATCGTTGGCTGAACACAAACGCCGCGACCAAGCGTGACAGGAAGGGACAGACGATAATGAAAAAATCATTAAAGAAAATAATGGCCGTTATGATTGCATTTATGATGGCCATGCCGGGTACGGTTTTCGCCGACGATGTAATAATCACCGATGTGGTTGTCGGGGAAAACGGCGCCTCTTACGATGACGGCATCATCATAGAGAACGGTCTGGCGGGGCTGGGCGACCTGACCATTGATGGCGGGA
Source organism: uncultured Eubacteriales bacterium (assembly GCA_902778995.1). Lineage (GTDB taxonomy): Bacteria > Bacillota > Clostridia > Christensenellales > Aristaeellaceae > UBA2862. The sequence continues at coordinate 511 of CACYZW010000044.1, forward strand.
TCGAGTTGGGGGATATGCCCGACCTGAATCCCCGGCTTGCAGTCAATGAACCGCAGGAGTCGGAGCCTGTGCCCTTTGAACAAAGCGCCATGATTGGCGGCGTCGAATTCACCATGACAGCGGCAGCCGACGCGTTTCCGGCAGGGGCTGTGCTTTCGGTGGCCGAAGCTGACGCCGATGTCGCCCAGGCGGCGATACAGTCGATAGAGGCGGCGCTTGGCGGCGAAGCTACGCACCATATCTATAGTATACAGGTGCTGGACGCGGCGGGAAAGCCGTTGCCGCCGAACGCCGGGCTGGAACTGCCGCTGGTGCGCGTGAAGGGATTGGATATCGGCGACGGTGTCCGTGTGTTTGTCTATGACCAGAATCTGGACGGAAACTATGAAGTAAATGCAGACGGCGCATTCTCGTTCCGGGAATCCGGGGTATATGATATTGTTGAGTATTATCCTTCCCAGGACGGGGAAGAGACGCTGGAACAGGTTGTGCAGCCCGTCGATGGGCAGGCGCAGCCCTTGGAGCAGCCCGCCGAAACGCAGGAACAGCTGGTAGAGCAACCCTCTGAAACACAACCGCAGCCCGTCGCCGTGTTCTTCAACACCACCCCGGCTGAGGCAGCTGTGACGGTCTGCACGATCCCAACGGAAGAAGCCATCTCCGAAACCGTCCCCGCCCAGGCGGACGGCAGCTTCGCGCTGTTCCTGGGCGATTATGCCTATACCGCCTCCGCGGAGGGCTACATATCCGTTGAAAACGTCCCCTTCACGGTGGAGGCGGGCGACATTCCCCAGTTCATCGACGTGACGCTCGCGGCGGAGGCAGCGCCGGAGGCGGTTTCCTTCGACCAGTCCGCCACGGTGGACGGCGTGGTTGTCCGGGTGCGGGCGGAGCCGGGGGCGTTCCCCAATGGCGCGACGCTGTCCGTCAGCGCGGTGGAGGCCCAGAGCGACGTGGACGCGGCGGTGGAGGCCGAGCGCGAGGACGGCGTGAACGTCGCCGCGTCCTACACCTTCGACATCAAGGTCGTCGATCCCGAGACCGGCGCGGAGCTTTAGCCCGCGGCGGGCTTCGGCGTGTCCGTTTCGTTCACGGCGCGGGAGGTCGCCAGCCGGAACCTGGAGACCCAGGTTTACCACGTCTCGGAGGACGCACAGTCCGACGTGCTGGTGGCCGAACCTCTGGACGTGACGGAGGCGGGCCGCACCGCCACCGCCGAGACGGACGGCTTCTCCTACTACCAGGTGGAGTTCACCTATGAGAAAAAGCAGTACGTCCTGCCCGGCGGCGGGACCGTGCGCCTGTCGAAGGTGCTTTCGGCGGTGGGCCTCTACGGCGCAGTCACCGGCGTGGAGGTCAGCAACCCCGGCCTGTTCGCGGCCCGGCGGGACGAAAGTGGGAAGTGGGTCGTATCGGCGCTGAAGCCGTTTTCCAGCGAGGAGTGGATGAAGGTCACCATCAGTTCTGTCACGTATGAAATCGCGGTGACGGACGACCAGCAGACCGTAGACGTGGATTACGTGAACGCAGAGGGCGAAGGACAGGATTTTCGGCCATGTACCATCGTCACGGCGGGCGATACGACCTGGAATACCGGCTGGTACGCGGTGGCGGACACGACGACCATAGACAGCCGCGTCACCGTCAGCGGCAACGTGAACCTGATCCTCTGCGACGGCAAGACCCTGACGGCAACGAAGGGCATCACCGTCTCCGAAGGCAACCGCCTGACCGTCTGGGCGCAGAGCACCGGGGACAACATGGGCACGCTGTACGCGGGCACGACGACGGGCGAAGGCAGCACCTGTGAGGAAAAATACGCAGGCATCGGCGGCGACGAGAATAATGTCGCGGGCGGCAAGATCATGGTCAGCGGCGGCAATGTCACGGCCACCGGCGACACCGGCGGCGCGGGCATCGGCGGCGGCTGTGGCGGCGAGGGCGGCAAGATCACCGTCAGCGGCGGCACGGTCACGGCCACCGGCGGCTGATGCGGCGCGGGCATCGGCAACGGCAATTTCACACCGTACTCCCCCTCCCGCCGCGGCGATGGCGGCAATATCACTATCAGCGGCGGCAATGTCACGGCCAGGAGCGTCGGTGTGGGCGCGGGCATTGGCGGCGGCGCCCAAAGCAATGGCGGCGTGATCAATATCTACGGCGGCACGGTCAATGCCACTGGCGGCAGCGAAGGCGCGGGCATCGGCGGCGGCCAGGGCGGCGATGGCGGCGATGTCACCATCATCGGCGGCGATGTCACGGCCAACGGCGGCTTCAATAGTGCAGGCATCGGCGGCGGCAATGGCGGCGCGGGGGGCACAATCGAGATCAGCAGCACGGCGAAGGTCACGGCCACCGGCGGAGAATATGGCGCGGGCATCGGCGGCGGCAATGGCGGCGAGGGCGGCAAGATCACTATCAGCGGCGGCAATGTCACGGCCAACGGCGGCAGCGCTGGTGCGGGCATCGGCGGCGGCAATGGCGGCGCAGGCGGCAATATCACCGTCAGCGGCGGCGAGGTCACGGCCAACGGCGGCAGTGCTGGTGCGGGCATCGGCGGCGGCAATGGCGGCGCGGGCGGCAATATCACCGTCGAGGACGGTACGGTCAGGGCCAACGGCGGCGAAAACGCCGCGGGCATCGGCGGCGGCAAGTTAAACCGGGATAACAACGCTATCTACGGCGGCACGGTCAATATCTACGGCGGCACGGTCACGGCCAACGGCGGCGAAAACGCCGCGGGCATCGGCGGCGGCAATGGCAGCGCGGGCGGCAATATCACCGTCAGCGGCGGCGAGGTCACGGCCACCGGCAAAAGCGGCGGCGCGGGCATCGGCGACGGCAAAGGCTATGAAGGCCCTGATCATGCGGTCATCGTGTTGACCTATGCCGACGGCGCGGAATATCCCGCCGTAAAAGCCACCAACGACAGCGCTTCGGAGAAGCTGGGCTATAGCGGCAATGTGAAGCTGGGCAGGGATTTCTGCATAAAGAATACCGGCGGTAGCCCGGGCGTCGTGTTCGCGGCGACGGGCGACGCGGTTGTGGACGAGAGCCTGTTGCCCCATATGGCGGACGTGACCCTCGTTCCCTGTACGGCCTATGCCGTCACGCCTGTGCTCAATCCGTCCGACGCAAGCCACACAGTGAAGGCAACTGTGTACGGCATCCCCGTCACCAGGGCCGTGGCGGGAAGCACGGTCAAGCTGAACATCGCGAAAAATGCCGGCGCTGCAAACAGCGATTACAGCATCCGGGATGTGACCAAAGAGGGGGGCACAGCTTCCGAAGCGATCAATAGAAATAGCCTTACGGAAGCGACCTTCACCATGCTTGCCGGAAATGTGACGGCGACCTATACGAAGTGGGCGAAGCTCCAGGCGTTGAGCGACGACGCGGCGGTCACGGGAAGCGAACTCAAATTGGGTGGAGATTACACGGCGGTGGAAGGCGATGAGGCGCTGGACGTCCCCGAGGACAAGTCCGTCAGCATTGACCTGAACGGCCACACCATCAACCGCGGGTTGACTGCGGCGCAGTCCAACGGCAACGTCATTACCGTGAACGGCAGCCTGACCGTAACGGATACCAGCGCGGACAAGGCAGGCAAAATCACCGGCGGCAATACCGACGGCAACGGCGGCGGTGTGTACGTCGGCAACACTGGCACATTCAACCTGTCGGGCGGCAGCGTCACCGGCAATGCGGCGAATAACGGCGGCGGCGTGTATGTGGATGGCACGTTCAGCATGTCCGGCGGCAGCGTCACCGGCAACACGACAAACAGCTTTGGCGGCGGCGTGTACGTCAATGGCACGTTTAAGCTGTCCGGCGCGCCGGAAATCACCGGCAACAAGAAGGGCGCAACCGTCGATAATGGCGCGCTCACGGGTGGCGTGGAGCAGAATGTCTACCTGCCCAGCGGCAAGACCGTCACCGTCGAGGGCCCGTTGACCAAGAACGCTTCCATCGGCGTGACTGCGGAGGCAAAGCCCGAAGTGGTCGACCTGGTGACGATTACCAACGGCTTGCAGGGCAATGGCCAGCCCTCCGCCTTCACCGGCGACGAGGGTTACACAGTCGGCTGGAACGGAGCGGGAACAGAGGCTGTGCTGGGCCTGGTGATCGCCGCGACGGTCACGCCCTACAGCGCCGATTACGACGGCAAGGCCCACGGCATAACCGTCAATGTAACCACGCCTGCCTCCGGCGCGACTGTCAAATGCGGTGAGAGCGCGGATACCTGCGACAAGGACAAGCTGGAGTACAGCGAGGCCGGTACCTATACGGTCTGCTATCAAGTGACCGCCAAGGGGTATTTCCCGGTAACCGGCAGCGCGAAGGTGGAGATAAAGCCCATCCAGGCCACCGTGACGATCACCGGCGTGACGAATACCGCCGCATACGACGGCAAGGCACACACGGCTTCCGGCTTCACCGCCACGGCTGATACTGCGCTGTACGACGTAAACAAGGGCTTCACCTTCTCAGGCACGGACAGCGCCAGCCGCACCGACGCGGGCACGACAAACATGGGCCTCACGGCGAGCCAGTTCACGAATACCAACGCGAACTTCGCCAAGGTGACGTTCAACGTAACCGACGGCTGGCAGGTGGTCACGCCCATCGAGGCCACCGTGACGATCACCGGCGTGACGAATACCGCCGCATACGACGGCCAGGCGCACACGGCTTCCGGCTTCACCGCCACGGCTGATATTGCGCTGTACGACGTGAACAAGGACTTCACCTTCTCCGGTACGGACAGCGCCAGCCGCACCGACGCGGGCAAGGCGACAATGGGCCTCACGGCGAGCCAGTTCACGAACACCAACGCGAACTTCTCCAAGGTCACGTTCAACGTAACCGACGGCTGGCAGGAGGTCAAGCCGATTGAGGCCAGCGTGACCATCGTCGGCGCGACGGACACCGCCGATTACGACGGCAAGGAACACACGATCAACGGCTACACGGTAAAGGTCGACACGCCGCTGTACGACGTGAACAAGGACTTCACCTTCTCCGGCAATGCCAGCGCCAGCCGCACCGACGCGGGTACGACAAACAGGGGCCTCACGGCGAGCCAGTTCACGAACACCAACGCGAACTTCTCCAAGGTGACGTTCAACGTAACCGACGGCTGGCAGGCGGTCAAGCCGATTGAGGCCACCGTGACGATCACCGGCGCGACGAATACCGCCGATTACGACGGCCAGGCGCATGTCGTTTCCGGCTACACGGCGACGGCCAGCACGGCGCTGTACGACGTGAACAAGGACTTCACCTTCTCCGGCAATGCCAGCGCCAGCCGCACCGACGCCGGCAGTACCCCCATGGGCCTTGCGACTTCCCAATTTAAGAACACCAACCCCAACTTCTCTGCCGTGACGTTCAATGTGACGGACGGCTGGCAGGAAATCACGCCTGCGGCCATCACGATCACGGCGGACGACAAGACCGGTAAGTACGGTAAGTCCCTCAAAACCCTGACCTATACGGCTGGCGGGAGCTATGTGAAGGGCGACGACCTGGGCGTGGTGCTGTCCACAAAGGCCACCACCGCATCCGACATCGGAACCTACCCGATCACCGTCGCCTGGAACAAAAACCCGAACTATACCGCTGTCCTTACCAATGGTACCTACACCATCACCAAGGCGGCCGTGAGCTACACGGCGAAGGGCTACAGCGGAACCTACGACGGGAAGGCGCACGGCATCACCGTGGATGTGGGCAAGTCGAAAGTCACCGTCTACTACAGCACCAGTAAGCTGACCGAAAAGAACTACAAGACGGAGGGCAGGAAGATCTCCGTAACCCGTAAAAACGCGGGAAAGACCAGGGTCTATTACTACATCACCGGGAAGAACTATGTGGCGGCCAGCGGCAGCAAGGTCATCGAGATAAAGGCCAAAGGCCTCACGGTCAAGGCAAAGGCGGCCTCCAAGGTGGAGGGCAAGAAGGATCCCTGCCTGACCTATAACGTCTCCGGTCTCGCCAAGGGCGACAAGGCGAGCAAGGTGCTCAGCGGTGCTCTGAAGCGCCAAAAGGGCGAAGCCCCCGGCAAGTACCAGATCAAGCAGGGGAGCCTGAAGGCAAACAAGAACTACGCGCTGGCCTTCAAGGGCGCCGTGTTTACCATCAAGCCGCGCCCGCCCAAGCCCGACAGGACGCTGATGGCCAGGATGACCACAGAGGGCGATACCATTACGCTGGCGTGGACGAAGGTTTCCGGCGCGAAGGGCTATGACGTCTTCTTCAAAAAATATGACGGCAAGAAGAGCTACCCGCTTGTGCAAAGCACCGACAAGCTGTCCTTTACGATCAAGGGCCTCAAGAAGGGCAAGGTCTACACGGCCTATATAAAGGCATGGAAGACAAAGGATAAAAAGAAGGTCTACCTTGGCAAAGCCACGCCGGTCCTCTACTGCATAGCGGGCGGGTACAACAGTAAGTATTGCAATGCGAAGACCGTGAACATCAAGGGCAAGAAGAAGATTGAGCTGAGCGTGGGTAAGAGTCAGGCTGTCAGCGCAACGGTGACCGGAAGACGAAAGGACAGGGAAGTCCTGAAGCCTGACCGACTGTTTCGCTATTACAGCTCCGACGTCAACGTCGCGACGGTGGATGCGTCGGGCGTCGTGAAAGGCGTCGGAAAGGGCGCATGCGAGATAATCGTGATGGCGAACAACGGCGTGAGCGAAACGGTGACCGTGAAGGTGGATTAAAGCGCACAGGCATTCATTGAGGGGGACGAGTCGAAAAGCTCGTCTCCCCTTTTTATTCTTCACGTATAATTCCAGCAGCTTTCTGTGCAAGGCTAAATCTCCATGAAGCGGTTGACACCGGGCGTCTGAAGCGGTATAATTCAATGCGAAATTGAAAATGGATTTCAAAATAAATTTACAGGTTTGGAGAGCTTATGAAACGATTGGCATTGCTGGTACTGGCGCTGCTGGCCTTGGGGGCGCTGTCCGCCGCAGCGGAGGGCAGCCTGAGTGTGGTTGCCACCAATTTTCCCTGCTATGATTTCGCACGGCAGGTGGTGGGGGATCGCGGCGAGGTGACGCTGCTGATCCGTCCGGGGGTGGAGGTCCATTCCTACGAGCCCGCCCCGGCGGACATCGTCGCCATCGGCGCGGCGGACCTGTTTGTATACATCGGCGGGGAGGGCGACGCCTGGGCCGAGAATATACTCGCCGGCTTTGACGGGGAAAACGCCCCGGCTACGCTGCGCATGATGGACGCGGTGACGCCCGTGGAGGAAGCGGATGCGCACGGGGCGCACGACGCTCCGGAGTACGACGAGCACATCTGGACCAGCCCAAAGAACGCCATGAAGATGGTCCAGGCGCTGGCGGACGCGCTCTGCGCGTTGGACGGGGCGAATGCCGACGGCTATCAGGCGGCGGCGGGGGACTATAACGCCCAGATCGCCGAAATCGACGCAGCCTTTGCCGACGCCGTGAATAAAGGCGCGCGGCGCGAGCTGGTGTTTGCCGACCGCTTCCCGTTCCTGTACTTTACGCGGGAATACGGCCTGGATTACGTCGCGGCCTTCCCCTCCTGCACCGCCGATACCGAGCCCACGCCCCAGACCATGCTGACCCTGATCCAGCGCGTCATCGAGGATCGCATTCCCGCGGTTTACGCCATCGAGATGAGCACACAGGCCGTGGCGAAGACCGTGGCCGAGGAGACGGGGGCCGAGATACTGACGCTGCATTCGATGCAGACCGTCACCCAGGATGAATGTGACGCGGGGGAGACCTATGTCAGCATCATGACGCGCAATCTCGAAGCCGTCAGGAAGGGGCTGAGCTGATGCGCGGCGCATACAACACCCGTCAGAAGCGGGAATTGCAGCGCTTTTTGATGGAGCGCAGCATGCAGCATTTTTCGGTGGACGAGGTCGTGTTTGAGATGCGCGACCGGGGCGAGAAGGTGGGGCGCTCCACCGTATACCGCTACCTGGAGCAGCTGGCCGAGCAGGGCCGCGTGCGAAAGTATCCGGGGGTGCAGGGCGTCACCCAGTATCAGCACGTGGAGGACGCCGCCAGCTGCGACGGGCACTTTCACATGCTTTGCAGCCGGTGCGGCAACCTGATGCACGTGGAATGCGAACTGATGGGCGTCATGGCGGATCACCTGATGGTCGAGCACGGCTTTCGGCTGGACCCGCGCGAGACCATACTGGTGGGACTGTGTGAAAAATGCCGGGAGGACGGCGGAGAGGCGGTGGCACATGTCTCTGATTGCGATGAGGGATGTCACCATAGCCTTTGAGGGCGTCGTGGCGGTGGAGCGGGTCAGCTTCCAGATCGATCCCGGCGACTACCTGGTGATCGTAGGGGAGAACGGCTCCGGCAAGAGCACGCTGATCCGGGCGATGCTGGGGCTGGTGCGCCCGCGCAGCGGCAGCGTCGTCTATGGCGACGGCCTGACGAAGGAGCGCATCGGCTATCTGCCCCAGCAGACCGCCGCACAGCGGGGTTTTCCCGCGTCGGTGGAGGAAGTGGTGCTGTCCGGCTGTGTCAACCGCATGGGGCGGCGCTGGTTTTACAACAGGGCTGACCGGGCAAAGGCGGACGCCAATATGGCGCTGCTGGACGTGACGCGCCTTCGGAAAAAAGCCTATCGCACGCTCTCCGGCGGCCAACAGCAGCGGACGCTGCTCGCCAGGGCCCTGTGCGCCACAGACGCGCTGCTGCTGCTGGACGAGCCGGTGACCGGGCTGGACCCCGCCGCAGCCTCTGAATTTTATGCCGTGATCCGCAACCTGAACCGGGAGCACGGTGTGGCGGTGGCCATGGTCTCCCACGATCTGGGCGGCGCCATGCGCGATGCCAACAAGGTGCTCGTGATGAACCGGGGCGTGGATTTCTTCGGCGACGTGGAGGCATACCGGGAGGCTTTCGCCGAAAGGATGGTGACGCGCCGTGGGTGATCTGCTGCAAAGGTGTCTTTCCGGCCGCAACGACGGGGAATCAAAGGGCCATCGGAGGACCAGGGCTGTCGTACTGTGGGCGCTGCTGGCCCTGATGGTCATTTGGGCGCTGTTCAACCTGCGCGCCATCGGCGCAGCCTTTGCCGAATTCGGCGTATACCTTGGCTATAAGTTCATACAACGGGCGCTGCTGGCGGGCGCGCTGGTGTCGCTGTGCGCGTCGCTGCTGGGCGTGACGCTGGTGCTCAAGCACTATTCGATGATCGGCGACGGCCTGTCCCATGTGGGCTTCGGTTCCCTGACCATCGCCATGGCCCTGGGCTTCGTCACCGCAGACAGCCTGCCCGCCTTCTTGCCCGCGTCCCTGCGCGGGGGCATCGCGGGGCTGTGCCGGGGCATTGCGGCCAATCCGCTGCCCTTTACGCTGGTCGTGGTGGTGATCTGCGCCTTTTTGCTGCTGCGCCTCAGCGAGCGAAGCAGCATGCGGGGGGATTCGGCCATTGCGTTGATCTCCACCAGCGCGCTGGCGGCGGGCGTGATCGTCACCAGTATGACCAGCGGCATGAATGTGGACGTGTACAACTATATGTTCGGTTCGATTCTCGCCATGAGAGCCTCGGATGTGTACGTCTCGCTGGCGCTGTCGGCGGTGGTGCTGGTGCTGTTTGTGCTCTTCTATCCCCGAATATTCGCCGTCACCTTCGACGAGGCCTTCGCCAGGGCCACGGGCGTCAACGCGAGTGCCTTCAACATGCTGATCGCGTTCCTGACCGCGCTGACGGTGGTGGTGGGCATGCGGATGATGGGGACGTTGCTGATTTCCAGCCTCATCATCTTCCCAGCGCTGTCGTCGATGCGGCTTTTCTCACGCTTTAAGGCAGTGACCATCTGCTCGGCCATCGTCTCGGTGGCCTGCTTTGCGGTGGGGATGCTGCTCTCCTGCGTCTATTCGCTGCCCACGGGGGCGGGCATCGTCGCGGTGAACCTGTTCGTGTTCATACTGTTTTCCGCCATCGCCGCCGCGCGGGGATGAATGGGGAAATGGCGTTGGATTGCATAATTAACACCGCTGCTTTATAATATATTCAGATTTTCATGCGTTTTCGGAGGAAGAAATGGCACAGACCTATACTGCAAACGACATACAGGTCCTGGAGGGGTTGGACGCAGTGCGCATGCGGCCCGGCATGTACATCGGTTCCACCGGCCCGAGGGGCCTTCATCATATGATCTGGGAGATCGTGGACAACGCCATCGACGAGGCGGCCAACGGCTTCGCCAGCGAAATCTGCGTCACGCTGAAAAAGGACGGCGCCTGCGAGGTGTCCGACAACGGCAGGGGCGTGCCGGTGGACATCCATCCCAAACTGGGCGTCTCCGCCGTGGAGGTGGTTTACACCCAGCTTCACGCGGGCGGCAAGTTCTCCGACAAGAATTACGCCTATTCCGGCGGATTGCACGGCGTGGGCGCGTCGGTGGTGAACGCGCTGTCGGAATGGATGGTGGTGGACGTGTACAAGGACTACAGCCACTACCAGCAGCGCTTTGAATCGGTCATGGACCCCAAGACCGGCAAGATCGTCAGCGGCAAGCCCGTCGCGCCGCTGCAAAAGCTGGGCAACACCCGCAAGCGGGGCACGGTGGTCTGCTTCAAGCCCGACGCCCGGGTGTTCCAGGACGTGAATTTCAATTCGGATACCGTGCGCCGCCGGGTGCGTGAGCTGGCCTATCTGAACAGGGGCGTGAAGTTCGTGTTCACCGACGAGCGCATCAAGGATGCGGACAAGCGGGTGCGCGAATACTGCTACGAGGGCGGCATCGCCGATTTCGTGCAGTACCTGAACGCGGACAAGAACACCATCACCGATCCCATCGTCTTCGAGGCGACCCGGGACGGCACGCTGGTGCGCGTGGCGATACAGTACACCGATTCCTACACCGACACCATCGCCTCCTTCGTGAACAACATCCCCACAAACGAGGGCGGGTACCATGAGATCGGCTTCAAGGCCGCGGTGACCAAGGCTTTCAACGACTATGCCCGCCGCCAGGGGCTTTTAAAGGAAAAGGACAACAACCTTGCCGGCGACGATTTCCGGGAGGGCATGACGGCCATCATCTATGCCGGCGTGAAAAACCCGGAGTTCGAGGGCCAGACCAAGGGACGCCTGGGCAACACTGAGGTGCGCCCCATATTCGAGGCTGTCTGCCAGGAGCAGCTCTCCATCTACCTGGACGACCTGAAAAACCAGGCCTTCGCCCAGAAGATCATCGCCAAGGCTATCACCGCCGCCAAGGCGCGCGAGGCCGCCCGCAAGGCCAAGGCCAACATTCGCGCCGTGGGCCAGCTGGAGGCCGCGCCGCTGGTGGGCAAGCTGTCCAGCTGCACCGGTAAAAAGGCCGAGCTGAACGAGCTGTTCATCGTGGAGGGCGATTCCGCAGGCGGCAGCGCCAAGCAGGGCCGCGACCGCCGCTTCCAGGCGATACTGCCCCTCAGGGGCAAGCCGCTGAACGTGGAAAAGAAGCGGCTGGAGCAGGTGCTTCAAAACGAGGAGTTCCGCAGCATCATCACCGCCCTGGGCACCAGCATCGAGGACGACTTCGATATTTCGAAGCTGAAATACAACAAGGTCATCATACTCTCCGATGCCGACCAGGACGGGGCCCATATACGGGCGATACTGCTGACCTTCTTCTACCGCTACATGCGCCCGCTGATCACCGAGGGACACGTCTATATCGGTATGCCGCCGCTGTACAAGGTGGCCAAGGGCGACAAGGTCATCTACTGCTACGACGACAACGCTCTGCCGGGGGCCATCAAAAAAATCGGCAAGGGCTATACCCTCCAGCGCTACAAGGGCCTGGGCGAAATGAACCCCGAACAGCTGTGGGAGACCACGATGAATCCCGACGGGCGCAAGCTCATGCAGGTGGGCATCGAGGACTTCGTCGAGGTGGAGCGGCGGGTGACGATACTGATGGGCGACAAGGTGGAGCCGAGGCGTGAGTACATCAGCCAGTACGCCAACTTCAACAAAGAAGATAACTTTGAACCCGTAAACGAGGGTGCATAACTGAGAACAGGGACAGCGAACGCCCGGAAAACAGTCCGGTAGACTGTTTTTAGGCCGCTGGGGCCGGCAGGCCCTTGGGAACAGGAGCGGCCGGGTTCGCAATGTTGTCCACGCCGCCAACTGTCCTGTTTCATAGCGATTAAGGAGCGCATTCATGGCCAGAAAGAGGAAGGATGAGCCGGTTCAGGTGAAGCCGGAGGAGATCATACAGCGCAACATGGAGGACGTGATGCACGAATCCATGATGCCCTATTCGGAGCACGTCATATTGGAGCGCGCGCTGCCGAGGGTGGAGGACGGCCTCAAGCCCGTACAGCGGCGCATACTGTTCACCATGCACGAGCTGGGCAATACCCCCGACAAGCCCCACCGCAAATGCGCGCGCATCGTGGGCGATTGCCTGGGCAAATACCATCCCCACGGGGACAGCTCGGTCTACGACGCGCTGGCCCGCATGGCCCAGCCCTTCGTGATGCGTACGATGCTGGTGGACGGCCACGGCAACTTCGGCTCCATCGACGGCGACAGCCCCGCGGCGATGCGCTATACCGAGGCGCGCATGACCGAGGCGGCCATGGCGATGCTGCGGGATATCGAGAAGGACACGGTGGGCTTCCACCTGAACTTCGACGACACCCAGCGGGAGCCGGACCTGCTGCCCGCCCGGTTCCCGAACCTGCTGGTCAACGGGGCCAACGGCATCGCCGTGGGCCTGGCCACGTCCATACCGCCCCACAACCTGGGGGAGGCCATCGACGCGGTGATCGCCCAGATCGACAGGCCGAAGATCACGACGGCCGAATTGATGCAGATCATGCCCGCGCCGGACTTTCCCACCGGCGGCGTCCTGGCCTGCGACGGGGAGCTGACTCAGGCCTACGAGACGGGCAGGGGCAAGCTGAAGCTTCGGGCGAAGGTGCATATCGAGGACGGCTCGGCGGGCCGGAAGCTGATCGTGGTGGACGAGGTGCCCTATCAGGTGAACAAGGCCGCAATGCTGGAAAAGGTGTTGCGGGTCAGCGAGGAAAAGAAGGGCATATTCTCGGGCATCTACGATATTCGCGACGAATCCGACCGCATGGGCATGCGGGCCGTGGTCGAGGTCAGGAAGGACGCCGATCCGGAGAAGATACTGAACGCGCTGTATAAATATACGGATTTCCAGACCACCTTCGGCGTGAACATGGTGGCCATTGCCGAGGGCAAGCCCCTGCAGATGGGCATCAGGCAGATCATCGGCCACTACATCGACCACCAGAAGAACGTGGTCACCCGGCGCACCAGGTATGAGCTGGCGCAGGCGGAAGCCAGGGCGCACATCCTGGAGGGCCTGATCGTGGCCGTGGACAACCTGGACGAGGTCATTCGCCTCATTCGCGGCAGCAAGACCCCCAAGGAAGCCCGGGACAAGCTGATGCAGCGCTTTGACCTGACCCAGATTCAGGCCCAGGCGATACTGGATATGCGCCTGCAACGGCTGACAAATCTGGAGGTGCTTTCCTTAAAGAAGGAATACGAGGACCTGGTCAAGCTCATTGGCAATCTGAAGGCCATCCTCGGCAGCGAAAGGAAGCTGATGACGGTCATCAAGAAGGAGCTTGGAGAGGTTCGCGCCAAATTCGCCGACCCCCGGCGGACACAGCTGGTGGATTCCTTCGAGGAGATCGTCGTGGAGGAGGAAAAGCCGGCTGCCGACGACACGGTGGTGCTGCTCACCCAGGCGGGCTTTGTCAAGCGCATGCAGCCGAAGCTCTACGACAAGGCCGTGGCGGGGGGCGAATGGGCCGACCCGCCGAGACAGGCCATCCGCACGATGACCGACGCGAAGCTGCTGTTCTTTACGGACGTGGGCAACGCCTACATCCTGACGGCGGAAAAGATACCGGATACGCCGAAGGCGAAGGATCGCGGCCTGCCCCTGGGCGGTGTGCTGGCGGGGCTTGAAACCGACGAGAGTCTGGTTGCGTTGCTGGAGGCAGGGGATTTCTCCGGCGAATTGATGTTCGTCACCCGGAAGGGCCTGACGAAGCGCACGGCGCTTGAGGAGTACAACGTGCGCAAGTCCAAATTTGCTGCCTTGAACCTGAAAAACGGCGACCGACTGATGTCTGTTTTGCAGCCGGAAGGTTGTGAGAGCGTTCTGCTGCTGACGCGCCAGGGCATGGCGATACACTACGCGGTGGAGGAGGTTTCGCAGATCGGACGCACGGCTGCGGGCGTCAAGGCGATGACGCTGAGCCCCGACGACGACGTGGCCTTCGCCTTCGTTCACAACAGCGAGGGCGAGATCGTGATGATCTCGGACATGGGCTACATGAAGCGCTGCCTGCTCATCGACTTCGACCGCCAGGCCCGTGGCGGCAAGGGCGTCAAGGCGTTCAGCTTCCTGAAAATCGGGGCCAACGGCACGGCGATTGCAGGGGCGCTGGTCGTCACCGAGCCCTTCCGCTTCAACATCGTGCAGAAGAATGGAACCGTCACGCCCTGCGTCACCGAGGACGTGGCCATAGAGCCCCGCAATGGGCGCGGCCAGCCCTATGCGGTGGTGGTGATGGACAATGTGGTGACGGAGCTGGTGCGACTGCCCTGATTTTTCAGAAAGGAGCGACCCATGCGCTACGATTGGATGGACGCCTATCTGCTTTCAAAGCGGGCGGTGACGAAGGATTTGCAGCCGGAGTGGAACTGGATTCGCTATAAGATCGGCGACAGGATGTTTGCGGCGATCCTGCTGGACGACGATGACAAGCCTGTATACATCAACGTGAAGCTGGAGCCCACGGAGGGTGAATTTCTTCGGGGACAGTATGCCGACATCATTCCCGGCTACTATTCCGACAAGCGGTGCTGGAACTCCGTCATGCCCGACGGCGAAGTGCCGGACGAGCTGTTGAAGTCGCTGCTGGACAAGTCTTACGCCCTGGTGCTGGATGGGTTCAGCAGGAAAAGGCAGCGGGAGATCCTGGGACTGTCCTGCTGCGGGGCGGATTGCAACGCCTGCCCGCTTCACGCAAGTGCATGCCAGGGCTGCAACGAGGCTTCGGGCAGGGTGTTTCACGCGCCGGAGGGGAAGGCGTGCCCCATTTACGCCTGTTGCGTCGGTAAGCATCGGTATGCCTCCTGCGCGTCCTGTGGCGAAGTTCCCTGCGCGATCTGGCGGGAGACGCGGGACCCGAACCTGTCCGACGAAGCTTTTGAAGCGTCAATACAGACCAGGGTCGACAATATGCGGGCATAAAAGAACGCCGCGACACGTCGTCGCGGCGTCTCTTTTATGCTCTTTTCATGGCCTGCCTGTATATGTCCCAGGCGTTGTCAAGTATCGGCCTGTCGCCCGGGTAGGTCAGCATCTCCCTGGCCTTTGCCACGGGAATGTATTTGCCGTCCAAAAAACCCTGGTCGTAGGACACGCGGTAGCCCGGATCCAACGCCCGCATGGCAAACCACTGTATGCGGTTGCTGATCTCGCGGCCACGCCCTTCGGAGAAGAAGTCGTATCGCGTGTTTCCGGCGATGCCGATGATTTCGGCATGTATGCCGGCCTCGTCCTCCACGCGCCAAAGCGCCACGTCGTTGGAGCGGTTGCAGTTGCGTATGACGCCCTTGGGCATCACCCACTCGCCGCGGTCGCTCATCAACAGGAATACCTCGTCGCCGTAAAATACGACACCGCCTGCACAGCTGCGAATCGCGCCTGACATAGTGTATCACCTTCCTTTGGACCGTCATATCATATCACAAACACGTTAAGAAATCAAATGGTAAATACAGTCTTGCTTTCAGGCCCCCTGTTGTATGCTGCCTGCCGATTCCCTGACGCGCCGCCGGCAAGCCTGCGGGATCGTTTCCTGCCGGGACGAACAACCGCGCTGGGGGTTTTCTCTTTTAACATGAAGACAGAGCCGAATTAACACTGCCATGCCAAAAGGACTTGCAATAGATTGAGCGTTGACTATAATATAAGTAAGTCATAACTAACCTCGAACCTGAAAATAAGAACAGTGTTATGAGAAGTATGATCCGGTAAAGCAGACAGTACGATTTTGTGTCGGAAGGCTTTGAAGGGCATTATGTGCAGTGCGGAAACATCGTATAATGCCCATGGCCCGCTGTCGGCTGAACGACAGCTGCCTGCTGTCGATTATATGAGATAATGAGGCGATACCGATGACCACACAAATCGCGCTGGGCATACTGATCCCGTTTATCGGCACCAGCCTGGGCTCGGCCATGGTATTCCTGCTGAAGAAGCAGCTTTCTGCCCGCGTGCAGAAGATGCTCACCGGCTTTGCGGCGGGGGTGATGGTAGCGGCCTCCTTCTGGAGCCTGTTGCAGCCTGCACTGGAGGCGAGCGCCGGCATGGGAACGCTGTCCTTCCTGCCCGCCGCCGTCGGCTTTCTGGTCGGCATGGGGTTTCTGCTGTTGCTCGATATGATCACCCCGCATATGCACATGGACAGACAGCACGAGGGCCCGCGGAGCGGCTTCAAGCGCACCACCAAGCTGATTTTGGCCGTGACGCTGCACAACATCCCGGAAGGCATGGCGGTGGGCGTCGTCTATGCCGGATTCGTCGGCGGCAATGCGGGCATCAGCGCGGCGGGCGCGCTGGCGCTGGCACTTGGCATCGCCATACAGAACTTTCCCGAGGGCGCGATCGTCTCCATGCCGCTGCTGGCGGAGGGCATGCCGAGAAGCAAGACCTTCTGGATGGGGGTGCTGTCCGGCGCGGTGGAACCCGTCGCCGCCGTCGTGACCCTGCTGGTTGCGGGACTGGTGACGCCAATCCTGCCGTATTTCCTGGCCTTTGCGGCGGGAGCGATGATGTACGTCGTGGTGGAGGAGCTGGTGCCCGAGATGTCGGAGGGCATGCACTCCAACATCGGCACCGTCGCCTTTTCGCTGGGCTTTGTGCTGATGATGATCCTGGATACGACGCTGGGGTAACCGGAGGGAAAAAGGAAGGCATGATTGCAATTCAACTGGCGGTTTAAGGGTATCCCATTAAATGAGTGTCCCGCCCGACGCAATGAATTATGGCCTGATTTGTTACCATTCACCATATAAGCAAACTATGCAGGGAGGTATTGGAGGGGAGCAGCCCCTCCAATGTTCAATCGTTCCCGGCGGCATGTACGGCGGGAA
>CACYZW010000045.1 GCA_902778995.1 uncultured Eubacteriales bacterium
CGCCATTTCCGCCACCCTGGGCATCGAGGCCATCGACGGCGCCATCATCGCCGGCATCGTGGGCCTGATCCTGGTGCTGGTGTTCATGCTGGTGATGTACCGGCTGCCCGGCGTCGCCGCAGACATGGCCCTGCTGATCTACGTGCTGATCGTGTTCTACGCCCTGGCCATCTCCGGCGCGCAGCTGACGCTGCAGGGCATCGCCGGCATCCTGCTGGGCATCGGCATGGCCGTTGACGCCAACGTGGTCATATTCGAGCGCTTCCGCGAGGAGTTGAAGGAAGGCCGCACCCCGCTGAACGCGGTGAAGTTCGGCTTCCGCAACGCCGGTCGCGCCGTGCTGGATTCCAACGTGACCACGCTGATCGCCGCCGTCGTGCTGATGATCTTCGGCACCGGCACCATCAAGGGCTTCGCCACCACGCTGATGATCAGCATTGTCGCTTCCTACTTCACTGCGGTGGTGGTCACCCGCGGCCTGCTGGTTCTGATCTGCAAGCTGGGCATCAACAACCGCAAGGCCTATACGCGCTAAGAGGAGGAAACGAGCATGAAAAAGACGTTTACAGGGAATACGCGCCTGTTCCTCTGCATCTCTGGCGCAATCATCGTCATCGCGCTGGTCATGCAGATTGCCGGCGTGGGCCTGAACCTGGGCATTGATTTCACCGGCGGTTCCATACTGAATTACTCCGTCGGCGAGGATTACGACGTCAACGACGTGGAGACGATACTGAACGCCTTCGGCTATAGCGACAATCAGATCACCAAGGCCGCCCCGTCCGCCGCTTCCAAGGCGCTGCAGGCGGAGCTTGCCGCTGAGGTCGAGAAGACCCTGAACGAGGTTGCCGATGCCGCCGCTGAGGACCCCGAGGTCGCAGAGGCGGTCGTCGACGCCGCGACGGAGACCGCCGCAGAGGCCGTGGTGGAGGAAGCGGTGGAGGAAGCCGTCACGCCCACCATGAACCTGCTGAACCCCGACAAGTCCGGCATCGCCCATGACGGCCTGACCGACCTGCAGATTCGCCTGAAGCTGGCCGACGCCACCGAGGGCATGGAGGATACGATCAAGAAGGCGGTCGTCGGCGTCGTTTCCAACGCGAACGAAACCGGCTATCGCACAGCCACCAACCAGGAGATCAATACCCTGGGTTACGCGCTGAGCTATGCCGGCGGCAATATCATCGAGTTCGACATGGCCGGCACCTTTGACAAGGCTGCCGTCGAGGCCGCTGTGAACAAGGCCCTCGAAGAGGGTGGCTACAGCGTGAACGACATCGAGTTCGATCAGTACGATGCCGAGGCCGAGGCCGCGCGCATTGCCGAGGAGCAGGCCGATGCCGAGCAGGCTCAGGCCGAGGCTGAAGCCGGCGAGGAAGCGCCTGAAGCGACCGCCGAAGCCGAGACCGCGGCGACTGCCGAGACCGAAGCGGCCCCCGAGACCGAAGCGGCCCCCGAGACCGAAGCGGCCCCCGAGACCGAAGCGGCCCCTGAGACCGAAGCGGCTGCTGCCGAAGGGGAAACCGAGGCTGCCGAGCCGGCGGAGGAGACCGGCTTCCAGCTGCGCATACTCATCGACATGGACGACGTGACCAGCCAGGTTCGCGCCCAGCTGGAGCGCGAGATGACCGCGAAGTATCCGAACTTCCGCTTCGTCTCCATCGACCACGTCAGCGCCATCGCCGGCCGCGACCTGCTGTCCAACGCCATCAAGGCGCTGGCGATTCGGTTCAGCCCGCTCTCCGGCGCTGCGGCCCTGTTCGCCCTGGTGCACGACATACTGATCATGTGCGCCTTCATGGTGTTCTTCCGGAACTTCTTCCAGGTGAACAGCCCGTTCATCGCGGCGATACTGACCATCGTCGGCTACTCCATCAACAACACCATCATCATCTTCGACCGCATCCGAGAGACGCGGGCAAAGCCGGGCTACACCCAGATGGACATGATGGATGTCGTCGAGGTGTCCGTCGCAAGCACGCTGTCCCGTACCATCAACACCACGCTGACCACGCTGTTCACGTTGGTGTGCCTGTACATCTTCGGCGTGTCCTCCATCAAGGAGTTCGCGTTTCCGCTGCTGGTGGGCATGCTGGCCGGTACCTATTCCTCCGTGCTGCTCAGCGGTCAGGTCTGGGCCATGTGGGATAAGAAGCTGTCCGCCCACAAGGCGAAGAAGGCATAATTGCACAATAAAACCCGAATTAGGAATCGACGTCAGCCGGTTCCTAATTCTTCTTTCCTTATGTAGAGGTACCTATGCTTCGATACAAACCGCGCTCCGATTCAGAACCCGCGTTTCCCTGCCCCGAGGGCATGTCCCCGGCCCTGCACAGGCTCCTTGCGGCCCGGGGCGTCGCCTCGGCGGAGGAAGCGGAGCGATTCCTGAGTCCAGGGGTCTGGAGCCTGCACGATCCGGCGCTGCTCTCGGATATGCCCGCTGCCGCGGCGCGCATTCGCGGGGCGATGGAGGCGGGCGAGGTCATCTGCGTCTACGGCGACTACGACGTGGACGGCGTGTGCGCTTCGGCCATACTTTCCGGCTGGCTGAAGGCACAGGGCGCGGACGCCCGCGTCTACCTGCCCTCCCGCCACAGCGAGGGCTACGGACTGAACGAGGCGGCCATCCGGGGGATCGCCCAATGGGCGCAGCTGCTGGTGACGGTGGACTGCGGCGTGACCAGTGTTGCGCTGGTTGCCTTGGCGAAGGACCTGGGCCTGGACGTGATCGTCTCCGACCACCACCAGCCTCCGGAGGGGGAGCTGCCCGGCTGCCCGGTGGTGAACCCCCTGTTGGCGGACTATCCCTTCCCGTACCTCTGCGGCGCGGGGGTGGCCTGGAAGGTCGTATGGGCCCTGGGGGGCGAGGCGGCGGCCATGCCCTGGGTGGACGTGGCGGCGCTGGCGACGGTGGCCGACGTGGTGCCGCTGACCGGCGAGAACCGCGCCATCGTGCGCATGGGCCTGGATGTCATCAACGCAAAGCCGCGCACGGGTATCGCGGCGCTGATCGAGGCCGCCGGTCTGTCCGGCAAGCGCATTGAGGCGACGGCCATCGCCTTCCAGCTCGCGCCCCGGCTGAACGCGGGCGGGCGACTGGGCTCGGCGGCGCGTTCCCTGGCGCTGATCGTGGAATCTGATCCCGCGAAGGCCCAGAGCGAGGCGGCGGCGCTGGAGGCGGAGAACACCCGGCGCAAGGTCGTGGAGACGCAGATCCTGGCGGAGGCGGAGGCGCAGCTCAGGGGCTTCAACTTCGCTGCCCACAGGGCGTTGATACTGTCGGGGACGGACTGGAACCCCGGCGTGATCGGGCTGGCGGCCTCCCGGCTGGTGGAGAAGTATAACTATCCCGTGGTGCTGCTGGCCGACGGGGGTGAAACGATGACCGGCTCCTGCCGCAGCATCGAGGGCGTGGACATCCACGCGGCCCTGAAGGGCTGTGCCCACACGCTGGAGCGCTTCGGCGGCCACAGGCAGGCGGCGGGCCTGACCCTGCGCAGGGACAGACTTGAGGACTTCCGGGCGGCCATGGACGCGTGGCTGTGGGCGAACGCCGACCCGGATGTCTATGTTCCCGTCTGCCGGTACGACGCGGAGCTGGGCTTTGACGACGTCACGCCGCTGTTCATCTCGTCGCTGGGGGCCCTGCAGCCCACCGGCTTCGGCAATCCGGCGCCGCTGTTCCGGGCGACGGCGTCGGTGGTGGACGCCCGCGCCGTGGGTGCGGAGGGCGCGCATCTCAAGCTGACGCTGGCCCAGGGCGGCCACCGGCTGGGCGGCATCGCCTTTCGGGCGGGAGCGCGGGCAGGCGCGCTGGGCGGAGAAGTGGACGCGCTGTTTGTGCCCAAGATGAATACCTACATGGGGCGCACCGAGCCCCAGCTGGAGGTTCGGGCGCTGGCCGACAGGGATGTCGACGGGCGGTTGATGGCAAAACTTGCGGATGAGCCCCGCATGCAATGCCATTTCTTAACAGAAATCATCTATAATAAAAAAATACCGCCTGTTTTGGAGCCGCTGACGCCAATCGATACCGAGACGCTGGCGGATTGGCTGGCGGAGGGGCCCCAGGGGACGCTGATCGTCGTCTCCGATCTGGCCTGCGCGGGGCGGATCGCCCGCCTGTGCGAGGCTTGCCCGCCCGACCTGACGTTGGGCGCGATACCCGATGATCCCAGGGCGTTCAATGCCGTCTGCGTGTGTCCGCCGCCCGGGGCGATTCCGTCCGGTTACGAGAGGATCGTGCTGGCGGGCATTCCGGGGCAGTGGCTGCCGGAGGGCGAAGCCCGGCCGGCGCGGCGGCTGCAGGTGCAACCGACGTGGACGGCGCTGCTGCCGGATGTGGAGACCATGCGGGAGGTCTACCTGGCCCTGATGCGCGTCAGGCGGCGGCCCGCCTGGTGCACGTCGCTGTGGCAGCTCATGCACATGACGGCGGAGGAAGCCGGCGTGGCGGACGTGACCGCCGGGGCGTCGATTCTGGCGATGGCGGACATGGGCCTGTTCACGCTGGATCTGTCCGAGCAGCCCATCCGACTGATCAGAAGCGACCGGGCAAAGGCTGCCCCCGAGGACAGCGCCCTCTGGCAGACGCTGCAGCGGTGGCGCGAGGGTAAATTCTGATTTGTTAGAATCGACAAACAGGAAAGGAGGATCACAGATGCCGGAGACCGCTTTGAAGCCCTACATCAGCTCAGAGGAGCTGATCGGCCGCATCCGAAAGTATCACCCGGACGACGACATGAGCCTGGTGCAGAGGGCGTATGACTACGCAGAAAAGGCCCATGCGAACCAGGTGCGCAAGTCCGGCGACCCCTATTTCAGCCATCCGGTGGCCGTCGCGGTGATCCTCACGGACCTGATGCTGGACGCCACGACCATCGCCGCCGGTCTGCTGCACGACTGCGTGGAGGACGTGGAGGGCTGTACGCTGGACGTGGTGCGCGAGCAGTTCGGCGACGAGGTGGCCCTGCTGGTGGACGGCGTGACCAAGCTGAGCCAGCTGAACTTCGCCAACCGGGAGGAGGCCCAGGCCGAGACCCTGCGCAAGATGTTCCTGGCCATGGCGAAGGACATCCGCGTGGTGCTGATCAAGCTGGCGGATCGGCTGCACAACATGCGCACGCTGAAATACCAGAAGCCCGAGCGCCAGGTGCCCATCGCCAGGGAGACGCTGGACATCTATGCGCCCCTGGCCCACCGGCTGGGCGTGTACACCGTGAAGTGGGAGCTGGAGGATCTCTCCCTGCGCTATCTCGACCCGGAGGGCTACTACGAGCTGGTGCGCCTGGTGGGCATGAAGCGGGAGGAGCGGGAGCAGCTGATCGCCCAGGTGACCCAGGAATTGAAGGCCCGGCTCAGCGAGGCGGGCATCAAGTGCGAAATCGACGGCAGGCCGAAGCACTTCTATTCCATCTACAAAAAGATGAAGACCCAGAACAAGTCCTTCGACCAGATCATGGATCTGATCGCCGTGCGGGTTCTGGTGAGCACCAAGCAGGACTGTTACTTCGCCCTGGGCATCGTGCATACGATCTGGCCCCAGGTGCCGGGCCGCTTCAAGGACTACATCAGCATGCCCAAGGCCAACATGTATCAGTCGCTGCACACCACCGTGGTGAACCAGGGGCGGCCCTTCGAGGTACAGATTCGCACCTTCGAGATGCACCGCACCGCGGAATACGGCATTGCGGCCCATTGGCGCTATAAGGAGGGCAAGGCCGCCGACGAGCTGGACACCAAGCTCAGCTGGCTGCGGCGCATACTGGACTGGCAGTCGGACGCCAAGGACCCGGGGGATTTCAGCGAGCTGTTGAAGTTCGACCTGTTCGCCGACGAGGTATTCGTGTTCACCCCCAAGGGCGACGTGGTGTCGCTGCCCCGGGGCGCTACGCCGCTGGACTTCGCCTATCGCATCCACTCCGCTGTGGGCAACCGCTGCATTGGCGCGAAGGTGAACGGACGCATCGTGCCGCTGGCCCACCAGCTGCAGACCGGCGATTTCGTGGAGGTTATGACGTCGTCCTCCTCCCACGGGCCTTCGCGCGACTGGCTGAACATCGTCAAGACCAGCGAAGCCAAGGCCAAGATCCGGGCGTGGCTCAAGAAGGAGCAGCGGGAGGAAAACGTCATCCACGGGCGCGAGCTGCTGGACCGGGAGGCCAAGCGCCTGGGCTACAGCATGTCCCAGCTCAACAAGCCCGAGCTGGTGGAGACGCTGTACAAGCGCTATTCGGTGCAGAGCTACGAGGATGTCTGCGCCATGGTGGGCTTCGGCGGATTGAGCACCGTACAGGTGCTGAACCGACTGATCGACGAATACAAGAAGCAGCACAAGGCGGAGGAGACCGTTGCCCAGATGCCGGAGCCGACGCCCGAGCCGCCGCCAAAGCGGACGGGCACGGCCTCCAACGGCGTGATCGTGAAGGGCGAAAGCGGCATGCTGGTGCGCTTCGCCAAGTGCTGTTCGCCGCTGCCGGGGGACAAGATCATCGGCTACATCACCCGGGGGCGCGGCGTGTCCGTGCATCGGGCCGACTGTCCCAGCCTGAAGGACGACGGCATGGAGCAGGACAGGCTGATCGAGGTGGAATGGGAGGACAAGGATTCCTCCGGCACCTACGAGGCGGAGATTCGCATCGTCTGCTACAACCGCACCGGCCTGCTGGCGGAGCTGTCGGTGATGTTCGCCTCGATGGACGTGCCCGTCAGCGCCATGTCGGGCCGCGCCCTGAAGGACGGCACCTTCCTGTTCAACATCTCTCTGGTCATCAAGAACACCCATCAGCTGGCCAAGATTATCCGCGACCTGCAAAAGTGGCCGGACATCATCGAGGTCAGCCGGATGAGCGGTTAAACGGAGGTTTGATATGCGCTGCGTCATACAGAAGGTCACCCGCGCGGACGTGGTCGTCGAAGGGGAGACCGTGGGGAAGATCGGGGACGGCTTCATGGTGCTGCTGGGCGCGGAGAACGGCGACACCGAGGCCGACGCCCGCTACTGCGCCGAGAAGATCGCCGGACTGCGGGTGTTTGAGGACGAGAACGACAAGATGAACCTCTCCCTGGCCGACGTGGGCGGCAGCGTGCTGCTGGTCAGCCAGTTTACGCTGCTGGCGGACGCGCGCCACGGGCGCAGGCCCGATTTTATACAGGCCGCACGGCCCGAGGTGGCCGAGCCGCTGTGCGAGACGGTAAAGGCCATCATCGAATCGAAGGGCATCCATGTGGAGACGGGACGCTTCCGCACCCACATGCAGGTGTCGCTGCTCAACGACGGGCCGGTGACGATATTGCTGGACAGCCGGAAGAAGTTTTGAGGTACAGCAAGGGTGATTATATAGAAACCGACAAGGACGTTTGGGAGGTATACCCCATGAAGCGATTGATTTGCGCGTTGCTTTGCCTTGCACTGGTATTGGCGCCGGCGTCGGCGCTTGCTGAGGAATGGAAGTACGAGGGGAATGGGTTTGACAACCCCGAGGCGGCGGTTCAGGCGTATATCGAAGCCTTCAACGCGGGCGACGTTCAGCGGATGCTGTCGACATTTGCCATTGAAACCGTGACGGCCAATACGGACCCGGTCGCCTCTGCGAAGCGCCAGAGCGCCTTTGTATCGGGAACGGTGTCCAGCTTTCCGATGATCGACGACTACACAAGGGCACTTGCCGTTCAGAAGCGCGTGTCGGAAATCACCGCGCTCCTGGCCCATCAGTTCCTCAGATACGCGATGCCCGAGGCGTATGGGATCTACGACGGCACGATCATACCGTTTAAGGATGATGCGGACGCGAAAATCGAGGGCCTTTACAGCGCCTTTGACCAGTCGGTGTTCAAGGACTGGTTCGGCCAAATCGAAGTGGTTGAAGTGATTACACCCGAAGGATTCCCTTCGAATTTGTCGGAGAAATATCGTTCGGAGTCTATACAAAGCAGCATCGAAAAGGTAAAAACGGTATGCGGATGCGAAGACATAACGGACTGCATTGCCCACATCCGCATTATGGGTGAGGATTACCTGCAATTCATGCAATGTTGCCGCTACGATGGGAAATGGTACAATTACAGCATGTATGGAACTGCGGCGATCGTTGCGGGGCTGGAAACGGTTACCGGAGGGTTAATTCCCTATGAGCTTTGAATAGCGACATCTGATTGAAGGAGAGAAAACCATGAGCGTCTCCATTACCCCCATCATCTGCGGGCTTTTGCAGGTAAACGCCTATATCGTCCAGGCGAAGGGGCGGGACGACTGCGTCGTCATCGATCCGGGCGACGAATATCCCAAGTTGAAGGCGGCGCTCGGCGCAAGGCGCGTGGGCGCTGTGTTGCTGACCCACGGCCACTTCGACCACATCATGGCGGCGGGGGAGATGGCGAGGGACTTCAATGCGCCGGTGTACGTGGGCGCAGAGGACGCGGAGATGCTTAATGACATCACAAAGAGCGACTATACGGGCATGCTGGGCCTTGCGGAGGCCGACTGGCCGGTCATCGATGCCACGCCCTTCCCGGAGTCGCTGTCGGTCTGCGGCATGGATTTCACGGTGCTGGCCACCCCCGGCCATTCCCGGGGCTCCGTGTGCCTGTACCTGAAGGACGAGGGCGTGATGTTCAGCGGCGACACGCTGTTCCGCGCCGGTTACGGCAGGCTGGACCTCTATGGCGGCAAAATGGGCGCCATGCTCAAATCCCTGAAGAGTCTGTTCACCCTGCCCGAGGCGGTACAGGTCTATCCCGGTCACGGCGACGCGACCACCATCGGCGAAGAAAGGGCGCGATACCGCATATGATCTGGCTACGCACCGACGCGCCCCAATTCTTCTCCGACCTGGGAGACGTGCTGCGCCTGTTCTACGGCGACGTGGCCGTCAGCCTGAGCGAGGGGGATACGGTTTTCGAGCATCATTTCACCGATGATGGCGGCAACTGGACCGACGCCTGGGCCTCCCAGGGCAGGCGGAGCGTCCTCTCCCGGCCTGCCTGCGACGGAACGCCGCTGGAGGTCAAGCGCCTGCGCAAGCGCCAGATCAAACAGGCGCTTTACAACCTTCTCAGGGACCTGACGGGCATGCGTCCGCCCTGGGGCAGCCTGACGGGCATTCGCCCCACCCGGCTGCTCTATGAGGCCATGGACGGCGGCATGGGCCTGGAGGAGGCCGTGGCCCACGTGCAGCAGGCCTTCGACGTGTCGCCCGACCGGGCGCGGCTGTTGGGGGAGATCGCCCGGATGCAGGCGGGCCTGCGGGAAGCGCCGGAGGACTGCTTCGACCTGTACGTCGGCATTCCCTTCTGCAAGACCCGCTGTGCCTATTGCTCCTTCTCGTCGGGCGAGATCGGCGACGGCAGCCTGGTGGAGCCCTATGTTCGCGCCCTGCTGCGGGAGATCGAACTGTGCAGGGGGCTGATGGCGGAGGCGGGGCTGCGCCTTCGGGCGGGCTATGTGGGCGGCGGCACGCCCACGGCCATCTCCTGTGCGGACCTGGAGCGTGTGCTCACAGCGGCGCAGGCGGCCTTTCCCGGCGCGGTGGAGTGGACGGTGGAGGCCGGCAGGCCGGACACCATCGACGGGGATAAGCTGCGGATGCTCAGGGACAGGGGCGTGACCCGCATATCCGTCAATCCCCAGACCTTTAGCGACGATACCCTGCGGCGGATCGGCCGGGCCCACACGGGCCGCGAGACCGTCGAGGCCTACCGGCTGGCCCGGACGCTGGGCTTTGACGACATCAATATGGATATCATCGCCGCCCTGCCGGGGGAGGATGTGGCGGATTTCACCCGCACGCTGGACGCGGTGCGCGACCTCGCGCCGGACAGCGTGACGGTGCACTCCCTGGCCATCAAGCGCTCCAGCCGCCTGCACGAGCAGCTGGCTGTGGCGGGCAAGGGCTACGGCCAGGTGTCCCGGGAGGGCGCGGCGGAGATGATCGCCCTGGCCCGTGAACGACTGACGGCGGACGGCTGGCGGCCCTACTACCTGTACCGGCAGAAGTACATGGCCGGCAATCTGGAAAACGTGGGCTACGCGAAGCCGGGCAAGGCCTGCCTGTACAACATTGGCAATATGGAGGAGACCGTCAGCGTCCTGGCGCTGGGCGCGGGGGCCATCACGAAATGGCTGTTCGACCCGAAGCAGCGCGATTTGCGGATCGAGCGCGCTCCGAACGTGCGCAACATTGAGGAATACGTCCGCCGCGTGGACGAGATGGTCCGGCGCAAGCGGGAAGTGATATTTCAAGGCAAGGGCTGAATGAATCATCGTTGGGAGGCGGCAAGGCCATGCGACGGCGGAAGAAGGGCTTTTTTAGCGACAGGCGGCGGCTCGTCGCCGTGATTGTGGCGGGAGCGCTTCTGCTTGCGGGAGTGCTGGTGCTGATTTTGAAGCTGACCGAGCCCAAGGTGGTGGAGGAACCCGATCCGAACCCCGTCGCCACCATCACCATGTCCGACGGCGCGCAGATGCGCTTTGAGCTGTACCCCGACCAGGCGCCCAACACCGTGGCCAACTTCATCAGTCTGGCCAACAAAGGCTTCTACAACAACCAGCAATTTTATCGGGTCGTGGCGGGCGTGTTCATCGAGGGCGGCGATCCGGAAAACAAGGGCACCGGCGGGCCGGGCTACACCATCAAGGGCGAGTTTTCCGAAAACGGCTTCAACAACAACGTCTCCCATCGGCGCGGCGCGATTTCCATGGCCCGGCAGAGCGGCTACGACACGGCGGGCAGCCAGTTTTTCATCATGCAGGGCAGCTATCCCGAGTACGACGGCAGGTATGCCGCCTTCGGCAGCGCCCAGGACGCGCAAAGCCTCGCGGTGCTGGACGCCATCGCGTCCCAGCCCACCGACAGCACCTATCTGCCCCTGACCCGGCAGGTCATCCGCACCATCCATGTGGACACGTTCGGGGTGGAGTACGAGGATCCGGTAACCATAAAAGATGAGGAATGAGGAATAAGAGAAGGAACGTTCGTCGATTCCGTCATGATTTCATTCCCCATTCCCCATTTCCAATTTCCAATTATCCAGAGGAGGTTTTCCCATGAAGAAAGTCATATCCCTGCTGCTCTGCGCGCTGCTGCTGTCCCTGGGCGTCGCGGCCTTTGCGGACGCGGAAGCGTATCCCATCGCCACCATCGAGATGGCCAACGGCGACGTGATGAAGCTGGAGCTGTACCCGGAAATCGCCCCCAACACGGTGGCAAACTTCATCGAGCTGGCCAACGCCGGCTTCTACGACGGCCTGATCTTCCACCGGGTCATCCCCGGCTTCATGATCCAGGGCGGCGACCCCAAGGGCACCGGCACGGGCGGCCCCGGCTACAGCATCGCGGGCGAGTTCGCGGCCAACGGCTTTGAGAACAAACTGTCCCATGAGCGGGGCGTGATCTCCATGGCCAGGGCACAGCACCCGGATTCCGCAGGCAGCCAGTTCTTCATCATGCACGCCGACTATCCGGCGCTGGACGGCCAGTACGCCGCCTTCGGCCGGGTGATCGAGGGCATCGAGGCGGTGGATCGCGTGGCCGGGGTCGAGACCGACGCCAACGACCGCCCTACCGAGGACCAGGTGATCAAGTCCATCCGCGTGGAGACCAACGGCGTCGAGTACGCGGCTGAGAAGATTCAGTAATATCGACAGGAGGCTATAACCATGACCAATCCCATTGTCACAATAGAAATGGAAAATGGCGGCGTCATCAGGGCGGAGCTGTACCCTGAAATCGCGCCCAACACCGTGGCGAACTTTGTCAACCTGGTGCAGTCGGGCTTCTACGACGGCCTGATCTTCCACCGGGTCATTCCCGGCTTCATGATCCAGGGCGGCGACCCCCAGGGCACCGGCATGGGCGGCCCGGGCTACAGCATCAAGGGCGAGTTCGCCCGCAACGGCTTCCGGCAGAACAACCTGAAGCACAGCCGGGGCGTGCTGTCCATGGCCCGCAGCATGATGCCCAATTCCGCGGGCAGCCAGTTCTTCATCATGCACGCCGACGCGCCCCACCTGGACGGCGACTACGCCGCCTTCGGCCGGGTGATCGAGGGCATGGAGACGGTGGACGAGATCGCGAAAACGCCCACGGGCTTTCAGGATCGCCCCGTGGCCGAGCAGCGCATCAAAAAGGCCACCGTGGACACCTTTGGCGAGACCTACAAGGTGGAGCACTACGAGCGGTAATAAAAACAGGCTGTCTCAAGGCGTTGTGCGCTTGAGACAGCCTTATTTTTTTTGCATGAAAGGGGGCTGCCTCACTCTTGAGACAGCCCCCTTTGATGAGGAACAGCACAATTGCCTTCCACCCGGAGGGAGGGTTCGAGCGCCCGGAATGTTTTAGCGCAGTCGCTCCGGGTAGTATTTCACCTGTGCGGCTTCCAGCAGGGCGTCGCGCTGCTGTTCGTAGTATTCGGTTTGCTTTTGCTTCAACGCCTCGGCAGCGACGGCGTCGCGGACGTCCGCCAGGGGCACCTCGCCGGGGGTTACGTCGCCGATGTACTCGACCAGGTGCAGGCCCGCAGGACTGCGCAGCGGAGAGGAGACCTGGCCGGGCTGCTCCAGCATCATTGCGCCCTCGACATATTCCGGGGAATTGACGAAGCTGGTGCTCTTGATGTAGTAGCCTTCGGAACGCAGGGGTTCCTCCTTCAGGGCGGGGGAGCAGCCGTATTCCTCCATCAGGGCCGCGAAGGACTGGCCACCGTTGAGCTTGTCCTGGACCTCCTTTGCGGCGGCCTCCAGGGTCTCGTACATGGCGTCGATCTGGGACTGCGCGTCGGCGTCGGCCGTGCCCAGTTCGACCTGCTCGGTGAGGGTGGCGACCACTTCCGCGTCGTCGACGGGGAAGGGGATCAGTATATCGCGCACGGCGCGATAGCCCTCGGGCCGGTATACCACCAGCTCGCCTGCGGTGTGGTCGAATTCAAAGTCCTCGGGATAGGCGGTGTACGCCTCCCGCTGCCTTGCCAGCAGGGCGTCGTAGCAGGCCTGAACTTCATCGTCCGTCACGGTGACGTCCTTGACGATGTGCTCGAAGTACTTTTGCGTCCACCAGCTCTGTTTCAGGGCTTCGACCACCGATTCCAGCGTGACGCCTTCCTCCGCCAGCTTTGCGGCGGCGCTCTCCCGGGTCTCGCCGGGCTCCTCGGAGAAGGCGACGGCGTCCTCCAGCTGGGTCTCATAGTTGGCCGTCGCCTGCTGCCGAATCCGGGAAAGATCGTCCTCGGTCAGCTCGGTCAGGCCGAGCTCGGCTGCGCGCTGGGCGATCAGCTTGTCGCCGGCCAGCTTTTTCAGCACGCGGTTCAGCGTGTCCTCGGCCACCTCGTCGGCGCTGTGGCCGGAGAAAATCTGGCTGGTCAGCTGGTCGTTGTATTCGGGGATGACCTCGTTCGACAGCAGCTGGCCGCCCTGGAATTCCGCCACCACCACGGGGTCGGCGTCCTCCGGCAGCGTTGCGCCCAGCAGGGAATCGTCGTTCCACAGGTCGTCCTCGCTCTCGCCCCAGTCGCCGCCGTTCAGGTCGGCCAGGGCGTTGTCGTTGGCGGTTCTGTCATAGACCCACTGCTCGGGGTCCACGTCCTCGCCCAGGGGGTAGCCGATCAGCGTCAGCGTGTTTTCCAGCTCGGTGATGCGGTCGTTGGCGTCCTGGAGCTGGTGGATGTGGGTGTCCGTCTTGCGGGCGATGGTGTAGCCTCCGAATGCGCCCATCAGCAGCGCGATGATCAGCAGCACGATGACCGCCAGGACGGAGACGCCCTCCCTTCTGCGCCGTTTGCGCGGGGGGGACGTTCTGCGGCGGGAATTGTCCGTATTGGTTGCCATGGGGTTTGCCTCCCGGTTCAGATAATAATACATTATAATTATACCACGGTTGGACTTTCGTGCCTATAAAATCCGCGCTTATGTCATAAAAAAGACGGATGGAGGTCATAAACCGCCGCATATCCTATGTAAGGGGAGGCGGTGGGCATGAACATGACGCGGGTGCGCGTGCGGCGGGAGCGGCCGACGGCGCTGGCGCTGGCGGTGGCCCTGTGCGTGACGATGCTGGTGGTGTACGTGCTGACGCTGGACGCGAAGGGGCCGGAGGTGGTGCAGAGCGTGGCGGCCGCCCCGAGGGTGACGCGGGAAATCACCCTTGAGCCGCTGTCGGGGTGGTGCGTGTCGATGGCGACCTGCAAAAGCCAGCAGGAGGCGCGCCTGCAGGCCTCGGCGTGGGTGGGGCGCGGCGCGGCGGGCTGCGTGCGGGAATTTGACGGGGAATGGCGGGTGCTTGGGGCGATCTACGATTCCCGGAGGGAAGCGGAGCGCGTTTCGAAGCGTCTGACGGACGACGAGGGCATTCCCGCCGAGGCGGTCCCCCTGGAGGCGAAGGCCATAAAGCTGCGGGTGACGGCGCCCCAGACACAGATCGAGGCCGTGGCGGGGGCGGACGCGCTGCTGCGGGCGCAGACGCGGCAGATGGGGGCTGCGGCGATGCAGCTGGACAAGGGCGAGATCAACGCAGACGCCGCCAGAACGCTGTGCGCCCTTGCAGCGACGGAGGCTTCTGAGATGGCCGAAGCGCTGGGCGCGATTCCGGGCGCGGCGGAAAACGCGCTGTGCACCGGGCTCGAGGCGCGTTTGATCGAGCTGGCGCAGATGCAGGACACCGTGGCGGGCAGTGTCCGGGCCGACGCGACGGCGCTGTCGGGCATGCTGCGCTGCGCCCAGATCGAGAATTTCATGGGCCAGTGGGCGCTGATGAAGGGGGTGGGCGGCTGAGCGCCCGCCCCCTTCCCCAAATCTTCACTTGCATAATCACCCGTTCGCGACTATAATAAACCCATAATGAGGGTGAATGCTCCGCCCCTGAAAGGGCGGGGCGATTCTTTATATTCAGCATGTTCAGGGAGGAAGGCTACACATGAAGGTCAGAAATCTCGTTTCCAAGCGCTTCAAGGAGACCCCGGCGGATTGCGTCATCGCGTCCCAGGCGCTGATGATGCGCGGCGGCTACATCAAGCCCGTGGGCAACGGCATTTTCACGCTGTTTCCCATCACCAAGCGCATCACCTCCAAGATCGAGAACATCATTCGCCAGGAGATGAACCGCATCGACGGCCAGGAGGTGCTCTTCCCGGTGACGATGCCCGCCGACCTGTGGCGCAAGTCGGGCCGCTACGACAGCATTGGCAGCGAGCTGCTGCGCTTCAAGGATCGCTCCGGCGGGGAGATGGTGCTGGGCATGACCCACGAGGAGGCCAGCGTCCACCTGATGACGGACGTGGCCGACTCCTACACCCAGTATCCCTTCATGATCTATCAGATCCAGACCAAGTTCCGCGACGAGCCCCGCTGTCGCGGCGGCCTGATCCGCGTGCGCGAGTTCACGATGAAGGACGCCTATTCCTTCCACACCTCCCAGGAGGATCTGGAGAAGTACTACGCCCGCTGCTACGAGGCCTACAACCGCATCTACGCCCGCTGCGGCGTGCCGGAGGTCGTGGCCGTGGCCTCCGACAGCGGCATGATGGGCGGCAAGGTCAGCCACGAGTACATGCTGCTGACCGACGTGGGCGAGGACACCATCGTCCTCTGCCGCGACTGCGATTACCGCGCCAACATGGAGGCCGCGCCCTGCCTGCTGACCAACGAGCCCGGCGAAATCGCGCTCCTCGAGAAGGTCGCCACCCCGAACTGCAAGACCATCGAGGATCTGTGCGCGTTCCTGAAAATCAATCCGAAGCAGACCTGCAAGGCCGTCATGTACCAGCGCAACGCCGACGATTCCTTTGTGATCGTGTTCATCCGGGGCGATCTGGACGTGAACGAGACCAAGCTGCGCAATTATCTGAAAGCCGAGGTGCACCCCGCCGTCGTCACCGAGGACAGCGGCATCCACGCCGGCTTCACCGGCCCCATCGGCCTGCCCGCGGGCGTGACCGTGATTTACGACAACTCTTTGCAGGGCATCGGGTGGTTCGCCACCGGGGCCTGCGAGGACGACATGCACTATATCGGCTTCAACATCGCCCGGGACATCGGCAACGTGGAATACGTGGACGTGGCCAAGGCCTTCGACGGCGCGATCTGCCCGAAGTGCGGCAAGCCCCACATCTACACCAGCCGCGGCATCGAGGTGGGCAACATCTTCCAGCTGGGCACCAAGTACACCGAGAGCATGGACATGACCTATGTGGACCAGGACGGCAGCCTGAAGCACCCCATCATGGGCTGCTACGGCATCGGCGTGGGCCGCCTTGCCGCCTCCGTGTGCGAGGCGCACCGGGACGACTACGGCCCCATCTGGCCCATGAGCATCGCCCCCTGGCACGTGCAGATCTGCTCGCTGCGCGCCGACCAGCCGGAGGTCGCCGAGGCCAGCCAGAAGCTGTACGACGAACTGACCGCGAAGGGCGTCGAGGTCCTCTGGGACGACCGCGCCGTCTCTGCGGGCGTCATGTTCTCCGACGCCGACCTGTTCGGCGTGCCGCTGCGCATCGTCGTCAGCCCCAAGGGCCTGAAGAACGGCACCATCGAAATCGCTGCCCGTGACAAGAGCATGAAGGAGATCGTGCCGAAGGACGAGGCCGTGGATTTCGCGTACAATTACGTGGTGAAGGCACTGGAAAAGCTGGAGTGCCGGCTGTAAAACAGCATAATAAGCCGACGGCCGGCGCGGATTCCTCCGCGCCGGCCGTTTCTCCGGGGCAAAGCCTGTCGTTATGCGGGCTCGTAGATGAGCTTCTTGCCGTCATAGATCCGAATGCTGGCGTCGAAGCAGAGGCCCTTGTCATCTTCGGGAATGATGTATACCAGACCGTCCTCGACCTCAAACGGATTGTTGCGGGCCAGCTTGCGCAGGTAGGAGGAGAATTTCGCGATGTCGATTTTTTCGATGGCATTGCCTTCGCTATACAGCGTCTCCAGCTTCGTGCACTTGCTCACGTCCAGCGCCTTCAACTGATTTTCGCCGCAGTGCAGCTTCACCAGCTTGGCGTTTTTGCTCACGTTCAGCGCCGTCAGAGCATTGCTGTAGCAATACAGCATTTTCAGCTGGGGGTTCTTTGTCACGTCCAGCTTCTTGAGCTTCATAAATTCACAATAGAGCTCCTTCAGCTTGGTATTCTTCGTAACGTTCAGTTCCTTCAGTTTATTCTTGCTGCAATTCAGAATCTCCAGCTGCGTGCACCCGCTCACATCCAGCGACGTCAACTGGCAGGTGTCGCAGACCAGTTGCTTCAGCTTCGTATTCTTGCCCAGCTTCAGCGTCTTCAGTTTCTTGTTCGTTCCGGGGCACAGTTCCTCCAGCTTCGTATTCTTGCTGACGTCCAACGTCGTCAGATCGTTGCAATAGCAGTACAGGAAGCGCAGCTTCTTGTTGTTGCTGACATCCAGCTTTGTCAGCTTGTTGTTGCCGCAGCACAGGGATTCCAGGTTCGCGCTCTTGCTCACGTCCAGCGACTTGATGTTGTAGTTGTCCCAGCAGTCCAGAGACACCAGCGCCTTGCACTTGGACACGTCCAGCGTCTTCAGCTTGTTTTCTTCGGCCCTCAGCTCCTTCAGCTTCGTGTTCTTTCTCAGATCCAGCGCCGTCAGCTTGTTCTTGTAGCAGTGCAGAGACTCCAGGTTGGGGCACCCGCTCACGTCCAGCGCGGTCAGCTTGTTCGTGTCGCAGACCAGATTGGTCAGGTGCTTCTGCTTGCCCAGCTTCAAAGACGTCAGCTTGTCCGTGCCGATGCACATGTCCTCCAGCTTCGTGTTCTTGCTCACGTCCAGCTTGGGAAGATCCGTCGCGCAGATGTACAGGATCCTCATCTTCGGATTCCTGCTCACGTCCAGGCGCTTCAGGGGCACGAAGTCATCGATCATGCCGATGATGCCGAGGTCCTCCAGATTGGGGAAGAACTCAATGCCCTCCACGTTCTTGCACCTCACAACCGGGAGATCCGTTCCCGTGCCAAACCACATGCGCGTCACCGCGTTGGCCTCGTCCGGGGACAGATAGCTGTCACCGTCGCCGTCAAAGCTCTCCTTCACGAATCTGCGGAATTCCGCGTCCGGGAAGTTGGTGGAATTGATCTTCATACTCTCACCGTCGTTGGCCGTGTACGCAGGCGCTTCTTCTCCCGCCTCAGGCAGCAGGACGCCCCCCTCGGGGAGCTTCAGATCGGCGATATCCCCGAGCTCCAATTCGTCGATCTCCAAATCATCCAGCGCCAATCCATCCAGCGCCAGCCCCCCGTCGTTCGTCGCCAACGCCGGCACTTCGACCGGCTCTGCCTCTGCCAGCGCGGCAATTCCGCCCAACGCCAGCAGCAGGACTGTCAGCAAAGCCATCAGTTTCCTCATGATGTACCCTCCATTCCTCAATGTCGCGAGAAATTTGCCAGTTCTCAGCATAATATTAACCTTCCAAATGTAATTTGTCAACACAAATCATGCCAATTTCTCCAGCCGGATATCCAAGTAGTCACATGTGGCAGATTTCTTACCCCTGCATTTGCTTTGACCGATGACAGGAACACTCTGTCTCCCACAAATCCCCAAACCTTAACATATAAATCTTTTCAAACGCTTCGTTATATCGTATAATAATAGAGATGGAATATAATATCCGCGCAATGCGGGACGATTAAATGGAGGAATAATCACCATGGCAATCATCGACAAGATCAAGGCGAAGGCAAAGGCCGACATCAAGCACATCGTGCTGCCCGAGGGCGAAGAGATCCGCAACGTGCAGGCGGCGGTGATGATCCGCGACCAGGGTCTGGCGAAGCTGACCCTGCTGGGCAATCCCGAGAAGGTGAAGGAGGTCGCCGCCGGCGCCGACCTGACCGGCATCGACATCATCGACCCCACCGACAGCGACAAGGCCCCGCTGTACGCCGCCACGCTGTACGACCTGCGCAAGGCCAAGGGCATGACCGAGGAGGAGGCCGCGAAGAAGGTGGCCGATCCGATGTACTACGGCATCATGATGGTCAAGCTGGGCGACGCCGACGGCCTGGTCTCCGGCGCGATCCACTCCACCGGCGACATGCTGCGCCCCGCGCTGCAGGTCATCAAGAGCAAGCCCGGCATGAAGACCGTGTCCTCCTGCTTCCTGATGGAGTGCCCGGACAAGAGCTTCGGCGACAACGGCGTGATGATCTTCTCCGACTGCGGCGTGAACATCGACCCCGACGCCGAGCAGCTGGCGAACATCGCCCTGGGCGCGGCGGATTCCGCCCGCTCCCTGGCCGGCATGGAGCCCCGCGTGGCCATGCTGAGCTTCTCC
>CACYZW010000046.1 GCA_902778995.1 uncultured Eubacteriales bacterium
GATATTCTTTTCCTTGATCATCGGCTGGGACAGGTTCACGAGGTTTTCCACCGTCTCAACGATCGAGAAGGTCAGCGGGCTGAGGGTCAGCTTTCCGCTTTCGACCTTGGAAATGTCCAGAATATCGTTGATGAGCGTGAGAAGATGGTTGCTGGCCATCGTGATCTTCCGCAGGTATTCTCCCATCGATTCCGTGTCGCCGAGGTTCTTTTCCGCGATGGTCGTAAGGCCGATGATCGCGTTCATGGGCGTGCGAATATCGTGGGACATCGTGGAGAGAAAATCGGTCTTCGCCTTGTTGGCCGCTGCCGCCTCCCTGGCTGCCGCCTGCAGCTTTTTGTTGAAGGTAAGCATGACCGCCAGGTCAAACACGAACAGTATCAGCAGGCCCGAGGAGACAAAGCCGATCAGCAGCCAGTTTTCGCTGCTCACGCTCAGATCCTTCATCGGCATGAAGCTCAGAAGCGTCCATCCCCCTGCCGCGTCAACCGGGGTATAGGCGAGTATGCATTCCTCGCCGCGGGAGTTCAGCATGGTGAAGGAGCCGGTCGACGAGGTGATTTTCTTGAAGAACGCCTGTGCGGAGGCGGGGTCAATCGCGTTGTACGACCTGTAAAACTCAAAGAAACTGGCATTTTTGAAGGAATGGCCCTTGATGATATAATCGCCGTTCGCGTCGATCATGGAAAGCTCTGCGTTTTCAAACTCCTCCTGGGGGAAGACCCACTTCTGTTCCAGCTCTGACAGCGGCAGCACGCGCAGCAATATGGCGCTTCGGGGATTGCCGGTCTGCGGATCATGGACCGTTATATTATTGCAGAAGGCTATGGACTGTTCGCCGTTGACGGGGTTCGTATAGGCGCGGGATATGTTGATGGATTCCCCTATGTCGTGGATCCAGCTCACGTCGTTCAGCAGCTCCATCCGCTCGTAAGTGACGGAATAGTCGTCGGAGGTATCGTGCATCGCTCTCGTGGACAGGCCGGACAGCGTATCAAGGTACACGATATGCGCCGAGGCGTTC
This sequence comes from uncultured Eubacteriales bacterium, assembly GCA_902778995.1. Taxonomy (GTDB): domain Bacteria; phylum Bacillota; class Clostridia; order Christensenellales; family Aristaeellaceae; genus UBA2862. The sequence goes on from CACYZW010000046.1 coordinate 1,025, forward strand.
GGCAGCACGTGGGAAATCCGAATGAAGGAAATGGCCTCCTCGATGGTCATGTCCTTGCTGTTGATATAGCGCGCCCACACATCGCAGATGCGCTGCTCGCCCGCCAGATAATTCTCGGTGACATGCTCCATGGCGATTGTGGTGTTCTCAAAATGCTCTATCTGCCTTTGTATTGTTTTCCTGTTCGTAGAGCTGGAATAGAGGACCACGAAGGACAGCATGGCGATCATGATGAGCACGTTGACGATAATGACCCCGTTTTTCTTCACTGCGCTTTACGCCCCCCTTCGTAAATCCTTTCCCAAACGCATCAGCGCTATTTGAGTCAGGCGTATCAATGGCTTACGCACTCATCTCACCTGTAACCGCCGCGTCTGTCCGCCGGCGCATGGCCCGTCAATCAGATGCGACTTGGCGATGCGCCCATGGCCTTGAGTTCCTTCTTGCGTTCATACATCATCCGATCCGCCCGGTCAAAAATGTCGCGCAGCTGTTGATCCCCTTGGTTCAGGACGGAGTAGCCCACCGAAATGACCACGGAATTCTTTTTGATGTTCGCTTCCACCTGACGGTTCAGCTCGGCGATCACATCGCGCATCGTTTCATAGCCCCTTCCCTGAAGGAGGACGACAAATTCGTCGCCGCCTATCCTGAATACTGCGCCGTGCTTGAAATAATTGCAGATCATCGCGCAGGCGTCCTTGATCAGCTGATCCCCGGCCGCGTGGCCCCGCGTATCGTTGACGTGCTTCAGCCCGTTGATGTCGCAGACCACGACCCCCAGCGCCTGCAATTCTCCCGACTGTATCCGCCCGTTGAGCACCGCTTCGTTTTCGGAATAAGCGTGCTTGTTCCGAACGCCGGTCAAGGAATCCGTATTCGCCATGTTGCGGAAGACCCTGCTGTTTTCCTCCTCCGCCAAGAGCTTCGCCTTGGAAAGGCTTCTGATCTGGAAGAGGATGATTATGGCAAGCGTCAATGTCGAAACCAGCGTGAAGATGATCAGGGACTTGCTGGTTTCAAGGTATTTTTTGCTGATGCCCTGGATTCGATCCTGTATGACGCTCTCGTGAATCAGTACCGCCATCTCCCAGCCCGTGCCCTGGATCGGAACATAATACAGCGTCTCGTGGGTGTTGCCGGAGACAAACGAAAGGTTTCCCTCCTTCTCGTTTGAAAAGTTCCCCTGGATTTCCTCCAGGACATCCTCCGAAACGATGCCCCTGACAGCCTTTAACAGGTTGTGATCCGAGATCACGGGCCCCAGCTCGGTGCCGGACAGGTTGGCGCCGCTCTTTGAGTACAGGGCGAAATGGGTCCTGCCCTGATCGTCAAACGCCAGCAGATCGACGATATCCTGGATGTCGAACTGGTCCGGCGTCGGTATCACCAGGCACAGCTGCTTGGAGGAACCGTAGAGGGAAACGGTGCTGATGGTTCGACTTTTCTTCTCCTCGCCGGACAGAAAACTGTGTCGGCTTCTGCCGGTATAGGTCGTATATCGCGTGTAAACGATGTCGTCTTCATCGACCAGCGCAAACCGGTTGAGGCTCAGCAGCGATTCGACCTTGCCGATCGTATTGCGCAATTCATCCTGCGACCCGATCTGTTCCCCGTCAATGAACGTAACGGCTTTTTCCATCTCATCGAAGCTGTCGTTGATCAGGTTTGTGATGGCCTTTGCGCGGCGGTCCGCCATTGCCTCAAGGTAGAAGGCGCTGACCGCAGAGACCGCCTCGTCCGTCGCGGCAGCGGCCTGTTTTGATTCCCATATGGTATTGGCCGTTATCGACGCCATGATCAACAGGCTGCCTATGACGGCTGTCAGGACAATCATCTTTTTGGTTATCATTATTTTATGTGCCATCACATTTCACCGTACAGCAGTTCAAGCATCAAAGCCGCGTTTTTCTGAAAGATTATTGTCGTGATCTCATCTGTTTTCTCCGGGAACAGTTCGCCGGCCTGATTCCCGTCCGCGATTTTCACGGCTGTCTGGATGGTATCAAAGCCGATGGAATAACAATCCTGTACGCCGAGGCAATAGATCACGCCGTCGTCCAAATAGCGCAGGGCCTCCTCGTCGTGATCCATGCCCACGATAACGGCGTTGCTGCCCTTTTCTGTGATCGCCCTGGCGGCTCCGACGGGGTTGCTCATGTTACAGCAGATGATGCCGTCGAGATCCGGGCATTTCTCCAGGATCCCGAGGGTCAGATCATAGGCGATATCCACGGAATCCATGTCATATTCCGTGGCGACGATCTCCATATCGCCGTATTTGGCGATGGTATCCCTTGCGCCCCGCGCCCGGTCCTCATGGCAGGGCGCGCCGACGCTTCCCACGAGAATTGCAACCTTTCCCTTGTACCCCAGCTTTTCGCAAATCGCCTCCGTAAGGTCTGCGCCGTCCCGGTAATTGTGGGTATTGCCCACATAGGCGATTCTTTTGCAGCCTGCGGCGGCGTCGGAGCTTGAAAAGGTCATGACCTTCGTGCCGGAATCCACCATCTCATCGAGCAGCGGCGATATGATGCGCTCGTCCGCGACATCCACGCCGATCACATCGTAGTCCTTCTGTTCGGCGGCAAGCAGCTTTTTCTTCTGGTCTTCGGCGGAGGCCACGTCCGGCGCCATGTATTCATAGGTAATCGTTATGCCCTTGTCCAGAAATTGCCTCTGGGCTTCCTCCATCCCAAGCGCCACCGCGTCCCACCAGGGGTGTACGGTCTTGTATGTAAAATAGAAATTGTAATGGTCCTTCAGCGGCACATAGGCGTCCAGCTCATGCTCGAAGTCCACCGCGCTGCGCACGGACTCGTCCGAACCGGTTGAAATGGCCGGCGCTTCGGCGCTTGCGCCCAAATTGTCTGAAGGCACATCGTCGCCTGAACCGGAAGCGGGGGAGGCCAGGGAACAGGCCGCGAAAATGAACGCCGCAATCAATGCGGAAATTAACAGACCCGTCAGCTTTCCGATTCCTGGCATTTGTATCCTCCACCTTTCCGCGACAGGCGCCGCAGCGGCATGAAACAGCGTGCCTGCGTGCGATATCCTGCTATGCGGTACCGACTTCACGCAGAATCGACTGTTATCCATCGTGCATCCTATAAATCACCGTGTCCATTATAACAGATAAATGGCGAGTTGTCCACTTGAAAATGGGAATAACCTGCTTATCGAGCGCCCGGAAAACTGCACAGTGTGCTGTTTTTAGCGAGATGGGGCCGGCAAGCCCTTAGGGAACAGGGTACAGGGACAGCGAACGCCCGGAAAACAGTCCAGTGGACTGTTTTCAGAGAGCTGGGGCCGGCAGGCCCATGGAAACAGGGAACAGGAATAGTGGCTACTGTTCGTTCTGATGAATCCATTGGAACAGAATATATCAAAGGACACTACGCTGTAACGACACATTCATGGGCGAGCCGTGTCGGGAAACAGAAAATACTTGACAGTATTATGGAAACGGGTCTAAAATATAGGCAACGGAATATGGCTTTTCAGCTGCAATACGGAGGGGAATGCTGTGGAGAAACAGAAGCCAGAGAGCGGAAAAAGCACGACGTTACAGCCCTACCTTTCGCCGCTGGCCGTATGGGCCTTATCGGTGGGCTCGGCCATCGGCTGGGGGTCCCTTGTCGTCACCAGTCGGACCTACCTTTCCCAGGCGGGGCCGCTGGGCTCCATCCTCGGCCTGCTGATCGGTTTTGCCATGATGCTGATGGTGGCGAATCACTATCATTATTTGAACATGCACTATCCAGGCACAGGCGGGCTGTACAACTATGTGAAGCATATCTTCGGCTATGACCGCGCCTTCCTCGTCGCCTGGTTCATGTTCCTGGTCTACATTTCCATATTCTGGGCCAACGCCACGAGCATCCCGCTGTTTGCGCGGTATTTCCTCCGGGGCGTCTTTAAGGTCGGATATCTGTACACCATCTTCGGCTACGAGGTCTATCTGGGCGAGGCGCTGGTGACGCTGTTGTCCATCGCCCTGATCGGACTGCTTTGCGCAAAGACCAAGCGGGGAACCGCGCGCATCATGGTGGTGCTGGCGCTGCTGTTTACCGCGGGCATCACGGTATGCTTTGCGGTGGCCATGGCGGGTCACGGCGCTTCCGGGATGACCATGGACCCTGCCTTTGTCCCGGATAAAGCCGTTCTGTGGCAGGTCGTGCGCATCGCGTTCATATCGCCCTGGGCCTTTATCGGCTTTGAAAGCGTGTCCCATTCCACCGATGAGTATCACTTCAAGCACAGCGCCCTGTTCCGCGTGCTGGTGATTTCCCTGATCGTTACCACGGCGCTGTATATCTTCGTGATATTGCTGAGCATTACCGCCTACCCGGAGGGCTGCTCCAGCTGGCTGGATTACATCACCCGCCTGGACGAGTTCGAGGGCATCGCAGGGCTTCCGGCCTTCTATGCCGCCAACCATTACCTCGGCTCTACCGGCGTCTACATCCTGATGGCCTCTCTGCTGGCGCTGGTGATCACCAGCCTGATCGGTATGCTGCGTGCCGTCAGCCGCCTGTGCTTCGCCATCGCGCAGGACGGCATTCTCCCCAAGCGCTTTGCCGAGCTCAGCGGGAACCAGATCCCGGTCAGGGCCATCCTGCTGGTGCTCGTCGTCTCCCTGCCCATACCCTTCCTCGGCAGGACCGCCATCGGCTGGATCGTGGATACCACCACCATCGGCGCCGTCATACTCTACGGCTTCGCCTCCGCGGCTGTTCTCAAGCTGTCAAAGCAGGAAAGCAACAAAAAACAGCAGTTCGTCAGCGGCATATGCATGTTTATCATGGCCGCCTTCATCATATTCCTCCTCTTCCCGAGCGCCTTTGCCGACTACACCATCGCCACCGAGACCTATGTGCTCATAGCCGTGTGGTCCATCCTCGGCCTGTGCTTCTTCCAGTATGTCATACGCAGGGACCACGCCCGGAATTTCGGCAAGGCCATCATCGTGTGGATCGCCCTGCTGGCCTTCATCGTGCTGATGGCGATGACTTGGGCGGAGCGGCTGAACGAGGAAAGGGAAAACAAGGTGGTGGAGGAAATCGCCGTCTATATGGATGAGATGAAGGACGGGAGCACCACGCCGGCGGAAAGGGATGAATTCCTGGCCGTACAGCGCCAGCGCCTGCACTCGGCGGACAATACCAGCGTTATGGTCATCGCCGCGCTGTTCGGCATATCCCTCGTCGTCATGATCGGCAACCACATTTCCCTGCAAAAATGGGAAAAGAAGGCCAATCAGGAGCGCGACCAGGCGCGCACCGTCGCCTTCACAGACCCCATGACCGGCGTCAAAAGCAAGCACGCTTTCCTGATGAAGCAGAAGGAGTTTGACGCCCGGATCGCCAGCAACGAGATGGACCCCTTTGCGGTGGTCGTCTGCGACGTCAATGGCCTGAAGGTCATCAACGACACCCTGGGCCATAAGGCGGGCGACGAGTACATACTCAAGGCCAGCAGGATGATCTGCGATATCTTCCAGCACAGCCCGGTATACCGCACGGGCGGCGATGAATTCGTGGTGATACTGAACGGACGCGATTACCTCATCCGCAAGGAACTGGTGCTGGCCCTGCACGACCGCTCGGTGGAGCATATCAGCACGAAGGAAGTCGTCATTTCAGGCGGCCTTTCGGAGTATAACGCCGGCAAGGACGCCAGCTTCCACGAAGTATTTGAGCGCGCCGACAGCCTGATGTACGAGGAAAAGAAGCTGCTGAAGGGCATGGGCGCCATCTCGCGGGAGGACGTCGAGGAAGAGGCCCCCAAGCAGATGTTCGCGCTGGACAAGGGCGCTGAGATCCTGAACCTCAAACGCCGGGTCCTCATCGTCGAGGACGAAAAGGTCAACCAGATGATACTCGGCGAAATACTCGGCGAAGGCTACGAGCTGCTGTACGCCTCCGACGGCGCCGAAGCCCTGGAGCAGATCAAGCTGCACAAGGACGATATGACGCTGGTGCTGCTGGATCTGCAGATGCCGAGGATGAGCGGCATGGAAGTCCTGAAGGTCATGAAGGAGGAAGAGGAGCTCAGCCACATTCCGGTAATCGTGATGACCGCCGACCAGAGCGCCGAGGTGGAATGCCTCAAGATCGGGGCCATCGACTTCATTCCCAAGCCCTATCCCTCCTGGGAGATCGTCCAGGCCCGCGTCAATCGCTGCATCGAGCTTTTCGAGAAGCGCAATATCATACAGTCCACGGAGCGCGACAGCCTGACCAACCTGTTCAATCTCGAATACTTCCTCCGCTATGTGCGGATGTACGACCAGCACTATCCCGAAATGCCGATGGACGCCATCGTGCTGGACGTCAACCACTTCCATATGCTCAACGAGCGCTACGGCAAGCAGTACGGCGACAGCGTCCTCGCCCGCATCGGCAAGCAGATCCGCCAGGTATCCCGGGAGGTCGGCGGCGTGGGATGCCGCCGGGGCGCGGACACCTTCCTCATCTATTGCCCGCACAGGGAGGATTACGCCGCCATACTGGACAAGGCCTCCGAAAACCTTGTGGACGAGAACACGTCCGGGAACCGGGTCCGGCTGCGCATGGGCGTGTACTCCCAGGTCGACAAATCGCTGGAGATCGAGCGCCGCTTTGACTACGCGAAGATCGCCGCGAACACCGTCAAGAGCGGATATCAGAAGGCCATCGGCATCTACGACAGCGAAATGCACGAAGCCGCGCTGTACAGGGAGCGCCTTCTGGAGGACTTCAGGCCGTCCCTGGAGAGCGGCCGCTTCATGGTCTTCTTCCAGCCCAAGTTCGATATCCGTCCCGAAAAGCCCATACTGTCCAGCGCGGAGGCGCTGGTGCGGTGGGATCACCCCGAGCTGGGCATGATCAGTCCCGGCGTATTCATCCCCCTGCTGGAGGACAACGGCCTGATCCTGGAGCTCGACCGATACGTGTGGCGTGAAACCGCGTCAAGAATACGGGATTGGAAGGATCGCTTCGGCTATTCCGTGCCGGTGTCGGTGAACGTGTCCCGAATCGATATGCTGACGCCGAACCTGAAGAATATCTTCAAGGAGATCCTGGAAGCCTATCGCCTCGACGCGGAGGACCTGGTGCTTGAGATCACCGAGTCCGCCTATACCGGCGATTCCGATCAGGTCATATCCACGGCCAAGGAGCTGCGCGGCATGGGCATGGGCTTCCGCATCGAGATGGACGACTTCGGTACCGGCTATTCGTCGCTGGGCATGCTGTCGCACCTGCCCATCGACGCGCTGAAGCTGGACATGAGCTTCGTGCGCAGCGCCTTCGGCGAAAACCGGGACGTGCGCATGATCGAGCTGATCATCGACATCGCGGATTATCTGCATGTGCCCGTCGTGGCCGAGGGCGTGGAAACCGAGGAGCAGTATCTGGTGCTGAAGGCGATGGGCTGCGACATGGTGCAGGGCTATTTCTTCTCGAAGCCCGTGCCGCCTGAGGCCTTCGATCATTTCCTGCTCGAACGGGGCAATGTGAAGGTCGAAATGACGCCCACGGAAAAGAAGACCTACATGAGCATCTCCAAGGCGCTGACCAGTGATTTCGAGAGCATCTTCTATGTGGATGTCGTCACTGACTTCTACCTTGAGTTCTTCACGGGCGAGGACGGCGACCTCAAGATCCGTCCCGGCGGGGCTGACTTTTTCGAGGAGGCCCGGGAGAAGCTGCTGAAGGACGTGTACGAGCCCGACGTGGAAAAGGTCAGACAGGCCACCGGCAAGGCAAACCTGATGCGCTGGACCGGCCAGCAGGAAACCGTCGCGCTGTCCTTCCGCAAGCTGAGGCAGGGCGTGCCGACGCCTTATTCGCTGCAAACCATCAAGACCCGGGAAAGCGACAACCACCACATCGTCATTGGCATACGACAGGAAAAATAACCGTATGATTGCGAGGAGGGATAGAAGATGACATTGGACGCTTTGCGCGCCTATGGCGCGAACACCGCCGAAGGGGTGGCCCGGTGCATGAACAATGAGCCGTTTTATCTCAGAATGGTCGCCATGGCTTTGGCGGACAAGAATTTCGACGCGCTGACAGCCGCCGTGGACGCGGGCGATGGCACTGCGGCATTTGAGGCCGCCCATGCGCTGAAGGGCTCCATCGGCAACGTTTCGCTGACCCCGATATATAAGCCGCTTTGCGAACTGACGGAGCTGCTGCGCGGCAAGAGCATGCCGGCGGATGGCGGCAGGGCGCTGCTGGAGCAGATCGTGGCCGAACGGGAGAAGGCGTTGAAGCTGTGACGGAGGGGGGACAGCAGGGAGAAAGGAAGATGGATAAGGGCAGTCAGGATAACGCCAGGGCGCTCGACCGCTATCTGTCGCCCCTGGACGTCTGGGCCCTTGCTTTCGGCTGCATGGTGGGGTGGGGCGTGTTTGCCATGCCCGGCACCACCTTCCTGCCCGTCGCCGGTCCCGCCGGCACGGTGACAGCCATGCTGATCGGCATGGCTGTCATGCTTGTGATCGGAAGCAATTTCACCTATCTTATGGGTCGTTCCTCCATGACGGGCGGCGTGTATTCCTATACAAAGGAAGCCTTCGGGCGGGATCACGCCTTCCTGAGCTGCTGGTTCCTCTGCCTGTCCTATCTGACGATTGTATTCCTGAACGGTACCGCGCTTTTTCTCGTTGTGCGAACGCTGCTCTCCGATACCGCGCAGACCGGCATACATTACACGGTCGCGGGCAATACCATCTATCTCAGCGAAACCATCGCTTCGATCATCGCGCTGGCGGGCTTCGGCGCGCTGTTTGTGTGGGCAAAGCCCCTGCTGCAGCGCCTGCAAACGATACTGGCCGTCGTCCTGATAGCCGGGATCCTGTTGACGGCGGCATGCTGTCTGCCGTCTGTCTTCCGCAACGGGGTGATCGGCGACTTTGGCATACGGGGGTTGAACAGGGACTATGCGGTTTTCAGCCTGGTCATACTGGCGCCCTGGGCGTTCGTGGGATTTGAGGTAACGGCCTTCGACACCGCGCACTTTCGCTTTCCGATGCGCAGATCCCGGAGCATCATCGCCGCGTCCATCGTCATTGCGGCCATCGCGTACATTGCCATGGCGCTGACCAGCGTGGCGTCGGTTCCCGACGGGTTTTCCTCATGGCAGGCGTATATCGCCGCCCTGGACGGTCTGAAAGGCGTCGCCTCGACGCCGACGTTCTACGTCGCGAAGCGCATCATGGGCCCGTTTGGGCTGGTGGTGATGACGATAACCGCCATTGCCGCGATACTGACCGGCATTATCGGGGGCTACCGGGGCACCACCCGCGTCCTTTCGACCATGGCGGAGGACCGCATACTGTCGGAGCGCTTTTCCAGGACGACCTACAGCATACTGTTCATCATGGCGCTGTCCATAATGCTTTCCCTGCTTGGGAGGAACACGCTGAACTGGTTTGTCGATCTGACCTCCTTCGGGGCGATCATCGGCTTCGGCTATACCTCCGCCGCTGCGTGGAAGATCGCCCGGGCGGAAGGCAACCGGCGGACCACGATCACCGGCGTGACGGGTACCGTCATATCCGCCGCGTTCGCCATCGTGCAGATCGTGCCGCGCCTGGCGGCAATGGAGACGATGGAGAGCGAGGCGTTCCTCCTGCTGTCCCTCTGGTGCCTGCTGGGCTTTGTGTTTTACTGGCGGACGGTTATCCGAAGCTCGCTGACAGAGTTCAGCGGCATGTCCACCTCGGGCATTGCGCTGTTTTCGCTCCTGATCTATTCGGCCATGATGTGGCTGGGCAAGCGGGTCATGGCGGGGGAAAGCGCGGAGCAGATGCGGACGATACTGACCCGGGACGGCGTACTGCTGATCGTCATCACCTTTGTGGGGCTGGCCGTGATGCTGTATGTTCAGAATGTGGTGCGGGAAAAGCATGAGGCCGTGGAGCGCGAGAAGATTCACGCGGTGGAGAGCAGCCTGGCCAAGAGCCAGTTCCTGTTCAACATGTCCCACGATATCCGCACCCCGATGAACGCCATCATCGGCTATACGACACTGTCGCTGAAGGAGCCGGCATCCCCTCAGCTTCACAGCTATCTGGAAAAGATCGACATGTCGAGCCAGCACCTGCTTGCGCTCATCAACGACATCCTTGAGATGAGCCGCATTGAGAGCGGCAGGATCGAGCTTGAATTTTTGCCGCTGGATATTTGCGCGCTGTTCGACGGCATGCGCGATCTGTTTTCCGAGCAGATGAAGCAGAAGCAAATGGATTTCCGGGTGCATACCGGCCAGGTGCAGCACCGCCATGTCTGGTGCGACCAAAAGAACCTGAATCGCGTGCTGCTGAATATCCTCTCAAACGCCTACAAGTTCACGCCGTCCGGCGGCACGATCACCGCCTCGCTCCTGGAGACCGGCGTTACGGACAACAACTACGGCGCCTACGAGATCCGCGTGCAGGATACCGGCATCGGCATGTCCAGGGAATTCGCGGAAAGGATGTTCAACGCCTTTGAACGGGAGCGCAGCTCCACGGTCAGCGGCATCGAGGGGACGGGACTGGGCCTGTCCATCACGAAGCGGATCATCGACCTGATGGGCGGCACCATCGAGGTGCTCACGGCGCCCGGCAGCGGGACGCAGATCGTCATCCGGCTGAAGTTCAAGCTCGCGGAGGAAAAGGACGTCACGGATGGCGCGCAATCGCTTCCGGCCGAACCGGATGTCGCTGCGGAAGCGGAAGTCGATTTTTCGACCAAGCGATTGCTGCTGGTGGAAGACAATCAGATCAATATGGAAATCGCCATGATGATTCTCACCCAGGCGGGCTTCACGGTGGAATCCGCGGAAAACGGCCGGGTCGCCGTGGACATGGTGGCGGCCTCCGAGCCGGGCTATTACGACGCGATCCTGATGGACATCCAGATGCCGGTGATGGACGGCTACGAGGCTACCCGGGCGATACGCGCCCTGGAAAACCGGAAGCTGGCCGACATCCCCATACTGGCCATGACGGCCAACGCATTCAAAGAGGACGTGGAAGCGGCGAAGGAAGCCGGGATGGTCGCCCACATCGCCAAGCCCGTGGACGTGCAAAAGATGCTGGCAATACTGAAAAACGTGCTTGCGGAAAAACGGTGACGGCGTTTCCCGCCGTCCCGGGTTCGATATGCGCATCGCCTGGATGAAGCCCCGACAGCGCCGGCATCCGTATCAGCCGTCAGGCCCTTTGCCCATTTGGTTTCGGATTGAATGCGGACAACGACATCGGGTGTGCTTCAACGGCTGCACGTTCACACTGTATGGGCACAACTGCGCAGCCCCGGCCATCTTCGGGCGCTCGTTCCCTGTGACGACACGGCTGTGGTCGTAGCCACGATAGCTGCGGTCTGCCTTTACAAGGCCGATCGGCATCGTCATTCCGCCATCAGCTTTTGCAGAGCTCTGTTGTATTTCGCCTGCCGCTCCACGTCCTTCATGGTGATCACCGGAATCCGCCCCAGGTTGCTGTTGTCGATCAGGTCGCTGATTTTCACCTGGCGGGCGATGGGATTGGCCTGTACGCGATCCAGGTAATCCGACCATGCTTCGCCGTCGCGCCGACTGATCGCATCCACGGCAGCGGCGGTCTCCGGGCCGAACTGCGCTTCTATCTCGCCCAGCGTTAGCGCCGTATCCTCCACGGTATCGTGGAGCCAGCCGACGACCTGCGCCTCTGGGGTATCCAGGCGTCCGGCGACTCGCATCGGATGGGTGATGTAGGGTTGCCCCGCTTTATCGGTTTGGCCTTCATGTACCCTTGCGGCGAGCGCCTTCGCCGCTTCTGTGTCAGTGCTGTACGCCATGTGAAGCCCTCCTCAGATCGTTTTGTTATTTTTTTCTCATACGCCCATCTTTTGCATGATGCCGTCCGCGTCCACGCCGGGATGCGTCACGTACAGACGGGCGATCTGCTCGACCAGCGCCACGTCCCAGCCCCTCCTGGCGGCGATGTCAACGGCGGGCCGTCCCTTCGCCGTCTCCTTCATCACGGTCTCTATCTGCGCTTTCAGATCTGCGCCGATGCGCACCCTCGGCGTGTTATGATGCGCTATGTCGATGCGCTCAACCTCGATCCGCCCCTCAGGGGTGATTGTGACTATGGCGAGGGTGATCGCCTGATTGAAGCGCCGGGGGCCGCAGCTGCCGGGATTGAGCAGGATGGTCCTTCCCTGACGAATCTCCTCATACCTGTGGCTGTGGCCGTATACCACCAGATCATAGGGCGACAGGTCATTCGGCAGGTCGCGCTTCTTATGCGCCATGAAGACGTGCAGCCCGGCCAGGGTGAAATCCAGATACAGCGGTATTGCCTCAGCCCATTCCCTGTCGTTGTTGCCCCGCACGACATAAACCGGGGCGATCCCTTCGAGGGTCGTCAGTATCCCCTGGTTGTTGATGTCGCCGCCGTGGAGGATGGCGTCGGAGCCGGAGAGATACTCGATCACCTCCTGCCGCAGCAGACCATGCGTATCCGACAGAACACCGATTTTCATTGCGCTTCCTCCCTCCAGCCCTTCAAAATGCGGATTTCATGACGCATCCGTCGTCGTTCGGCGTCTGCGGTGTATCGCCGCGACAAATCGCTCCCCGGCGCCTTGCCACAGGATGGCCGAATGGCGCCGAAGGGCCAGTGAAATCGGCTTGCTGATCCGGGTCGTGTATATGGTCAATCCTCCGGCCTTTTCCCGATCAGCGTTATGATGCTCTTTTCGTCGGCGTCCGGATACATCGCCCGCGTATGCTCATGGATGCGCCGCCAGCTTTCCGCCGGTTCTTCGCCGTAGGCCGAGGCGACGACGTCATATCCCCAGATGGACTCCGGCGTCATGATGACGGATACGGCCATGCCATAGTCGCTCCCGCGCTTGTTCTGACGGCGTCGGAAGCCGCCGATCACCAGGTAAAGCTGCATCTGCAGGCCGGTCAGGACGCCCGGGTAGTTCTTCTCCCCACCCTTGCCGAAGCCGGCGCGCCGCTTCAGATCCGTGCTCAGGATTTCCGCATTCGTGAAGACCGGCGCGTCGTCCGATTCAGGATCGACGAAAAACGCCATGATGGCCCTTTCGCGGACGGAGGCTCTGCCGTCCTGCCACTTCCCGTCAAAGTCCCAGCCGTTGCGCCGGGCGTTGGCAAAGGTGGGAAGCCATCGCCGGCTGATAAAGCCGGCCCTGCAGTCGAAGAATTTGCCGTAGGCGACGACATGCGCCGCGGCGATCGCCTCCCGCCATTCCCAGGGGTCGGTGGCCTTGCTGCCCGTCCACCAGGCGTCCGCCGCGACGTGCTCTTCGGCGGAAAAGCCGGCGACCTCGTTGGCGAAGAGAGGCAGGAAGCCGATCTCCTCCACCCAGGCGGTCAGCTCCGCCGCCGAGTGTATTCGCAGGGGATTGTCCCACGACAGCCCCTTCATGATCCATGCGTCAGCCATACTCACAACCCGCAATTCTTTGAATTTGGTGCCTGCGGTATTTCCTTAATATATCGGGCGCTGAAGGATGCGCCTGTCCTTTTTCCTGCGCGATGCAACATTTAGCGGCGGTATTCTAACCGTCGCGGTTGCCCGGATACGCTGGGGAAGCCGACGCGGCGTGGATGCCGCCGCAATGGTGCATGCAGGTCATTTCATGTACTTGTCGATAGCCTGGCAAAGATCCTCTATGGCCTGCTGATCGCCCTCGGCGGCGGCCTCGACGATGCAGTGCTTTAAGTGATCCTGCAATATCAGCTTGCCGGTGTTGTCGATGGCGGAGCGCACGGCGGCGATCTGTATCAGCACCTCCGAGCAATCCCGCCCCTCCTCCACCATGTTGCGCACGGATTGCAGGTGGCCGATGGCCCTTGAGAGCCGGTTCAGCACCGCCTTGGTGTGCTCGTGGCTGTGGGTGTGGCTGTGGCCGTGTTCATGGGTATGCTCAATGCCGTGGGCGTGCATATAGGCGTGGTCGTGGATTTCGGCTTGCATGCCGTGCTCCACAGCATTTTTGTTTTCATGGTCCACTGATGATTCACCTCGCCGCTATTTTATCCCATATGGCCTTCAGATGCAATCACCGGCGCAAGGACACAAGTTAAGAATTCAAAAAATTATGATTGGAAACCCTGGACGGGGGATGCGCCGCAAACGGCGAAGACGGCTTTGACAAATCCGCGTGCCTGGTGTATAATCAAAGCGATGAACAGACGTGAAAGGAAGATCAGATATGGATCACGACCACGATTATATGCATGAGCACGGCATACCCCACGACCACCACAATCACGACGCGGCGCATCCCCACATGGGCGGGGCGGATCACGAGCATTCCCACGATGGCGGGCACAGCCATGCCCACGCCCACGAGCACAGCCACCCGCACACCCATGCCGATGGCGTCACCCACACCCATCCCCATGAGCACGTCCACGAGCATCCCCACGGCCACGACCATGCCCACGGCGGCTGTCCCGGCGCGGCCGGCTGCAATTCCGATTGCAGGAGCTGCGACATGGACCCCAGGGCTGAGATCGTGGCGCTGATGCAGTACATGGTCAACCACAACGCCGCCCATGCCAACGAGCTGGCGCAGCTTGCCGGGCGTTTGAAGGAAGTGGGGGACGCGACCGCCTGCGAGCAGGTCATGCAGGCCGTGTCCGACTTTGAAAAGGGCAACATGCGCCTGTCCACGGTGCTGGCGGCGCTGAATGTTCCGAAATAATGACGGGAGGCGACGCATATGTGTCTTTCAACGGTTTACAAAATTGAAAAGCGCCCTGAAAACGAGGTATTGAAAAACGTGATGCTGATCGAATGCGCGGACGGCGTTGTCACGCTCACCGACATCATGGGGCGCGAGGAGAAGATCGAGGGCGAAATCGCCTCCGCCGATCTGACCGGCGGCACGGTGGTGGTTCGCCCCCGGGCATGCGCATAAAACGATCCCTGCGGACAGGCGCGGCGGCGGTGATTCCGCCGCGCGGCTGCCCGCCCACGTCAAAGGAGGACGGCCCATGGCCGAATACGAGCTGGTGCGGGAGATACAGAACAGCTGCTCGGGCAACCAGATGCGGGATGTTTTTTTTGACGAGATCGAGACGGACGATCCGGTTGGCTATGTGCGCGCGCTGCTCAGGGGCGAAGTGGACGAGTTGACCGTGGAACAGTTGGACGGCGGAAGCCTCACCGTTTTCGCCAGCAGCCACGGGCTGCGGCAGAAATTTCTATTCACATTAATTTAGTTGAAATTATGTCATAATATTTATCGCAGACACTTGCCTATTTCTTGGGTTTGTGATATTATTACCTGGCATGTATGCATGCTGCCCCAAAAATACATCAGTAGCCGGAGCGCGTGGAGGATTGAATGAGTATAAAGGACATCCTGAAGGATCGAATGGCGTTTTCATTTGAAGTATTCCCGCCCAAGACCGACGCTGGCATGGAAAAGCTTTGCGGCGCGGGGGGAGTGCTGGAGCATCTCTATGAATTGAACCCCGACTATATTTCATGTACCTATGGCGCCGGCGGAAGCAATGTTGGCAAGAATCTCGAGGTACTCGACAAGATCAAAAAGGACGGCAAGTGCATCCCGGTGACCCACTTCACGTGCGTCGCAAATACAAAGGAGGGCATCGCCGAACAGCTGCGGGCCTATTTGGAGCATGGCATCGATCATATGCTGGCCCTGCGCGGCGACATTCCCTTCGGCTGGATCGGCACCGGCGGCGACCTGCACTACGCCACCGAGCTCGTGAAGTTTACCCGCAAAACCTTCGGCGACAGGTTCACCATCGCGGTGGCGGGCTCGCCCGAGGGCCACATCGCCTGCCGGAGCATTGAAGCGGACATTGCCTTCCTGAAGCAAAAGCAGGATGAAGGGGCGGACTACATCATGACCCAGCTGTGCTGGGACATGGACCAGTTCCGCTGGTGGCTGGACGCCATCCGCGCCGCTGGCGTGTATATGCCTGTGGATGTGGGCATCATGCCGGTGCTGGACATCGCCGCGACCGTCAACATGGCGCTCAGCCGAAACGGCTGCGTCATGCCCAGGGCGCTGACGGAGATCATCTCCAGGCACTGGATCTTCCCGAATCCCTTCGCGCCCGGCGAGAGCGAGGAAGCCATCGCCGCCAAGAAAGCGGCCTTTAAGGAGGCGGGCATGGCCTACACCGTTCGCCTGATCGACGAATACCGCGCCTGCGGCATCGACGGCATCCACCTTTACGCGCTGAACAAATACGAGGATGTCACCCGACTGGTGAAGGAATCCGGGATTATCGATCTGATTTGATCAAAGACTGGAGCAAAAATGGCAACACATGTTATCGCTGTGGCCGGCAAGGGCGGCGTCGGCAAGACGACGGCCTGCGGCATGATAATAGAATATCTGTGCGCGAAGGGCAAGGGCCCGCTGCTGGTGGTGGACGCCGACGCCAATTCCAACCTGAACGAGGTGCTGGGCGTCGAAGTTGACACCACGCTGGGCAGCATCCGCGAGGAGATGGCCCACGCGGAGCTCATGCCGGTCAGCCCCATTCCGTCGGGCATGACCAAGCAGGAGTACGCCGAATACAAATTCAACGAAGCCCTGATCGAAGAGGACGACTTTGACATGCTGGTCATGGGGCGCACCGAGGGCAAGGGCTGCTATTGCTACGTCAACGGCGTTCTCAAGTCCCAGATCGACAAGTATTACGGTCGCTACAAATACATGGTGATCGACAACGAGGCGGGCATGGAGCACATCGCCCGGGGAACCCTGCCCCATGTCGATACGCTGTTGCTGGTCAGCGACTGCTCCCGCCGGGGCATACAGGCCGCCGCGCGCATCGCCGAAATGGTGAACGCGCTGGAGCTCAGGCCCGGCGTCATGAAACTGATCGTTAACCGCGCGCCGGGCGGACGCCTGAACGACGGGGTTAAGGAAGAGATTGAAAAGCACGGCCTTGATCTGGCGGGTGTGCTGCCGCAGGACGAGCTCGTTTACGAGTACGACTGCGAGGGCAAACCCAGCGCCAAGGTACCAGATGACGCGCCGGTGAAGGTCGCGCTGAAATCAATCATGGATACACTGGCACTTTAGGAAGCGCGCCCAACCGCCGCGCTTTCGGCAACGACGACAAACAGGGGGAATACAACATGGCTTTCACTCCAAAAAAGCAGGCGTTCAATGCCAGGATCAATGCGGTCACCCTCGGCACGGGCGACAAGAGCATCGTGATCGGCGGCGAAAACGTACTGCCCTTCTACACCTTCGACGCGCCCATTGAGAACAAGCCCAAGATCGCCGTCGAGATTTCCGACAAGGGCCTCGCGGGCATCGTTTCGCCCGGCCTGCTGGACTTCTACGCCGGCTGTGAATCCGTCGTGGACATGGCGAAAAAGGCCGAGACGATGGAGGGTGCTTCCGCGATCTGTCTGCACTTTGAGAGCGCCGATCCCAACGGCGACAATACCTCGGTCGCAGACTGCGTCGCGCTGGCGAAGGCCGTGGCCGACGCCGTTTCCATGCCCATTCTGGTGATGGGCTGCAAGAACATCGAAAAGGACGCCGAGCTGTTCTCCGCCGTCTCCGACGCGCTGCAGGGCAAGAACATCCTGGTGCTCTCCTCCCGTGAAGAGAACTATAAGACCGTCGGCGCCTCCGCCGGCCTGGCCTACAATCAAAAGGTCGGCGCGGAATCCGCCGTGGACATCAACCTGGCCAAGCAGCTGAACGTGCTGCTTTCCCAGCTGGGCGTGCCCGCGCAGAGCATCTGCATGAACGTGGGCTCCTCCGCTGCGGGCTATGGCTTTGAATACCTTTCCTCCACGCTGGATCGCGTGAAGGCCGCCGCTCTGGCGCAGAACGACGCGCAGCTGCAGATGCCCATTGTGACGCCCATCAGCACCGAGACCTGGGGCGTCAAGGAATCCATGTCCCCCGAAGAGGAAACCCCCGAATGGGGTCCCCTCGACGAGCGCGGCATTGAGATGGAAGTGTGTACCGCCTCAGCCTGCCTGATGGGCGGCTCCGAGATGGTCATCATGAAGCACCCTGCCGCTGTCGCCACCATCGCCAAGTTTATCGACAGCCTGATGTGAGCGGGGAAGGAGGAAAAGAACCATGGCTCTGAAAGGTCTTGACATATTTAAGCTGACCCCCAAGAAGAATTGCAAGGAATGCGGCAGCCCCACCTGCATGGCGTTTTCCATGAAGGTCGCCTCCGGCGCGGTGCCGATTGAGAAGTGCCCCTACATGTCCGCCGACGCCCTGGCCACCCTGTCCGAGGCCACCGCCCCCCTGATGAAGACCATCACCGTCGGCGCGGGCGCCACCGAACACAAGCTGGGCGGCGAGACCGTGCTGTTCCGCCACGAAAAGACCCTGATCAACCGCAACCTCTACGCCGTCACCCTCTGCTCCTGCATGAGCGAGGCCGAGATCGACGCCAAGATCGCCGAGATCAAGAAGGTCGACTACGAGCGCATCGGCGAGCGCGAGTACGTGGAATTTCTGTATCTAAACTATGCCGGCAACGGGGCGGACGCCTATGTGGCGCTGGTCAAGAAGGCCATGGCCGCCGAGCGCGCGCTGGTGCTGAACTGCGCCGACGCCGATGTCGCCAAGGCTGCGCTGGATCTCTGCAAGGCCGCCAAGCCCCTACTCAACGGCGCGAACAAGGAGAATGCCGAGGCCATGAACGCCGTGGCCACCGCCGCGGGCGTCACCCTGGGCGTGGGCGGCGCGGACATCTCCGAAATCTACGACACCATCAAGCTGCTGGAGGGCAAGGGCAACAAGAACCTGATCATCGACTGCACCGGCGCGGACGCGAAGCAGACCTTTGCCAACGCCGTGATGGTGCGCCGCGGCAACCTGAAGCGAGGCGCTGGCGCTGTACGGCCTGCGCCAGAACATCTTCACCGATCCCCAGAAGCCCATGAAGGTGGAGCCCGGCATCTATGCCCTCAATGGCGCGGACGAGAATTCCGTCTGCTCTCTGACCGTGGACTTCGCGCTGACCTACTTCCTGGTCTCCGGTGAGTACGAGCGCTCCAAGTGCCCGGTCAACCTGCTGATTACCGACGCGAGCGGCATGTCCGTGCTGACGGCCTGGGCCGCGGGCAAGTTCTCGGCGGGCACTATCAAGAAATTCTTCGACGAGTTCGACATCGAGAACAAGATCAAGTCCCGCACACTGATCATTCCCGGCAAGGTCGCCGTGATGAAGGGCGAGATCGAGGCCAAGCTGCCCGGCTGGAACGTGGTGGTCGGCCCCATGGAGGCGGTCCAACTGGTCAAGTTCATCAAGGATTTCAACGCTTAACGAAGCGCATTGGCCGGTATGGCGTTGCCGTACCGGCCAGCTTTCAATAAAAACAAGCTGGGAGGAAACATTATGGCAAAGTTCATCACCATCGGCGAGCGCATTTCCGTCACCGCCCCCTCGATCCGCAAGGCGTTTGCCGAGCGCGATCCCGAGCCGATCCTGCTGCGGTGCGAGCAGCAGCTGAAGGCGGGCGCGAATTACATCGACGTGAACATCGGCCCCGCCGAATCTGACGGCGAAGAGGTTATGCAGTGGGCTGTGAAGCTGCTGCAGGAGCGCTTCGACAACGTGCCGCTGGCGCTGGATACCTCCAACATGAAGGCCATCGAGGCGGGCATCAAGGTGTACAACCGCTCCAAGGGCAAGCCCATCGTGAATTCCGCCGACGCGGGTGACCGCTTCAACCGCATCGAGCTGGCGGCCAACAACGAAGCCATCGTCATCGCGCTGTGCTCCGCAAACGGCATCGCCTCCGATAACGATGAGCGCATGATGCACTGCCAGCGGATGCTGGAGGAGGGCCTGATGCACGGCATGGAGGCCGAGGACCTGTGGTTCGATCCGCTGTTCCTCGTGGTCAAGGGTATGCAGGACAAGCAGATGGAGGTTCTCGAGGCCATCAAGATGTTCTCCGACATGGGTCTGAACAGCACCGGCGGCCTGTCCAACAATTCCAACGGCATGCCCAAGCACATCCGTCCCATCTTTGACAGCTGCATGCTGGCGATGGCGATGATGCAGGGCCTGACCAGCGCGATTGTGAACCCCAACGACCAGCGCCTGATGGAGACCGTCAAGACCTGCGACATCATCAAGAACAACAACCTGTACGCCGACTCCTACCTGGAGATCTGATTGCGGTCCGGGCGCATATTCGGGGGCATTCCCATTCGATTCGACGACAGCTTCGCGTTTTGCGGGGCTGTCTTTTTTAATGGAAACACCGAACAATGCTCGCAACGCTCTGACGGCTGAATTTATTGGCGGCAAGTCAAGAAATCAGCAGGCAGCAGGCGGCTGAAATTCAGCCGTTAATGCGCCATGAGCATTGTGCGGTATTTCCTTAACACACTCCAGAAACACACTCGAAAATTGACCAGTCGCTGTACCACTTGATTATACGGTGCTTCCTTATGTCCATATACATTAATATTAACCGAATTATTTCATTGTTGCAACGGGTTTGCCGTAACCCAATCGGACTGAATATGATAAAATAACATTGAATAATTTTGTACAATTGTCGATTGCCGTCTATGCCCGGAATCGGGCAATCGGCGAAGATATGGAGGTAATGAATATGTGGAATGTCGGCAGCAAGGGGGAGCATATTGCGCTTGTCGAGGGGGAGCGCAGGGTCTCCTATTCAGAGCTGGACGGGCTTTGCAGGGAAATCGTCGCGCCTTTGAAAAAGAGGTCTCTGATATTTTGCCTGTGCGCCAATACGGTCGCTTCGATCGCCGGGTATCTCGCCTTTACGGAATACGGTCACGTGCCGCTGCTCTTGGACGCGCGGATCAGCCGCGACCTGTTGAACCAGCTGATCGACGCCTACCGTCCGACATGGCTTTGGGCGCCTTTGGACATGACGGAAAAGCTTCCCGAGCACCGCGTCGTCCTCGAAAAGGAGGGATACGGGCTTATGGCGCTGGCGGTTGAGACGCCTTTCGCCATGAATGATGCGCTTTGCCTGCTGATTTCCACGTCCGGGTCCACGGGAAGTCCCAAGCTGGTGCGCCAGAGCTACGAAAACATACGCGCCAACACCCAGTCCATCATCGAATACCTGGGCATCACGCCCTCGGAGCGGGCTATCACATCGCTGCCGATGAACTATGTCTATGGCCTGTCCGTGGTCAATACCCACATATACGCAGGCGCGACGCTGGTGCTGACAGACCTGAATCCCTACGCGAAGAAGTTCTGGGAGCTGGTGGATCGCGAGGGGGTCACCTCGTTTGCGGGCGTGCCCTTCACCTACGAGACCATCGACAAGCTGCGCATACTCAAGCGGGAAATGCCGTCGATCAGGACGCTGACCCAGGCGGGCGGAAAGCTTTCCCCGGAGCTGCACCGCAAGCTGGCCGAGTGGGCGATGGAGCGGGGCAAGCGTTTCGTGGTGATGTACGGCGCTTCAGAGGCCACCGCCCGCATGGGCTATTTGCCGCCTGAGCGCTCCCTCGAGAAGCAGGGGAGCATGGGCATTCCCATTCCCGGCGGTCGGTTCGAGCTGATCGGCGCCGACGGCGAGGTCATAGACGCGCCGGAGCAGGTGGGCGAGCTGGTGTATTACGGCCCGAACGTCACCCTGGGCTACGCGCTGACCGGCCAGGATCTGAACAAGCCGGATGAAAATCACGGACGTTTGGTGACCGGCGACATGGCGCGGCGGGATGCGGACGGCTTCTATTACATCGTCGGCAGGAAGAAGCGCTTTTTGAAAATACTCGGCAAACGGGTCAACCTGGACGACGTGGAACGCCTCCTGAAGCAGCATTTCGACACCGGGGATATCGCCTGCGGCGGCAAGGACGACGAGCTTTGGATCTACGTCGTCGATCCTGCGATCAGGGATGATGCGGTGGAATACGTGTTTTCAGAGATGGATATCAATCGCAACCTGCAAAAGGCCGGCGTCATTCCGGCTATTCCCAGGAATGCCTCTCAAAAGGTACTTTACAGCCAGCTCCCGCCGCTGTAAATGGGAAATACGGCTTGAACGAGCGCAAAGTGAGGTATGAGATATGGCTTTGATCAAGAGCATCGCTGACGACGCCTTTGTCAAGCACACGACCATCGGCGAGCGGTCGACCATAGACCACGGCTGCGTGGTGTTGAATTCGACCATCGGAAACTATGTGGACATTGAAAAGCGGAACCTGATCCGCAGCGCCGTCATCGGCGATATGACCTATACCGGCACGGATGTAGGCATCATGTGGGCCGAGGTCGGCAAGTTCTGCTGCATCGCCCGCCGCGTGGAGATCGGCGGCAACGAGCACAACTATCGGGCGGCTTCGATGATGCCCTCCTACAGGCTGCTCAACAAATTGGGCGGAAAGCTGTCCATGCACCAGGACGAGGAGATCATACAGGTCGGGAACGACGTGTGGATCGGCGTGGGCGCGGTGATCGCCCGCAAGCCGGGCCTTACGATCGGAGACGGCGCGGTGATCGGCAGCGGCGCGGTGGTGACGAAGAGCGTGCCGCCCTATGCCATCGTCGCGGGCGTGCCCGCCAGGGTGATTCGCTATCGCTTCGAAGCGCCGGTCATTGATAAGCTGCTGAAGCTGAGATGGTGGGACTGGGAGCGGGAGCGGATCCTGGAAAAATGGCCGCTGCTGTCCTCCGAGCTGACCGAGGAGACAGTGGACGCCCTGCTCGCGTCCGAATAGTTTATCGGCAAAGGAAATACCGCACAATGCCCACGGCGCATTAACGGCTGGATTTCAGCTGCCTGTTGCACGACTCGATTATGCGGTGCTTCCTGAAAGCATGGAACCAGAGTGTATTTATGGATAATACCTTCATCATATCATTTTTCCGGGACCACGCTCACGGGGGTGAAACCGGAACCCAAGTCCGATGAGACGAAAGGAGATTAACATGGACGAGCTGTTGAAGATTCTCAAGGGGATTTGCCCGAAAGTGGACTTTGCCAAAGAAAAAAAACTGATTGACGACGGCATACTGGATTCTTTTGACATCATATCGATCGTCAACGAGCTGAACGAACACTACGACATCGAAATTGATGTGGACGACCTTGAGCCGGATAACTTCAATTCCTGCGAAGCGATGCTGGAGCTGATCGAAAAGCTGCGGAACGAATGACAGGATTGAGAGGGTATTATCCATGAATATCGTATCTCTGCTTTACCTGGCGTTCGTGGCCGGCGTGGCGCTGGTTTATTTTGTCACGCCACGCCGGTTTCGTTGGGTCACATTGCTGGTTGCCAGCGTGATCAACTATCTCGCCTACGATTTGAAGCTGGCGGTATGGCTGTTCATTACGTCGCTATCCATTTACTTTGGCGGCCTGCTGATTGACCGTCAGGAGCAGAAATATCTCGCACAACTCAAGACCGCTGATCTGGACCGGGACGGTAAGCGGGCGCTGAAAAAACAAAATGAGCGCGTCAAGCGGCGCTACGCGGCGCTGGTCGCGGCCGTCAATATCGCCATATGGGTCGTCTTCAAGTTTGCCGACCTGTTTATACTCACCCTGAACAGGTACCTGTCTGCGGAAATCAGCCTGTGGCACCTGATGCTGCCCCTGGGGATATCCTTCTATACGCTCCAGGCCATCAGCTATGTGATGGATCTTACAAGGGGCAAATGCGAGGTTCAAAAGAACTACTGCAAACTGCTGCTGTGGCTTTGCTTCTTTCCTCAGATGCTCCAGGGGCCTATCTGCCGCTATCGGGAGACCGCGCCCCAGCTGTACGCGCCCCACGATTTCGATTACCGCCGCGTGAAATTCGGCATGCAGCGCATGCTGTGGGGCTATTTCAAAAAGCTCGTGATCGCGGACAGGGTCGTCAGCCTTTCCGACAAGATTTTCGGAAATTCGATCGAGTACCAGGGCGTTGTGTTCGTCGTCGGCGCGCTGGCCTATACAATACAGATCTACGCTGATTTTTCCGGCGGCATGGACATCATCGGCGGCGCGGCAGAGATATTGGGCGTTAACATGCCCGTCAATTTTGAACGCCCCTACTTTTCCAGAAGCATATCCGAATACTGGCGCAGGTGGCACATCACGCTGGGCGCGTGGTTCAGGGATTACGTGTTCTATCCCCTGTCCATATCAAAGGGCGCCCAGAAGCTGAGCGCCGCCTGCCGCAAGCGCCTCGGGCCCAACCTGTCCAAGATGATTCCCACGTATCTTGCGATGGTGCTGGTTTGGATACTCAACGGCATATGGCACGGCGCGGGCTGGCAGTTTGTGGCCTTTGGCATGTACCAGGGCGTGCTGATCGTGCTGGGGATGCAATTTGAGCCGGTATTTGACTGGATCATCCGTCGCCTGAAGATCCGCACCGACTGCTTCAGCTGGCGGCTGTGGCAGCGGTTGAGGACGCTTGTGCTGATCATGGGCGGGCGCATCATCTTCAAGGCCAGCGGCCTGTATGAGGCGATGCGCATCGGCTGGAGCATTCTGAAGATTCACAACGTCTGGATTTTTACGGACGGCACGTTTTTCAAGCTGGGGCTGGACGCCTGGAACATGTTTGTGCTTTTCGTGGCGGTGCTCGTGCTGCTGACGGTGAGCATTTTACAGGAAAAGGGCGTTCATATCCGCGAAGCCATCGAGAAGCAGAACCTTGTATTCCGGTGGGGATTGTACATCGCGGCCATCGTCACGGTCGTTTTGCTGGGCATCTATGGGCCGAGATATGACGCGGCGGGATTTGTTTACGCCGGTTTCTGACGGAACGACGGAAGATTTCAGTAAAGAGAGGGTCATGCTCAATGAGCCTGAGAATCAAGAGGATCGTGAGCGCGGTGGTTTTTCTGTCGCTGACTGTCTTTGTCATCAACTGGCTGCAAAACCTGGTGACGCCCAAATACGATTGGCCGGAGCACAATCGGCGCTCGCTCAAAAGCGTCCGAAGCGCCTTTCTGGAGCCCAAAAACAGCCTGGATGCCATCTATTTGGGAACCAGCCAGACCTTTTGCTCCATCTCGCCGATGGACATCTACGACAGCAGCCACATTCGCTCCTACAATCTGGCGACCATCGCCCAGCGCGTTCCCGTGGCCTACTACATGCTGCGGGGCATATTGAGGCGGCAGTCGCCCAAATTGGTGGTGATTGACGCCAGCGGCTTTTTCTATACCCAGGAGGAGCTGATGGTGACCGGCAAGTGGGAGGAGATGGTGGACAGCCTTCCGCTGAGCTGCTACCGGGAAAAGCTGGACATGATGAAGGACATCGCCATCATGCAGGGCCGGGAGGACGACACGGGGTACCTGATGAGCGCGATCATACCGCTGCTGAGATACCACAAGAATTACAAGGTTAAAAAGGAATATTTTCAGGAGCACTATCTGCATCAGCTTTACCAGCGCAAGGGCTACGTCGCCACCTACAATTTTGTGGCCGTGGACAAAACCGAGGTCAAAACCGCAAAGGCCATGCTGGATGTCAACGACACCTTTGCCAGCGATGACGACAAAATTGAAACGCTGGAGGACTGCATACGCGCCAACGAGCCCTATCTTGAAAAGCTGCGGGATCTGTGCCACGCCCACGGCGCGGAAATCGCCTTTGTAAAGGTTCCCGTATGCACCAATACCCGGGCGAGGGGCTACTGGAGCGCCAACAAGCACGAAATGACCCAGGCCCTGGCGGATCGCCTCGGCGTCAAATTCCTGGACATGTGCTATGAGGATCTGGGCCTCGATTGGCAGTACGACAGCTTCGACGGCGGCATCCACGTCAACCATCGCGGCGCGCGAAAGATCAGTGCCAGGCTGCTGGACTGGATGCAACAGGAATTCGGCCTGTCCTCCGAGCCCAATGAAAAGCTGGACAGGCAGTGGGCCTACCAGAGCGACGTCTTTGCCAGCGAGGTGGAATACCTGGATCTGGAGTTGGAGCACGACCTGTTCAAATTCTTTGATCGGGTTGAGCAGGGGGATTATACCCTGTTCACCACCGTGTCCAATGGCCTCGGCGACCACTGGAGCGACGAAGCCCAGCGCAGGTTAGAGGCGCTTACGGGCACAAAGCGGGATCTTCGGGATGCAAAAAACGCCGCCTATATCAGCGTTTCAAGCCACGGCCGCATCATCGAGGAGCGGCATGGCAAGAAGTCGTGCACCATCGAAGCGACCCTTGGGGACGGGCTGCGCTACAAGGCCGTCAGCAAGACCGGCAAGGGCAAGAAAAACGGCATGGTCGATATATGGGGCGTCGATTACGCGCCCGAGGGCAGGGGCATACATTTCGTGGTGTATGACAACAACCTGGGCTGCGTCGTGGACAGCGTCTGCTTCGACACCTCGACCGCGGAGCTGACCGCCCTGCAGGAAACGCGGTATCAATATGTAATGCGCGAAAGGCTGATCGAATACGTCCACGGACGAATGAACGGAATGTGATTTCGTCCGGACCGCCGAGCGGCTGCGGAGGAAAGGCATTGGCTGAAAAGAAGGATTTCAGTTTGAGAAACGCCGTGCAGGGCGTGGCTTCCATGGCCCTGCTGTGTTTCGTCATGTTCGGCGATCCGACCCGTCTGCCAACGCAGTGGCTGGCATCCATTCCAGGCGGGCCATTGACTTCCCCCTGGGCGTTCGTGGTTTGCATGGCGCTGCTGTATTTCATCGAGGGATCGAAGGCCGCGGAATGGATGGTTGGAAAGCCCGTTTCCCCGGTAAAACGGGTGCTCGATTGCTACATTCCCTATTGGAAGGTCTGTGCGCCGCTGGTGCTGATCGGAGGCCTGTTCTTCTGCGAGATTTCGGAATCGCCGATCTACTGCCCTATGTTCAGAAACCTCGGCTTCCTGAATGTCTCCCGAGCGGTGGTGGCGCTGTCCAACAACATCCACGAGGGCACCTGGCTGATTTCCTCTGTGGCGATATGCGCCTTTTGCGCCTCGCTGCACCGCACTGTAAGGGAAAGGGCGGGAGGCGCCCTGGCGCTTCTGACGCTGGCGGGCGGCATCGCGGCGCAGGCAGTGCTGTACCTGAAGGTCATGCCCTTCATGTACAACAGCCGGGTGTACAGAATCGCCGCAATCGTCGGCCCGACGGCATACATGCTGGGCTTTTTGCTGTTTCAGCCGGGGGGCTTCGCCGCGCGCAGGCTTGGCCGGCTTGAGGCGGGGGGGAACCGCACGCTTATGGCCCTCTCCCGACCCTTCAGGTTTATCGGGCGCAACTGGACGGTCTTCTGGATGGCCCAGTTCTACGCCGCGATGTATTACTATCACGTCGCGGCGTCGGTGTACGCGGCGACGCGCAGCGCCGTGGCGAGCTATCTGATCTTCCTTGCCATGACCATGCTTTTGCTGTACGGACTGGAATGGGGCTATCGCAGGCTCTGCGCCGCCGTCTCACGCAGCTGGCGGGCTGTACCGGCGATACTGCTGACGCTGGCCGTGCCCTTCCTGCTGCGCCTGGCGCTGGAGGTCTCCATGGATTCCTACGCCCAGTTCGGCCACCTGGCCGCCCAGCAGTGGCCGATACGGGCGATGGTCAACGTGCTGGCGATATTCTCCCTGATCCTGATACTCCGGGCGCTGATTGGACACTGGCTGCCGGCGGGATTGATCGTGACCGGTCTGATGACGCTGCTGGGCGTCGCCAACCATTACACCATGAAATTTCACGGCGCGCTGCTGACAGCGGAGGACATTCACAACCTCGGCACCGTTTCCGGCGTGATCGGGGCCTACGACCTGTCATTGGACGCCGTTGCGGGGCGCATACTGCTGCTTGGCGCGGCGGCGGCGGCCTGCTGCGTATTGTCCTGGGCGTTTTCCAGAGCCCTGCGCGACCTCTATACCCGCAGGCAGCGCTGGGTCAACCGGGGCGCGTGCCTGCTGACAGCGGCGTTGAGCCTGTATTTCTGCTATTTTTCAGCCGTCCCGATCATCGCCAGGGAGGACAATATCTGGAGCTGGGGCAGCCTTTACGCGAAGATCGGCTATTTTTCCGGCACGGTGGAATCGACGCTGGCGAACATGGAGTTCTCTGTCTACAGGCCGGAGGACTATTCCGACGAGCGCATCGCCGAGATCGCGGAAAGGGCGGTGGCGAGCCGGGCGGCAGCGCCCGAGGCGGAGAGCCCGAAGCAGCCCTGCCCGGACATCGTGATGATCCTCAACGAGTCATGGTACGACCTTGACATGTACATCGACACCCATGCGGACGTGGATTATCTGAAAAACTACCGGGCGCTGGACAACGCCGTCAAGGGCTACGCGGAGGTTCCGTTGACCGGCGGGGGCACCAACGGCACGGAATATGAAATGCTCACCGGCAATTCCATGACGCTCATCAACGCCTACGCGCCGTTCAACCGGCTCAACTTCACCGACGCGCTGTCGCTGCCGCAATACTTGAAGCAGTTCGGGTATTCGACCATCGCCGCCCATCCCCATGAATCCCAGAACTATCACCGGGGCATGAGCTGGTCGCAGCTGGGCATTGACCAGAGCTTTTTCGTCCATGATTTTACCGATCTGGAATACTATGCCGACAGGCACAGGGATCACGAGATCACCGATACCTGCGCGCTGAAAAACGTGATTCGGTTCATGGACGCGATGCCTGCCCAGAAGCCCCGGTTCGCCTTTCTGGTCACCATGCAGAACCACGGCGAATGGAACGCCAACAAGCCCGAGCAGGCGGTGGTTCACGCCAAAACAGGCGTGGCGGACCCCAGCCTTGCGGCCCAGATAGACGAATACCTTTCCTGCATGACCTACACGGACGCGATGATCGGCTTTATGCAGGATTACTATACCCGGCTGTATGAAGAGACGGGGAGAAGGGTCGTCGTGTGCATGGTGGGGGACCACTCGCCCAGCTTTTTGACCGAGCTGGGGCCGATATGCAAGTGGTCGGACAGGGCTGTGGCCGAGCGCAAGGGCAAGATGACGCCCTACTTCATCTGGGCCAACTATCCGCTGGACCTGAACGAAGCCGCCCTCGCCGACGCGGGAGACATGGATCTGTGCTGCCTCATGCCTGCCACGCTGCGGGCGGCGGGGCTGCCGCTGTCCTATTACTACGGGTATATCCTCGATATGAACCGGGACGTGGCGGTCTATACCAACGTGGGCTCGGAGACGGCGCAGCAGACGCGGCGAATCGCTTTCTACGATCGCGCCGGTCAGCTGCACACCGTGGACGAGGACAGCCCCCTGGCCCGCATGGTCAGCGACTATTTCTGCATGGAATACAATCTCAACGGTGAGGACACCCGACGGGAGCCGGTCCTGTTTGAACCGGCAGGAACAAAGAGCACAGGCGAAATCACCGTATCCGAAGGATGACATTGTGGAGGTTCGTCGATTGAAAAACAGACGAAGAGGCGCGCTGTACTGCATATTGGGTGGAGCGTTGATCGTCGCCCTGCTGATCTATGTTCTGACGGCGGGCGGGCGCGACGCCCGGACGGTGACGCCCGTGCGCATCTCCAGAGAGTCCGGGTTTTATAATGAGCCGTTCTATCTGGAGATGACCTGCGACAGGGGAGAGATTCGCTATACCCTGGATTCCACCGAGCCGGATGAGCATTCGCTTCTGTATACCCAGCCCATACTGATCGAGGATGCCAGCGCCAGGGAAAACGTGTACAGCATGATAGAGGATGTCTGCATCGAGCTGAGGACGGATATTCTCAAAATTGCGGGTCGTGAGCCCAAGTATGGGTTTAAGACGCCGGTACAGCCGGTGGACAAGGCCACGGTCATACGCGCCGTTTGTATCGACGCCTTTGGCAACCGGAGCGAGATCGTCAACCGGGTGTACTTTGTCGGGTTCGATCAAAAGGAAGCCTACGATGGCATGAATATCATCTCCATCGTCACCAATCCCGACAATCTGTTCGACTTTGAAAAGGGCATATACGTCCTGGGGAAGACCTTTGACGATACGCTTGTAGAGGGCGCGGGCGTCCCGCCGGCCCTGCCCAATCTGGGCAACTGGGCGGGAAATTACAAGAACCGGGGCCGCGAATGGGAGCGGGAGGCGTATGTCTGCTGCTTCGACACCGAAAGGAATGCGACGCTTTCCGGATACTACGGCATCCGGATTCAGGGCGGCGCCAGTCGCTATATGCTCCCCAAGAGCCTGAATATTTTTGCCCGGAAGCGCTACGGCGCGGAGACTATATCCGCCATGCCCCTGTTCGGCGAGGACTGGCAGCTGAAGAGCCTGAACCTCAACGCCGGCGGGCAGGGTGTGGATACGAAGATTCACGATCTGCTGGTCAATACCCTGGCTGAGGATTGCGACGTGCTGACTCGGGAATACCAGCCCTACGAGCTGTTTCTGGACGGAGAGTACTGGGGCGTGTATTGGCTGACGCCGCGCTTCAAGGGGGATTATTTTGAGAATAAGTACCTTATCAAGGATGGCGATGTCATCGAAACCAAGATGGACCACGTCGAGGTCGGCACCGACGAGGACTATGGAGCTTACAAGGATCTGCTGCGCCTGATTGCCGACAACGATCTCACGAACGAAGAGAATTATGCCCGCGTCTGCGAAGCCATCGACCTTGAAAGCTGGATCGACTACTATGCCATAGAGCTGTACATCGCCAACACCGACTGGCCAAACAACAATCGCTCCCTTTGGCGCGTTCGCAACGTAGAAAACCAGCCGGACGCGGACGGCAAGTGGCGGTGGGTGATGTTCGACGTCAACCTTTCGATGAATCCCGAGCGTGCGGAGGACAATTTTGTGAACCGCACCGCCAAGCGCGACGCGATATTCGCCAGTCTGCTGGAGAACAAGTCCTTTAAGAAGGCGCTGTATGCTAGGCTTGTGAGGCTGGCGAAGAGTACATTCAAGCCCAAGCGTGTGGATGCCTTTGTGGACGATTACGTCGCAAAAATGCGTCACGCCATGGGCAATGAATACGCCCGATTCAGAAACGACAGGACGGAGGAAGATTTTATAAAGAGCTGCGAGGACATCAAGACCTTCTTTCACAAGAGGTATGATTATATTCTGGAGGCATACGGTGGAAAAAAGAAGAAATAAGACGGTGCTCCAGTCGGATAAGTACCGCCACGAGCTCAAATATATTTGCAGCGATATTGAACTGAGGATTGTGGAACAGAAGCTCAGGATGGTGATGTGCCCGGACGTCCATGCCGATGAAAACGGCGAATACCTGATACGCAGCGTCTACTTCGACGACTTTCACAGGAGTCGGTTTTTTGAAAATGAGGACGGCGTCGATCCGAGGGAGAAGTTTCGGATTCGTGCCTACAACTGCTCCGACGCGCGGATCACGCTGGAAAAAAAGATCAAGAGCCACGGCATGACGGCGAAAAAGAGCTGCCTGATTGACCGCGAGACCTGCAGAAGGATGCTTGCGGGCGAATCCATCCGGGATCGCCTGGGGCAGCATCCGCTGCTGGACGATTGGATATTCCAGCGGGAAACCGTGGGCCTGAGGCCCGTGATGCTGGGGGAGTACGTGCGCAAGCCCTATGTTTACAGGCTCGGCAATGTCAGGATAACCTTTGACCGGTATATCAGCGCGTCCCTGCGGGCGCAGGACATGTTTGAACGGCGAATATCCAGGATCGCGGTGTTGCCGACGGGATACCACGTGCTGGAGGTCAAGTACGATGATTTCCTGCCGGACGTCATCTATCAGCTGATCGACAGCGGTCACATGCGGCAAACCACATTTTCCAAATTCTATCTGGGCTGCAAGGCGATAGGAGGCAATATCTATGGGCTTTAACGACATATTCAAGAAGGGCTTTCTGACATCCTACGCGAACACGGAGATCACGTTCCGGTACGCGGTGCTGGCCATGCTGATCTGCCTGGTGATATCGCTGGTGATCTGCGGGGTGTATTACTTCAAATCGAGGAAGTAC
>CACYZW010000047.1 GCA_902778995.1 uncultured Eubacteriales bacterium
CAGCAGCACGCACTCATTGCAGATGTAGGTGTTGTTGGGGCCGGAGATCATGCGGCGCACGTGATCCTGGGTCTTGCCGCAGAAGGAGCAGCGCACCTGCTTTTTGAAGGAGTCCTTGTTATTCGCCATGGGCTTACCTCCTGGGGGCGATGATCTCGTCGATCAGTCCGTAGTCCTTCGCCTGTTCGGCGGTCATGAAGTGATCGCGGTCGGTGTCCTTTTCGATGGTCTTCAGGGGCTTGCCGGTGTTCGCGGCCAGCAGCTCGTTCATGGTCTTCTTGATGCGCAGTATCTGCTCGGCGTGGATCTGTATGTCCGTGGCCTGACCCCGGGCCCCGCCCAGGGGCTGGTGGATCATGATCTCGGCGTGGGGCAGCGCCTTGCGCTTGCCCTTCGCGCCAGCGGCCAGCAGGAATGCGCCCATCGAAGCAGCCATGCCGATGCACAGCGTGGAGACCTCGCACTTCAGATAGCGCATGGTGTCATAGATGGCCAGGCCCGCCGAAACCGAGCCGCCGGGGCTGTTGATGTAGAGCATGATGTCGGCGTCCGGGTCCTCCATCTCCAAAAAGAGCATCTGGGCGACGACGGTGTTGGCCACGTCGTCGTCGATCTCACCGCCCAGGAAGATGATGCGATCCTTCAGCAGGCGGGAATAGATGTCGTAGGACCGTTCGCCACGGTTCGTCTGTTCAATGACATAGGGCACCAGGTTCATGGGCGACCCCCCTTATCGGAAATTGTGAATGGGGAATGGGGAATGGGGCTGCGCTCCAAATCCATGGTTCCCCGGTTATTTAGTATGATGTCCGCAACGCAGTCTATACCAATGGAAGGATGATTGGAATGAGGAACCGGAACCGAGAATAACCGCTGTCGCAGCGGTAACTCAATTCCCAATTCCCCATTGATTACGCAGCGTTCGCCTTCAGGAAGTCGATGGTCTTGCGAATCGCGGCGGCCTCCGCGAAGTATTCACGGTCGGAGTCGGAGAGGTTCTGCTTGAACTTGTCCAGCTCCATCTTGTTCTGCTCGGCGTACTTCGCGATCTCGGCGTCGATTTCCTCGTCGGTGGCCTCAATGTTTTCGGCCTTCCTGACGGCCTCGATCACCAGCTGGCTCATCACCCGCTCCTCGGCCTGGGGCTTGTACATCTCGCGCACCTGTTCGCGGGTCTGGCCGGTGTACTTGAAGTAATCGTCCAGCTTCATGCCCTGGTACATCATGCGCATCTCCATGTCGCGGAGCATGCCGTCGATCTGATCCTCGATCATGGCGTCGGGGATGTCCGCCTTGGCATTCTCGCAGACGGTTTCGATGACCTCGTTTTCAAAGGCGGCCTCGCCCCGCTGGTCGGCGGCCTTCTCCAGGCGCTCGCGGATCTCGGCCTTGTACTCAGCCACGGTATTGGCGGTCTCGGAGACCTCGGTCACGAAGTCGTCATCCAGCGCGGGCATTTCCTTCTCGCGGATGCCGTTGACCTTCACCTTGAACACCACGGGCTTGCCCGCCAGGTTCTCGGCGTGATACTGCTCGGGGAAGGTGACGTTCACGTCCAGCTCGTCGCCCACCTTCGCGCCCACCAGCTGATCCTCGAAGCCGGGGATGAAGCTGCCGGAGCCCAGTATGAGCTCGTGGTTCTGGGCGGTGCCACCCTCGAACTGCTCGTCGCCGTCGAAGCCGGCGTAGTCGATGTTCACCTGGTCGTCCAGCTTTGCGGGGCGGTCGGTGATCTCCACCCAGCGGGCGGAGCGGTCGCGGGCGCGCTCGATCTCGGCGTTCACGTCGTCGTCGGTGACCTCGTCAACGGTCTTGACGATGCCCAGGTGCTTGTACTCGCCCAATTCGACGTCGGGACGGACGAACACCTCTACGGTGAATTTCAGCTCCTTGCCGCGGCCGATCTGCTCCACGTCGATTTCGGGGCGATCCACGACGTGCACGTCGTGCTCCTTCAGCGCGGCCTGATAGATTTCCGGGAAGATGGCGTCCAGCGCGTCCTCATAGAACACGCCCTCGCCGTAGTGGTTTTCAATCACCCGCATCGGGGCCTTGCCCTTGCGGAAGCCGGGGATGCTGATGCGTCCCTTCAATTTGTTGTAAGCCTTTTTCAGCCCCTCGTCGAACTTCTCCGGGTCGACGACAAAGCCCAGCTTTACCTTATTGGAAGACAGCTTTTCAAAAGTGGTGGCCATTGGGAATCCTCCTGACTTTTTGCTATGACATATTTATCCATAATGCAAGCACAAGTGTATCATAGCGCCTGTCCCTTTGCAACACGGAAAAGTAAATTCCACTTTAGAAAACGGGGAACGGCTTTCGACAGCGGTGAGGTATAGATAAAAAACGATAAAAATGACAAAATTTTGATAGGGGTCTTGATTTTGTCGAATAAAAGTGGTAGAATGAATTGCATGTTTATCAGGGGGGTGCTTGTTATGAAGCGCAGGGTTATTTCGGTTATATTGACAGTTGTACTTCTTGCGGCCATGGCGATCGCGCCGGCGGGGGCAATGGCTGCGAAAAAGATCCAGATTCTCCAGGTGACGGTGAAGGGCGCGCGGTTGCGCCAGGGCCCGTCGTCCAACTACAGCGTAAAGAAGAGCCTGAACAAGGGTGCCAAGGTGTTCTACCTGGGCAAGATCAAGAATTCCTTTGCCCATGTCCGCACTTCCGGCGGTACCGAGGGCTACGTCTTCAAGGGCTTCCTGAAGAAGTACGGCAGCTGCTACAAAAACCAGGTTTATTACAACAGCAAGAGCTCCCTGAAGGTATATAAAAAGCCCAGCACCCACAGCTCAAAGGTGGCCAGGCTTTCCAAGCACCAGCATGTGATCGTCTATCAGGTAAAGGGCAACTGGGCCTACATCAAGATGGTCAACGGCAAGGGCGGCTATTGCAAGGCCAGCGCGCTGCGGAAGGCGTTCTGACACAAATCACACCACACAAATAAACACACCGCGCTATTGCGCGGTGTGTTTTTTGTGTGGAACTACTTGATCAGCATCGCGTCGCCGAAGGAGAAGAACCGGTATTTTTCCTCCACGGCGGTTTTGTATGCCGCCAGTATGCGCTCCCGATCCCACAGGGCCGAGACCAGCATGATGAGCGTGCTTCCGGGCAGGTGGAAGTTGGTGATCAGCGCGTCCACAAGCTGGAAGCGATAGCCGGGCTTGATGAAGATGCTCGTGTCGCCCCGGGTGGCCGTCAGCCTGCCGTCGCGGGCGGCAGATTCCAGCGTGCGCACGCTGGTGGTACCTACGGCGACGATCCGTCCGCCCCGCGCACGGGCGGCGTTGACCCGGTCTGCGGCGTCCTGGGTGACCTCGAAGTATTCCGAGTGCATCTCGTGCTCTTCGATGTTTTCCACCTTGACCGGGCGAAAGGTGCCCAGCCCCACGTGCAGCAGCACCGGCACGATGTCTATGCCCTTCTGACGGATGCGGTTCATCAGCTCCGGCGTAAAGTGCAGCCCCGCTGTGGGGGCGGCGGCGCTGCCGTCCTGCCTGGCGTAGACCGTCTGGTACCGATCCCGATCCGCCAGCTTTTCGTGGATGTAGGGGGGCAGGGGCATTTCGCCCAGAGCGTCCAGCGCGGCCTCGAAGCTGCCCTCGCATTCAAATTCCACGATGCGCCCGCCTGCGTCGGTGGTGTCGGTGACCCGGCATTTGAGCCTGCCGTCGACGAATGAGACCTCCGCTCCCGGCCTCAGCTTTTTGCCGGGGCGCACCAGCGTCTCCCACCGCTTGGGGCCGAGCTGCTTCAAAAGGAGCACCTCGCAGGCCCCGCCGCTTGGACGCTCCCCGTAGAGCCGCGCCGGTATGACCTTCGTCTCGTTGATCACCAGACAGTCGCCGGGGTTCAGGTAGTCGATGATGTCGTAGAAGTGCCTGTGCTCAATCGCCCCGGTGTCCCGGTGCACTACCATCAGGCGGCTGTGGTCCCGGGGCTCCACTGGCGTCTGGGCGATGCGCTCCTCCGGCAGGTCGTACACAAAATCCGATAGCTTCATTTTACAGCGCCGCCCTGATCTTTTCGATCATCTCTGCGTATTCCGCCTCGGTCAGGGTCACGCGGCCGGGGTTCATGGCGAACACGCCACCCCACTCGAATTCGTCCCTGTACTTGGGCACCAGGTGGAAGTGCAGGTGACCGCCGTTGTCGTTGTAGGCGCCGTAGTTGACCTTGCCGGGCTTGAAGACCTTCTTCAGCGCCCTGGATACCCGGGCGATGTCGGCGAAGAAGAGGTCGCGCTGGGCATCGGTCAGATCGGTGAAGTCGCCCACGTGTTCCTTGGGGGCGACGATCACGCGGCCCGGATGGCTCTGCTCCTTGAACAGGTACAGGCTGTTCATTTCGGAAAGGTCGCAGATGTAGATGCCGAATTTTGCCAGCGGTTCGCCGTGCACGCAGTACGCGCAGTTCATGTCCTTGTTGCTCATTCTGTCATTCTCCTCCGTATGCTTTATTAGCCGGTATTCAATTTCATCCAGAGCGCTCGTTATGGCGCTTCGTCGGCCTGTGGGCGCGAAGCCCTCCCTGCGGTAGAGGCTTTCGGCCCTGACGTTGTTCTCAAGCAGCCACAAAACGGGGTCGCCGTCACAGCGGGCGATTGCGTATCGCAGCAGCGCCGTGCCAAATCCGCGGTTCTGGAACTGTGGGAGTATGTACAAATCCTCGATCAGGCTGCCCGTCAGCGTGACGACCCCTGCGATTCTTCCGCCCGTTTGAAGCAGGAAGAGCCGGCTGCCCCGCGCCAGCTTGTCCGCCAGATAGCGGGCCTGGCGTTCGGGCGTGTGGGCGGCCAGAAAATCGGCCTCGCAAAATGCGCGATGGGAATCCTGCCACGACTCGGCGTGTACGCGGCCGGCCGCGCTCAGATCCCCCGCGCCGCCGGGAACGATTTCGTAAGTCATAGCTCCATGCGCAGCTGTCCGCCGTCCGTGCCGCCGTTCGCGGGCTTCGGCATGCGCAGGCCCATGTGGTCGTAGGCGGCCTGGGTACAGACCCGGCCCCGGGGGGTGCGCATCAAAAAGCCCAGCTGCAGCAGATAGGGCTCGTAAACGTCCTCGATGGTGCTCGCGTCCTCGCCGGTGCTCGCGGCCAGCGTGTCCAGCCCCACCGGGCCGCCGCCGAACTTCTCCATCATCGTGGTCAGCATCGTGCGGTCCACGTGGTCCAGGCCCAGTTCGTCCACCTCCAGCATGTTCAGGGCTTCGCGGGCGATGCCCACGTCGATCCTGCCGTCGCCCTTCACCTGGGCGAAATCCCGCACCCTTCGGATCAGCCGGTTGGCGATGCGGGGCGTGCCCCGGCTTCGGCTGGCGATTTCCAGCGCGCCGTCGTGGTCGCATTCGATTTTCAGGATGTTCGCCGAGCGCCGGACGATGACCGCCAGCTGTTCCGGCTGGTACAGCTCCAGTCGGAAGGTGATGCCGAAGCGGTCCCGCAGCGGCGAGGTGAGCATGCCCGCCCGTGTGGTGGCTCCGATCAGCGTGAACTTCGGCAGGTCGAGGCGGATCGACCGGGCCGAGGGGCCCTTGCCGATCATGATGTCCAGGGCGTAATCCTCCATGGCGGGGTAGAGCACCTCCTCCACCTGATGGGAGAGGCGGTGGATCTCGTCGATAAACAGCACGTCGCCCGCGTTCAGGTTGGTCAGTATCGACGCCAGATCCCCGGCCCGCTCGATGGCGGGGCCGCTGGTGACGCGGATGTTGTGGCCCATCTCCGCCGCGATGATGCCCGCCAGCGTGGTTTTGCCCAGGCCGGGCGGGCCGTAGAGCAGTATGTGATCCAGCGGCTCGTGGCGGCTGATGGCGGCCTGCATATATACGGTCAGGCTCTGCTTCAGCTTGTCCTGACCGAAGTATTCCGCCATCGAGTGGGGCCGCAGCGAAAGCTCGGCGTCGTCCTCGTCCTCTCGGTAGCCGGTGGTGATGATGCGTTCCTCGTCGTTCATGGGAAACCTCCTTTGAGGGATTGGGAACTAGGAACTAGGAATTAGGAACTGGGAATTAGGAACTAGGAATTAGGAATTAGGAACTAGGAACTAGGGATTAGGAACTAGGAACTAGGAACTAGGGATTAGGAACTAGGAACTAGGAATTAGGAACTAGGAACTAGGAATTAGGAACTAGGAATTAGGAACTAGGAACTAGGAATTAGGAACTAGGAACTAGGAACTAGGAACTAGGAATTAGGAACTAGGAACTAGGAATTAGGAACTAGGAACTAGGGATTAGGAACTAGGAATTAGGAATGAGGAATGGCGGTGAAAATTCCTGGGGAATTGAATAAGACAAGTTCCCAGGGGGTTTGGAACCACGATTCCTCAATACTAACTGTGTCTGCGCCGCACGATGTCGTTGGCGAATTCCGCAAAGGTGCTGATTCGCAGCGCCAGGCAGCACAGAACGTAGGCGATCAGAGAAGCCCCGGCGCAGACGGCCAGCCGCAGGAATACCCTGCCGGTGCCCATGGCCTCGGGCAGCACCCGGTTCATAAGGACGCACACCGCCGCGCAGATCAGCGTAGCGACGACGATCTTCCCCAGATCGGGCAGTATGTGCCTGAAGCCCAGCCGCCTGAAGCGCTTCTTCAGCGCCAGCAGCAGTATCGCCATGCCCGTGGCCCCGGCGATGGAGGTCGCCAGCGCCAGGCCGTTCGCGCCAAGGAAAACGCGCAATATCAGGTTCAGGACGACATTCAACGCCACGACAACGCAGGAGACCCGGAAGGGGGTGGCGGTGTCCTGGAGGGAATGGAACACGCGGTTCAGAAAATCCCTCAGGCCGAAGGCCGGCACACCCACCACATAGCACATCAGTATGCCCGCAGTGACCTGAACCGAGTGCATGTCGAAGCGCCCGCGCATATAGGCGAACTTGATGACATCCACGCGCAGCACCACGGCCACGGCCACGATGGGCAGCGCCACCAGCGCGATCACCAGCACACAGCGGCGCAGCACCTCCAGCATGCCCTTTTTGTCCTTCGCGGCGGCCATGCGGCTCATCCTGGAGAACATCACCGTGGTCAGCGGCACCATCAGCACCCCCAGCAGGAATGTGATCAGCCGGTAGGCGTAGCTCATGGAGGAGATGTCGCCGGGGTTCAGGCCGGAGGCCAGCGCGTGGTCGACCATGTGATTGAGCTCGCTGATGCCCATGGAGAGCATCGCAGGCCCCGCCAGGACCAGCAGCCGGTGGAAGCGCTTGTCGCGAAAATCCAGTATCGGGGTGTAGCGGAACCAGCCCCGCAGGAACGGGATCAGTATCAGCGTTTGCAGTATGTTGGAGGCGAACACGCCCCAGCCCACGGCGGCGATGCCGTATCGCTGCGAAAGGAATACGCAGGCCAATATGATGCAGGCGCTCAGCGGAAAGCCCGTCAGCTGGGCGGCGATGTACTTCTCCGCCGCGTTCAGCAGGCTCGCCAGGCCGATGGAGGTGATGTTGAACACCAGAGACAGCAGCATGGTGCGCACCAGATGAACCGTAAGATCGGCCTTTGCGGGCTCAAAGCCCACGTAGATCAGCCGCACAAGCGGCCTGGCCAGCGCGAAGAACAGCGCCGCGATCACGAGCGCCGCCAGCGCGAACAGGTTCAGCGTGTTGCTGGCAAAGCGGTTGGCATGCTTCAGGCTGCGCTGCTCCCGCTCCTGCACGTAGAGGGGAATCAGCGTGGCCGATATGCAGGAATTGAACAACAGCACCGGCAGATAGAACAGGCTGTAGGCCGACACATAGGCGTCGTTGGCCATCCCCGTGCCGAAGTAGTTGGCCAGTATCATGTCGCGCACGAAGCCGAATACCTTGCTGAATATGATGACGCCGGTGACCAGCATCGTCGCCTTGAATGCCCGTTGCGCTCGAGCCAAAGAGATGACCTCCCATCTGCGTTTCCAGAATCAGTATAGCACGGCAGAGTTAAGTTGGTGTGTTATTTACAGTTACTTAGTGGACAGTTGCCCGCGGACAATTGCTTCGGGAAAAAACTGTATAAACGAACAGCCCGGCGAGAGGATGATTTTCATGCTTTTTTGCGCCATGCGCACGGTGCGGCGCTGTCTCAGCCTTCCCTTTCGGGAATATTGAGTGCCCGAAAAACACACGGTTTGCTGCTTTTGGCGACGGCAGGCCCTTGGCAGGCGACTTTTCCGAAAATGCCTGCATTGTTCCGGAAAGGGCGGAAGAGCCTGCTACCATATATATCTGTATTTGTTAACTCCTCTTTCCCCGATTCCCAACAATAATGCACTATAATAAAGCGCGAACAGCCATCGGCAACGGGCCGATAGCAAACCACCCGAAAGGACTGTATGACCATGAAGCGCGTTTACAATTTTGCCCCCGGTCCGTCTACCATGCCCCAGGAGGTATTGGAGCAGGCGGCGCGGGAAATGCTGTGCTATGGCGATACCGGCATGAACGTCATGGAGATGAGCCATCGCTCCAAGCAGTACCAGGCCATCTTCGACGAGACCGAGGCCACGCTGCGGGAGCTGATGCACATTCCCCAGGACTATTCAGTGCTGTTCCTCCAGGGCGGCGCGACGGGTCAGTTCGCGGCCATCCCCATGAATCTTATGACCGGCAGCGGCGCGGCTGACTATGTGGACAGCGGAAACTTTGCCCACGGCGCGCTGGTGGAGGCCGGCAAGTACGGCAAGGTGAATGTGGCGGCGTCCTCCAGGGACGACAAATACGCCTACATTCCCGAACTGGATGCCTCGAAGTTCAATCCCGACGCGGATTATTTTTACATCACCACCAACAACACCATCTACGGCACCCGCTACCACACGCTGCCAGAAACCGGCAGGGTGCCCCTGGTGGCGGACATGTCCTCCAACATTCTCAGCGAGGTCTACGATGTCAGCCGCTTCGGCGTGATCTACGCCGGAGCCCAGAAGAACGTGGGGCCCGCGGGCCTGACCATCGTGATCGTCCGTCGCGACCTGCTGGGCCGGGCCATGCCCATCACGCCCAAGATCATGGACTGGACGATCATGGACGAGAAGGGCAGCATGCTGAACACCCCGCCCACCTACGCCATCTACATGGCGGGCCTGTGCATGAAGTGGCTGAAAAAGCAGGGCGGCGTCGAGGCCATCGAAAAGGTGAATATCGAAAAGGCAAAGCTGCTCTACGACGCGCTGGACGACAGCGATTTCTACCGCCCCACGGCCAGACCGGATTCCCGCAGCCGCATGAACGTCACCTTCACCACGCCCAGCCCCGAATTGGACGCCGAGTTCGTCAAGGCCGGAGCGGCCAGGGATCTGGTGAACCTGAAGGGCCACCGCCTGGTGGGCGGCATTCGCGCCAGCATCTACAACGCCATGCCTGTGGAGGGCGTCAAAGCGCTGGTGGCTTTCATGAAATCTTTTGAGATGGAGCACAAATAGTATGTTGAACATTCAAAAGCTTAATTCGATCTCCCCGGTTTATCAGGGCATACTGTCCGAAACCGAATACAATGTCGCCTATGAGGTGGAAAACCCGGACGCGATCATGGTGCGCAGCGCCAGCATGCACGACATGGCCATCAACGAGAATCTGCTGTGCGTCGGCCGCGCGGGCGCGGGCGTGAACAATATCCCCCTGGACAAGATGGCGGAGCACGGCGTGGTGGTTTTCAATTCCCCGGGCGCGAACGCCAACGCCGTCAAGGAGCTGGTGCTGGCGGGCCTTCTGCTGGCCTCCCGCAAGATCGCGGACGGCATCGAGTGGTGCAAGGGCCTGAAGTCCGGCGAACAGAGCGTCGAAAAGCAGGTCGAAGCCGGCAAAAAGCAGTTCGTCGGCCCGGAGCTGGCGGGCAAGACCCTGGGCGTCGTCGGCCTGGGCGCCATCGGCTTGCAGGTGGCGAACGCGGGCGTGTCCCTGGGCATGGACGTGCTGGGCTACGACCCCTATATCTCGGTGGACAACGCCTGGCGGCTGTCCCGTTCGGTGCGCCATTCCATGAGCCTGGACGAGATCCTCGAGAACAGCGATTACATCACGCTGCACGTGCCGCTGACTGACGACAACCGGGGACTGATCGACGCGGCGGCCATCTCCCGCATGAAGAACACTGCGGCACTGCTGAACTTCGCCAGGGGCCCGCTGGTCAACGTGAGCGATGTCAAGGAAGCGCTGGAGCAGGGACAGCTGCGCGTTTACGTCACCGATTTCCCTGAGGAGGCGCTGATCGGCGCGCGGAATGTGGTGCTGACGCCCCATTTGGGCGCATCCACGCCGGAGAGCGAGGAAAACTGTGTGCGCATGGTAGCCAAACAGATGCACGATTACATCAAATACGGCTCCATTGTGAACAGCGTCAACTATCCCAACTGCGCCCTGGGCAAGCCGTCGATGCCCCGCATCTCCATATTGCACAAGAACGTGCCCAACGTGCTGGGCGCGATCACCGGGGTCATCTCCGCAGAGGGGCTGAACATTGAAAACATGGTCAATCAGTCCCGCGGACGCTATGCCTATACCGTGCTGGATGTGGACACGAAGCCCAGCGTGCTGCTGCGCAGCAAGCTGATGGCCCTGGATACGATCTTCCGCGCACGGCTGCTGATGCCGTAAAGGGACAGCCTTTCGTATGATACTTTCCTGGAACCATAAAAGAGGATTCGCTGCCGCGCCGGGCCGGGTGATTTATGATCGCCGGGGCGCGGCGCGGTTTGCACACACCATCCCGGTGAGTGAGGGACTGCTGCCCCTGCGCAGGGACGCCTCATGGGTGCGCCCTGCCTACCGGCGCAGGGATGTCTGTCGGCGCAGGCTGGCGCGCTGGCTCATTGTGGCCGTGGCGCTGATGACTGCGGCGCTCATCGCCAACAGCGCGGCGCTTCGGCTGAACGGCGCGGTGGTGCTGGCCCGGCGCGAAATACCCGGCATGCCGGTGTTTTTCTGCCAAAATGACCCCGCCTGGGCCGGGGAAACGATGGGCGCGCCGGACAAAACGCTGGGCAAGGCGGGTGACGGCGTGTCATGCCTTGCTTCCCTGATGGAGATGCAGCAGCTGCCGGCGCCCTTCGACAGCGCGGTGGATCCCGGCACGGTGAACGCGTGGCTTTGCGCAAACGGCGCTTATGACCGGAAGGGCGACCTGGACTGGTCGAAGGCGGCGGGTCTGCTGGGCGTTCAGCTGGTGGAAAGGCAGCCCGGCTGGGGTGTCGCACGAACGATGGAATCGCTGCTGCAGCGCGAGATCTATCCCGTGCTGCGCGTGAAGCGGCGCGATACGGGCGCTTACCACGACGTACTGGCGGTGGGGACCGTGCATGGGGAATTTGTCATCATGGATCCCCTCGATCCCGCGGGCATTCCCAATTCGCTGAGCATTTACGACAATCGAATCTATTCGGTCAAATACTTGATATGAGGGATGAGACGATGGATAACGCCCTGCGCACCGCGCGCATACTGCTGCCCCGGGAGGGCGTCGACCTGACGCGGTGGGCGGTTGTGGCCTGCGACCAGTTCACCGCCCAGCCGGAATACTGGCGACGGGCGGACGCGCTGGTGGGGGACGCCCCCTCCGCGCTGCGGTTGATCCTTCCGGAGGTATGGCTGAACGAGGGCGAGGCGCGCATACCGGCCATCCACAGCGCCATGTCCGCCTATCTGGCGGCGGGCGTACTGACCACGGCCGTGGCGGATGGTTTTGTGCTCGTGGAGCGCGAGACCGCCGCAGGCGTGCGGCCCGGCCTCGTGGTGGCGCTGGATCTGGAGGCCTATGACTACAATCCCGGCTCCGCAAGCCTGATTCGCGCCACCGAGGGCACCGTGTTGGAGCGCGTGCCGCCCCGGGCCCGCATCCGCGCGGGCGCGCCGGTGGAGCTGCCCCATGTGATGATGCTGCTCGACGACCCCGGCAAGACGGTGATCGAGCCGCTGCTTGAGCACCGTGAACGCCTGAGGAAGCTGTATGACATCGAACTGATGCTCGGCGGCGGCCGTCTGCGGGGCTGGGCCGTGGAGGGTGAGGACGCGTGGCGCGTGTTCGACGCCATCGACGCGCTCAGCGAAAGGGCCGATGGACTGCTGTACGCCGTGGGCGACGGCAACCATTCCCTGGCGGCGGCGCGCAAATGCTGGCTTGACATTCGGGACGCGCTGACGCCGGAGGCACGCGCGACCCATCCCGCCCGCTTCGCCCTGGTGGAGCTGGTGAACCTGGCCTGTCCCGCGCTGGTGTTCGAGCCCATTCACCGTGCGCTGTTCGGCGTAGATCCGGCGGGGCTGATGGCGGAATACAGCGCCTTCCTGCGCGCCGAGGGCGCGGACGAGGGGGAA
Source organism: uncultured Eubacteriales bacterium (assembly GCA_902778995.1). Lineage (GTDB taxonomy): Bacteria > Bacillota > Clostridia > Christensenellales > Aristaeellaceae > UBA2862. The sequence continues at coordinate 12,300 of CACYZW010000047.1, forward strand.
GGCGACGACCTGGTCGCCTTTGACGGCGCGGGCCGAACCTGGCGTTTCAAATCCAAAGAGCATCCGCTGGGGCGGCTGCAGCGCTTTCTGGACGGCTACCTCGCGGGCCATCCGGAGGCCCGGATCGACTATATCCACGGCGATGCCGCGCTTCGCGGGCTGATCGACCGGCCCGACGCCGTGGGTCTCATGCCCCGGGCATTTGACAAGGCGGAGCTGTTCGGCTATATCCGGCGCCATGGTGTGTTGCCCCGCAAGACCTTTTCCATGGGCGAGGCCAACGAAAAGCGATACTATATGGAAGCGCGGGAGATACTATAGAGACGCCGGGCACGGCGAATATACGCGGGAGGGAAACCTGTGAACAAGCGCTTTCTGATCGTGGTGGACATGCAGAACGATTTCATCGACGGCAGCCTGGGCACCGACGAGGCCAGGGCCGTCGTGCCCGCCGTTGTCCGGCGCGTCCGGGACGCGCTGGCGGCGGGAGAGACCGTCGTCGCCACGCTGGACACCCACGGCAGGGACTACATGAAGACCCGGGAGGGGAAATATCTGCCGGTGCCTCACTGCATCAAGGATACCCGCGGCTGGCGGCTGAGCGACGCTTTGGAACCGCTGCTTGAGAGCTGCGAAAAAGTGGAGAAGCCCAGCTTCGCCACTATGCGCCTGCCGGGAATCATTGAAGGGCTGGCGGGGAACGCGGATCAAATCGAAATCGAGCTGATCGGCCTGTGCACGGACATCTGCGTGGTCAGCAACGCGCTGCTGCTGAAGGCGGCGTTTCCCGAGGCGAACATCGCCGTGCGCCGGAATTGCTGCGCCGGGGTGACGCCCGAAAAGCACGAGGCGGCGCTTCTGACCATGGCCAGCTGCCAGATCGACATACTTTGACGGAGGTGTAGCATGAAACACTATGAATTTGACGCCGCCGCCGCGCGGGACGGCCTGGTCGCCGCGATTCGGGCGCTGGCGAAGCAACAGGGGTTCAGCAGGGTTGTGATCGGCATTTCCGGCGGCAAGGATTCCACGGTCTGCGCGGCGCTGTGCGTTCGGGCGCTGGGCGCGGAGAACGTGTACGGCGTTATGCTGCCGGACGGGGAGCAAAAGGACATCGCCGACAGCGTCCGCGTGTGCGAGGCGCTGGGCTTTCATAGGCGCACGATCAACATCGGGCCGATGCACGCGGCGCTGAAGGCCGCCACCGATCAGCTGCAGACCACGGCGGCGGCGGGGGAGTTTTCCATTCCCTTCAGCCGCGAGAGCGACATCAACGTGGGGCCGAGGCTGCGGATGACCACGCTGCGCTATATCGCCCAGGCGGTGGGCGCGCGGCTGGTGGGCACCGGCAACCTGTCAGAGGCCACCGTGGGCTACTGCACCAAGGACGGCGATACCTCCTGCGACTTTTCGCTGCTTGGGGCCGTCACCAGCGTCGAGGTGGTGCAGATCGGCCTGACCATGCCCGAGCTGCCCCGGGATCTGGTGGAAAAGACGCCCACGGACGGGCTTTCCGGCAGCAGCGACGAGGAGCGGCTGGGCCTGCGCTATGCGGATATACACAGCTACATTCGGCTGGGCAGCTGCGGCGACGCTGAGATCGACGGCAAAATTGCCGCCAGGGAGCGGGCCAACATGCACAAGCGGCGCATGCCGGTGGTTTTGAAGCCCTTCCCCGGTGAGGACGAAACACCGTGAGGCGGGTGCTGGCTTTCTTCGGGGCCTTTAATCCGCCCACCGTGGCCCACATCGAGCTGGCTCGCTTTTCGATGGAAGCGACGGGGCGGGAGGGCGTCGTGTTTGTGCCGTCCAAGTCGGCCTACATCAGGGATGAGCAGGGCAAGGACTTCGCCTATGACGACCGGCAGCGGCTTCGCATGCTGGAGCGCGCGGCGGAAGGCCGCCCCTGGATGACGGTGACGGACTGGGAAATGCGGGCGGAGACGCAGCCCCGCACCTATGAGACCCTGTGCCATCTGCGGGATGCCGGCTACGCGCCGACGCTGCTGATCGGCTCGGACAAGCTGTATGAGCTGGAAACGGTGTGGCGGCACGTGGAAGACATCGCCCGGGGATTCGGCTTCGTCTGCATGACCCGGGGGAGCGACGCCTGCGCCGCGATGCTTCGGGAGGACGCCTATCTGGCCTCCCTCGCCCCCTATATTCAGATTGTCGAGACCCCCGAGGCCCTGCGCAACATCTCCTCCACGGCGGTGCGCGAGCGCCTTTCCAGGATTCGGGCGCTTCAGGCGGAAGTGGCTGAAATGGTGCCGGAGGAGATAATGAGCCTGTTATAGACGATTCATCTTTGCGTTGGTACCTGCGCCGTAGAAATCCTTACACGCGTTGCCATTTGGCAGACTACAGGAGGTTTATCATATGAAGCTCGATCCCATTGTCATTTCCCTGCTGGATACGGATCTGTATAAATTCAACATGGATCAGGTGATCTTCCACAAGCATACCGATCTGAACGGCGAATACTACTTCCGCTGCCGGAACGAGGGCGTCGTGTTCACCCGCGAGATGTTCGACGAGATCAACGAACAGATCGACCACCTCTGCCGGCTGTCCTTCACCCGCGACGAGCTGGATTACCTGCGCAGCATACGCTTCATCAAGCACGACTACGTGGAGTTTCTGAGGCTGTGGCGGCCCCTGCGGGATTACGTGGAGACCTCCCTGTCCGACGATGGCGAGCTGAGCATCGTGGTGCGCGGGCCGCTGTTCTCCGCCATGCAGTTTGAAATCTATCTGCTGGAGATCGTCAACGAGGTCTATTTCCGCATGCGTTACAACTACGACGTGCTGCTCGCCTCCGCCAAGGAGCGCCTGGACGGGAAGATTCGGGATTTCAACGAGGGTAAGTACACCTTCACCTTCGCCGAATTCGGCTGTCGCCGCAGGCTTTCCCGGGAATGGGAGGACGTGGTGGTGCGCCGCCTGGCCGCCGAGACGAAAAATTGCTTCGGCACCAGCAACGTCTGGCTGGCGAAGAAGTACAATCTCAAGCCCATCGGCACCTATGCCCATGAATTCGTGCAGATGTACCAGGGCATCGAATCGATCCCGCTGGCCTATACCAACCACTGCGCCCTGGAGGACTGGTACGACGAGTACCGGGGCGACAACGGCACGGCCCTGACCGACACCATCACCACCGACCTGTTCCTGCTGGACTTCAACCGGGCGATGGTCAACAACTTCAACGGCGTGCGCCACGACAGCGGCGACCCCTACGCCTGGGGCGAAAAGCTGATCGCCCACTACGAAAAGTACGGCGTCGACCCCAAGACGAAGATGCTGCTGTTCAGCGACAGCCTGAATTTCGACCGCGCCCAGGCGCTGTACGACTACTTCCACGACCGCGTGAAGGTGTCCTTCGGCATCGGCACGTTCTGCTCCAATGACACCGACGAGACGCCGCTGAACATCGTCATCAAGCTGCAAACCGTCAACGGCCACGCCGTGGCCAAGCTCTCGGATTCCCCCGGCAAGGCTATGTGCCGCGACGAGGCGTTTTTGGAATACCTGAAGCGCTCGGTGGATTTCCGCCTGAACTGGAATCGGGAAGCCCGCTATTGACGCGGGGTGGCTTTGTGTGGTACATTATACGCATCAAGATAAAAGGGGTGCTGTTATGGCGAACCAGTGGCTGAAGGACGCGGTATTCTATGAGATCTATCCCCAGTCGTTTTACGACACCAATGCAGACGGCATCGGCGACATCAACGGCATTATTGAAAAACTGGACTATGTGAAATCCCTGGGCTGCAACGCCCTGTGGATCAACCCCTGCTTCGATTCTCCGTTCCATGACGCGGGCTACGACGTGCGCGACTACAAGAAGGTGGCGCCCCGCTACGGCACCAACAACGACCTGTACCGCCTGTTCGACGTCGCCCACGGGAAGGGCATCCGCGTGCTTCTGGACCTCGTGCCCGGCCACACCAGCGAGCAGCATCCCTGGTTCCGGGCCAGCCAGAGCGCCGATCAGCCCAACGCGTATTCCAATCGCTACATCTGGACGGACCGCTGGTTCGCCGGCTGCGCCGACCTGCCCTATATCGCGGGCGAGGCCGAGCGCTCCGGCACCTACATCATCAACTTCTTCAAGTGCCAGCCGGCGCTGAACTACGGCTTCCTGAACCCCAGGGAGCCCTGGCAGCTGCCCATGTCCCATCCCGACGCCATAGCGACCCGGGAGGCCATGAAGGATGTCATGCGCTTCTGGCTGGATCACGGCTGCGACGGCTTCCGCGTGGACATGGCCATGTCGCTGGTCAAGTACGACGACGAGAAAAAGTCCGGCACCTGCGCCATCTGGAAAAACGTCCGGGAGATGCTGGACGCGGACTATCCGAACGCGGTCATCGTGGCGGAGTGGGGGCGGCCCGACCTGTCCCTGCCTGCGGGCTTCGACGCGGACTTCATACTGAACGATCCTCACACCCACTATTCCAAATTGCTGCGGGACTACGACCAGCCCGTGGACAACACCTTCTTCCGCAAGGACGCCCCCGACCGGGACATCAACCGCTATTTCGAGATATACCTGCCCTGGTACGAGGCCACGAAGGACGTGGGCTACATCTCCATGCCCACCTGCAACCACGACACCATCCGCCCCAGCTACCGGTTGGATACCGACGAATTGAAGCTGGTCTACGCCTTCCTGTTCACGATGCCGGGCGTGCCCTTCCTGTACTATGGCGACGAGATCGGCATGCGCTATCTGGATATCCCCACCAAGGAGGGCGGCTACTTCCGCACGGGCTCCCGCACGCCGATGCAGTGGAACGGCGGCAGGAACCTGGGCTTCTCCGAGGGCTGCGCCGATGCGCTGTACCTGCCGGTGGACCCGGCGGCGGACGCGCCCACCGTCGAGAGCCAGGAGAGCGACCCGGATTCGATGCTGAACACCGTGCGCGCGCTGTTGAAGATGCGCCACGCCGAGGCCGACCTGCAGGCCGACGGGCCGCTCAAGGTGCTCTGCGCCGAAAAGGGCAAGCCCCTGGTGTATCGCCGGGGCAAGCTGACCCTGGCGCTGAATCCCTCGGGCGAAAAGCTGTTCCATGATTTGGACGCCGAGGTCGGCGAGGCGCTGTACATGCTGGGCAAAGCGGACGTGAACGGCCGTCGCCTGGCCATGGGGCCGCAGTCGTTTGTGGTGCTTAGGTAAACACCGCACAATGCTCATGGCGCATTAGAGTGTGTTTCTAAATCGGCATCCCGCAGTGTGGGTACACCATGAATGAAACACAGGTTGTAACGTTTGCGCCATACCGCAAAGCGTAGTATACT
>CACYZW010000048.1 GCA_902778995.1 uncultured Eubacteriales bacterium
TTAGTATACTACGCTTTGCGGTATGGCGCAAACGTTACAACCTGTGTTTCATTCATGGTGTACCCACACTGCGGGATGCCGATTTAGAAACACACTCTACGGCTTGCAGGTTCCGCAGGGAGTGTAGCCGCTGGCAATCAGCTCCTCCCGTGTACCGGTGAAATCTCTCCTGTTTTTGGGGCTCATGTTCACGATGCCCGAGCAATCCGGAAGGTGGAACTTCTTGGAGCGCTCGTTGAGCACGTAGGCCTGGGGGACGGATGGCGCGGCGGTAGCGCCCTGAACGCCCAATGCCGCTGAAACCTGGCCCGCATATTCCTCGATGGCGGCGCATTGCATATCAGATTCGACGCCGAAGGAGAGCTTCGATTCCCCGTTTACGATGAAACGGCAGGATTCCCAGCCGCCCAGGGCTAGCGCCTCCAGGTACAGCGGTGACAGCCTGAATGCCTCGGCGGACACCGTGTACACCTGTGCCTCGTCGCTCCACGACATGACCGCGGCGCCGTCTTCGCTTACGCTGTAGTCGCAGCATTTAACGCCGCTCGGGTTGGCGGCGATGTCCGGCTCAAGGCCGCCGGACTGGATCAGGGCGGTCATGCCGCCGCCTTCGGCCAGGCAGGCGGCGCACAGCGCCAGCAGGATAACGGTTGTGATCAGCTTTTTCATGGAATAACCCTCCTGTCTCGGATGATTTTCATTCATTTTCATTCTATAATGGATTCTACTCAGTGTCAAACGTTTTTTAGCGTGCGTATCAAAGGCCGATGCGCTGCTTCGGGCGCATTTACTGTCGACGATTGTCGGAGGCAGTAAATAATGACGTATATATACGCAAATACATCGAAGCGGGCTCCCTCCGTCCCAGGTAAACCGAAGACTAAGGAAATACACGCAGGCTGAACGGCCTGAAAAAAGCGCTTGCGTCCTACGCCTTCAATGAGTATAATTATGCAGGAGCGTCGGGCCGTGCAGCGACAGGAAAGACGGTAAGGCATTGTCAGGGAAACGCCGCGCAATGCGCTGCCCGATCATGCGGCGTTACAGGATTAACGGATATGCCTCAGGCCGTTGCGCTCAGGCAGGCGGCAAAACTGCTCCCGTTTTTCAAACGGTAAACCCGAAAGACTGTCGGGCAAAGACGCGAACATATCCTTTGCTGACAGCTTTTTTGTGTGAAAGCCCATGCGCCGTGGCCGCGCGCGTTCCGGCACAACGGCGCATTGGAAGAGCGAGACGACAAGCGAAAGCGGGAAAGAGCATGAAAAGAATGATCAGGGAATTCCTGTTTCCCGATCTGAGCAAGGAAACACTTAAAATCATTGATGAAGACAGCATCAGGAATATTGGATATATCTCCCTTGCGATTGCCTTTTTTGAAATACTGTCATTGGCATGGTATGTCCTGACGCGAAGGCGCTTCGGGCCTGAGGAATGGACCGCCATGGGAAGCATCCTGTTTTGCGTGATCCTGTGCGCAGGCGGATATCTCCTTGCCAAGACCATCAGAAACGAAGCCGTATTTTCCCACAGGCACGTCATGGCCTATAAGGCGATCTATTTTATGCTGATTTCGATATGGGCAATTTGGACTTCATACCGTCAGTACAGCCGCGGCGAGCAGCTTTTGACCTTCTATGCCGTCGAGGTCATGCTGGTGTGCTTTATTTTGATCAAGCCCTGGCTGAGCACGATACTGACGGCCTTCGTCTACTGTATCCTGTATGCGGTGCTCTACAGCATTGACGGCGCGGCAGGGATAAACGTTTTGAACTATACCGTGCTTGCGATCGTATCGGTTATTGGCCTGGTGGTGCGCTATCATTCCTCGATCGGCATGGCTGAGACGACCGTTCAGCTGCAAAGGGCAAAGGATACCGAAATCCGTGATAAGATCAGCACCCTCCAGGCGATGAGCGATATTTACGACAATGTGAACCTGATTGACTTTACGGACAATACCGAAATGGCCCTGAGGGACAAGAACCACAAAAAGCGCAAGATCGACCTGGGGCCTCAGACCCACACGTTTATGACCCAGGGACTTCGGGATCGCGTGATGCCGGATCAGATGGAGCGGTTTATCGAGTACACGAATATCACCACCGTGCGATCCAGGCTGGTGGGCAGAAAGCTCCTCAGCGACGATTTCATCGACGTGGCCGACGGATGGATTCGGGCGCAGTATATCCCCGTGGATTATGATGAAAACGGCATTGCCCTCAGAGTCATATTCACCACGAGAAATGTGGACGATGAAAAGAGGCGCGAGGAGCGGCTGTTAAGGATCGCGATGACGGACGAGCTGACCCGGCTTCCCAATCGCCGCAGCTACGAAGAGGACCTGATGGAATGCGGGATACGCGGTCCCGAAATGGACCTTGTGCTGCTTTGCGCGGATGTGAACGGGCTGAAAAAGGTGAACGACACGATTGGCCATGTCGCGGGCGATGAATTGATTATGGGCGCGGCGGAGTGTCTCCTGCTGGCCATTGGAAACAGGGGGAAGGTTTACCGAACGGGTGGAGATGAATTCATGGCGATCCTCCATGCGGATGACCCAAGGAAGATATGCGGCGACATCGAAAAACGATCCGGCGAATGGCGCGGTCAGTATTCGAAAGGGATGTCCATCTCGGTGGGCTATGCTTCCCGGGCCGAAGACACTGGCCTGGACATCCATGAGCTTGAGAAAAAGGCCGACGAAGCCATGTATCGGTCAAAAGAGAGATATTACCGGGAAAAGGGCATCGATCGAAGGCGCGCCCCGCGCACATGAGCCGGGGCTTGCACTTTATGAAGCGATGCAAACCCGGGCTTTGCGGATATGCGATGGTGCGGCGTTGTTTGCCCTTGTTCCCCTCGGCGTTTTCTGCTATAATGGTGGTGTATTTAAGAAGAAGGGTGATCGTATGGCGCTCAGACCGATCAATGTGACGCGGGAATGGCACACCGGCACGGGGGATAGCCTGAAGGGGCTGTTCTGCCTCGGGGACGCTGCGGAGAAGCTGGAGGCGCTGCTGCCGGAATACGAGGGAAAAATCAAGCTGGTGTACATGGACCCGCCTTTCATGACCGGAGACCGCTTCTTCATGCGGGTGCGCGTGGGGGAGGATCAGTGGCGCAGGGGACGGGGCGGCATGGCGCTGGAGACCTTTTCCGACAAGCTGACACGCCCTGAATACCTGGAAATGCTGCGCGGCGTGCTGTCGCTGTGCCACAGGCTGCTCTGCGACGAGGGCATGATATTCGTGCACATAGATTATCGCGCCCATCCCCATGTGCGGCTGCTGCTGGACGAGCTGTTCGGCGAGGACAACCTGCTCAACGAGATCATATGGGTCTACCAGAGCGGCGGGCGAAGCGTGCGCCACTTCAGCCGCAAGCACGATGTGATACTGTTCTACCGCAAGACGGCCCGGTACGATTTCAACATCGATGCCGTTAAGGCGGTTCCGGCCCAGCCCAAGCCCAACCACATGCGCCGCCATGTGGACCCGGACGGCAGGGTCTATCGCTCCATCAGGGCCAACGGCCGGGTGTATACCTATTACGACGACGAGCCCGTGGCCCCCACCGACGTGTGGCAGGACCTGAGCCACCTCCAGCAGAAGGACCCCGAGCGCACGGGCTACGACGCCCAGAAGCCCCTGGCGCTGCTGGAGCGCATCGTCCGCTGCGCGTCCAGGCCGGGGGATTGGGTGCTGGATCCCTTCGCGGGCAGCTGCACCACCCTGGAGGCGGCCCGGCGCGACGGGCGCAACTTTATCGGCATCGACCGCTGTCCCCTCACGGTGAACATCGCCCGTCGCAGGCTGGAGGGGGCGGATTATTGCCTGGAGACGCCGCTTCACCCGGCGGAGGACGGGGCCCCGGCCTGCGAGGCGGTCGTTCGATCGGGCGTGGGCTTTTATCACGTGGCCCTGGAGCGCTTTGAAGCCGACATTCCCGGTCTGCCCGAAGGGGCCGGGCCGATGGATGCGGTGGACAACTGGTCGGTGGGCTATCTGCGTCCCGAGGGCTACCGCGTGATGGCGGCTTTCGCCCGCAGCCGCAAGGAGGGGGCCCTGAGGCGCGAGCTGGCCGTGCCCGTGTACAGCGGCGAACTGGCGCTGCGCGTCGGCGACGTGATGGGCCGCAGCTTCTGTTACGCGCTGGAGCGCGAATGAACGGAGGCGATTCCCCGCCCCGGCAGATTTGCGTTGAGACATCGGCGGGGGTGCATCCGTCCAGGGCGACTGCGCTGTCGATGGCAGAATCGTCACAATGAACTTATTCAAAAGTTCATACTGATGCAATATTCGTAACCTATAATAAAAACCGCCTTTTCAGGGCGTTTTTCGCGCCTTCGGAGGCAGCCGGGATATTCAGAACGTCATCCGGGGAGGTTGAACGATGCTTTTGCATGTGGGCGATCTGGTGAAAATGCGCAAGGCACATCCCTGCGGAAACGACGTCTGGACGGTCACCTATGTGGGCGCGGACATCAAGATGCGGTGTGAGAAGTGCCAGCGCGTGGTGATGTTGGAGCGCCCGGTGTTTGAAAAGCGCGTTCGGAAGCTGCTCAGGAGCGCGGAGGAGCGCGAAGGGTGAAGGCGGCTGGCGGCCTGCTGAAGCTGGCGGTTCTGGTTGCGGCGGTGCTGGCCCTGGGCTTTTGCCTGCGGCGCTGGGTCGTCGGGACGGTTCGCGTGGCGGGCGTTTCGATGCAGCAGACGCTCATGGCCGACGATGTGGCGCTGATCACCCGGTTCGATTACCGGGCGGACCGGAGGCCGCAGCGGGGAGACGTGGTGCAGTGTACCTTTCCCGGGCGGAGCGACACCTACATCAAGCGGGTGATCGGCCTTCCGGGCGAGGCGATCCGCTTTTCGGAGGGCACGCTCACCGTCGACGGCGTTCCAGTGGAGGAACCCTACGTTTCGACGCTTACCGGGGATTATCGGATACGCCTGGGCGAAGGGGAATACCTGTTGCTGGGCGACAACCGCGCCGAGAGCTATGACAGCCGCATGCCGGATATGGGCCCGGTGCGAGCGGACGCCTTTTTGGGGCGGGTGCGCTGCGTCATATGGCCGCCGGGGCGCATGGGAACGGTGCAATAAGACAAATCGACAAGGAGATATCGAATATGGAAGGCAACAACGGCAACGCGCCGCGGGATCCACAGCTCAACGAAGAGACCGAGCGGCAGATCAACGAAATCGAAGAAAAGGTCGCAAAGAAAAAGTCGAAGTTCTGGAAGGAAGTCAAGGAGTGGGCGGTCGCGCTGATCGTCGCGGTGCTGGTGGTGTTCGTCATCCAGACGTTCCTGTTCAGGATCATCCGGGTGGACGGCCATTCCATGGACACCACGCTGGCCGACGGCGAGCGCCTGTTCGTGACGGTGACGGACGTGAAATTCGGCGACGTGGCGCGGGACAGCGTGGTCATCTGCCACTATCCCAACCGCTACAACAACTTCCTGGGCTTCATTCCGATGAAGACGTACTTCGTCAAGCGCGTGGTGGGCGTGCCGGGCGATACGGTCTACCGCAAGAACGAGGTGACCCACGTCGTCTATGAAAAGGACGGCCAGACGGTGGACGAGATGCTGGACGAGCGCTACGCCGAGTATTTCCCCAACGGCAGTCCCGACGATTACGACCCCTATGTGCTGGGCGAAAACGAATACTTCGTGGTGGGCGACAACCGCTACAACAGCCACGATTCCCGGGACTGGAAGGACGACGACCCGGACATGGACGTGGGCCCCATCACCAAGGACATGATCGTGGGCCATGTGCGGCAGGTCATTTGGCCGCTGGGCAGCTGGCGCGCCGTGCATTGACGGAGGGCGGCTTATGCGAAACAAGAAGCTGATACGGATCATCGCCATCGTACTGGCGGTGCTGCTGGTGGGCGGCGTAGTCGTCGGCGCGCTGTTCAGCGCGCTGGCGGAGCAGTCGGTCGGCGCTCAGATTTCCGAACGGCATCAATGCGAATTGAAGATGGAATACCTTGACGGTCAACAGGCGCTGCACATCACGCAGCGCCTCGATTATTTCAACGGGGGGAGCCGTCGCCTTGCGGCGGTGGTGTTTTACGCGGCGGGCAACATGTTCCGGCGGGAGAGCGCGCTGATGTACGCCTCCGACGATTTGCAGACCGTTTTTTTCGCCGGATACGTCCCGGCGGGCATCGACCTTCGCTCGGTGCGGTGCGACGGCGAGCCCGCCGATTACGGCTTCCAGGGGGAGGACGAGCTGTACCTGCGGGTGGATTGCGGCGTCGCGCCAGGCGAGCGTTGCACCTTTGAATTTGATTACTACCTGCTGCTGATGCGCTGCGGGGCGTTCCAGGGCGTCGGGGACACCGACGTCCGGCTGAGCGCGTTCTGCTTCATCCCCGGCATTTGCGACGGGCAGACCGGTCAATTCAATATGAAGCGGCCCCTGGCGCATACCCGATGGCTGTACTGCGAGGCGGCGGACTACCGGGCGGAGGTGACGCTGCCCAGGGGATGGATGCTGTGCGCGACCGGCGAGGCCGAGAGGACGCCGGAGGAAAACGGGCGCGAAACGTGGCGCGTGGCAGCCGACGACGTCCGGGATTTCGCCGTGTCCTTCGGCAGGCGCTGGCGCAGTGCCGAGGGCGAGAGCGCCTCGGGTGTGCGCGTTCGGGCGCTGACAAACGTGCGGGGCGCGGCAAAGCGCATGCTGGACATCGCGGTGCGCGCCGTCGACCAGTGCGAAGCCTGGTTCGGCCCCCTGCCCGTGCGGGAAATGGATCTGGCCCAGTCCGACTATCCCCTGGGGGAACAGGTGTTTACGGGCGTCGTCTGGCTCTCCGGCGACCTGTTGAGCGGCAGGAGGGCGGATGCGCTGGCCCAGCGCATCCGCTATGCCGTCGCCCAGCAATACTTCGGGCTGTCGGCCTGTGTGGAGCCCTCGGCGGACGCCTGGCTGAGCGATGCAGTGAGCGAATACGTCGCCTGCCTGTTGCTGGAGGCCGAAGCCGGGCGGGAGGCTTTTCTGGCCTACGTCAACCGGGACTGGGTCAGCGCGTTGCAGCAGACCGTGCCCGGCGGCCTGCGCATCACCAGCGACGCGGCGCTGTTCGACGCCGACGCCTACGATTTGGTGGTGCGGCAGCGTGGCGCGGTGGTGCTGCACGAGCTTCGCCTGGCCATGGGCCTGGACGCGCTGTTGGAAGGGCTTAAACGGTTCCATGAAATGGGTGCGGACGGCCACACGCTGACGGAGAAGGAATTCGTCCAGGCGCTGGACGAGGCCAGCGGCGAATCCTGGGAGGCCTTTTTGACCGATTGGCTGTTCAACGTGGGGGATTACGTGCAGCAGGACATGGACTGGTACGAGTGATCAACAGAAATGCCCCGGATGAGCTGTGGGATTATTTAGCAACGGCTAAAACAGCGCCCTCAGTCCGGCCAGTCTGCCAGCCTGAGGGCGCTGTTTTCAGGGCGGAATAGCTACGCTCTGAAATATAAAATTTGAGTGTGTCTCCAAATGCACTTCAGGCATCCGGGAACACACTCAAATAATTATCCCCTGCCGCCGCTGGCCCGCAAACCGCCCTGGGGCTCGACCAGACCGTCGCTGGCCATCATGGTTTCAAGCACGCTGATGTCGGATTCCACGTCGATGGCTTCGGTGCGGAACAGGCGGTCCTGCTGCTGCTCAAAGCCGCGCACCAGCGTGTCCAGCACGTCCTCGATCTTCTTGCGGCTGTTCTGTATGTTTTCGCCCTGGTAGCTCTGCCGCTCCATCAGGCTGTAGGATTTCAGCAGCTTCAGCGTGGTGGGCAGGTAGTAGTTCATGAATTTGCGCACTTCCTCGGCGTGCTCGGGCTTTTCCTGCACCACGCGGAATATGCTGGCGGTCAGCTCGCCGATGCGGTCGATGCGCTCGGAGACTTCGGGATTTTGTATGGCGTCGTTCAGCGCGCGGATCTCCCGCAGCTTGGCCTCGAACTCGTCGACGTCGGCCTTGGGGGGCTCGGGGGCCTTCTGCCGCTTCGCTTGCGCAGGCGTTTCCCGTGTTTCGCTGCCGGCATTGCCGGACTGCGCCGCCCTCGCAGCGGCCACGGTGGACGCCCGAACCTCCGGCGAGATGTAGACGTTGACCACGGGCTCCGCCTTCCGGTCCACAAACCGGGTCTCCACCACGTTGGGGTTGATGTACAGCGTCATGTGGCTGCGGTCGATGTAGGCGTCCCGGCCCATGAAGCCCTCGTCGATCATGGCCTGCAGGTCGCTTGCGACGTTTTCCACCGGCAGGCCCGTGCTCGCGGCCAGACCGCGGATGCTCACCTCGTTGCGTTCGCCGATGACGCTGGCATAGCGGCGGTACTGCTTCAGGCGCTTTCGGCTGATTTCATTGCGAATGCGCTTGTAGCCCAAATAGAGCCCGATCACGGTGGAGATCGGGGGTACGATAATCAACAGTATGCCGATGGCCAGCAGGGAGGGCTTCTCCGGCGGGTCCTCGGGTATCATGATATTGCCATAGCGATTCTTGGACATACAATCTCACCCCATCCTACCGGATTATACCATAGTTGACGCGGCTGTTCAAGTGCGAAGAAATAAAAACCCGGAGTAATCGCTTGCGAAACGTTGCCATTTACTCGCAAAATGAATGGCAGCCAATTCGACGCCGGCGCCTCGCAAAGATGTATTTTCGGGTTGACGATGGGTTGGGAATCGGTTAAAATAATAGCGACGCCGACTTGAGGGCATACTCGTCTTCAGGGAGGTGATGGTATGCGCAGGAAACAAGCGGGTGCGGCGCGCGCGCCGGAGGCGGCGGTCGCCTCCGCCACGGAATGCACGGGGCTGATGCCCGCGCTGCCCCGGGATGAGGCGCAGGACGAGGCTGAGGCCGCGCTGTACGGCATTCACGCCGCGAAGGACGGGCGCCAATCGTCCGGGGAGAAAGGATGAAACGCGGACGGCGCGACCTTCGGGTCGCGCCCGATGTGGGAGAGGAAGAGAATACCATGTTCAAATTGACAAAACGGCTGCTGGCGGCGATCCTCGCGCTGGTACTGGCTGCGGGATGTCTGTGCTTCGCGTCGGCGTCGACGGAGGACGACGACTGGCGGGAAGCGCTGCGCAAGGCCTTCGGCCTGTCGGACGACGCCTCCGACCCGCAGCAGCCGCAGGCCACGAAGCAGCCGCAGGCTACGCAGAAGCCGAAAGCCACGAAGCAGCCGCAGGCCACGAAGCAGCCGAAAGCCACGAAGCAGCCGAAAGCCACACAACAGCCGCAGGCCACACAGCAGCCGAAGGCCACGCAAAAGGCGGCGCCTCAGTTCAAACTGCCGGTGACGGATGCCCAGCAGATCGTCAATTACCTGGCGATCTACGGCGAGCTGCCGGAGAATTTCATCACCAAGGAGGAGGCCCGCTGGCTGGGGTGGGACAGCCGCTATAATTATGTCGGCGAGGTCGCGCCGGGCATGAGCATCGGCGGGGACTGGTTCGGCAATTACGACCGGCTGCTGCCCACAAAGAAGGGGCGAAGGTGGTACGAGTGCGATGTGAACTACCGGGGCAAAGGGCGGGGCCCCGAGCGCCTGATCTACAGCTCCGACGGGCTGTACTACTACACCAGGGATCACTACCAGACCTTTACACAGATGTTTCCGGAGGGATGAGCGATGATTGTTTTGAATGGAAAGCGCATGGATGATCGCGCCGGGCTGCATGCCGAACTGAAGCGGAAGCTGTCTCTGCCGGATTACTATGGCAACAACCTGGATGCCTTGAACGATTGCCTCTCGGAGCGCGTGGAACGGGAGCTGATCGTCATCGAACATACGGGCGACATGCTCGAAGGCTGCCAGGACTATGCCCTCGGCCTGCTGCGGGTTTTTTCTGACAACGGCATACAGGTATTATTGGATTGAAATAAAAACGAGAACGGAGGTAGACAAGCCATGAAACCAATACCGACCCCTCACATCGACGCCCCCGAGGGCGCGTTTGCGGCCACCGTGCTGATGCCCGGCGATCCGCTGCGGGCCAAATTCATCGCGGATAATTTCCTGCAGGACGCCGTGCTGGTGAACAATGTGCGCGGCGTGCAGGGCCATACGGGTTATTATAAGGGCAAGCGCGTGTCCGTGATGGCCTCGGGCATGGGCATGCCGTCCATCGGCATCTATTCCTATGAGCTGTTCAACTATTACGGCGTAGAGAACATCATCCGCGTCGGCTCCGCCGGGGCCTTGACGGAAAAGCTGAAGCTGCGGGATGTGGTCGCGGCCATGAGTGTCTACACCGATTCGGGCTACGGCGGTCAGTTCGGCTATCAGGGCTCGTTGTCCCCCTGCTGCTCCTATGATCTGCTCCGCGCGGCCATGGACGCGGCGGACAGGCTGGGCTACCACATGGTTCCCGGCCCCATCGCATCCCACGACGGCTTCTACAGCCAGGGTGAATACAACAGCACCAAAATACTGCAACAGTTGGGCGTGCTGTGCGTGGAGATGGAGGCCTACGCGCTGTACCTGAACGCCGCCGCCGCCGGAAAGAACGCGCTGGCGCTGCTGACCATCTCGGACAGCCTCGCGACCGGCGAAAGCCTGCCCGCCGAGGACCGGCAGAACACCTTCACCCATATGATGGAGATCGCGCTGGAAATCGCATGATTTCACTGAGAATTAAAAGTGAAGCGTAAAGAGTTAGGAGCTTACAATCCTGACTCTTTACTCTTTTCTGTGGGATTACAATTCCGCGACATCCACTACGCGCAGGGCATCGCCCTCCACGACAAACCGCACGTCGAAGCCCGCGAAGGCGACGCCGTAGCGCCGGGAGGCCTCGCCGTGGCGATAGCCGGGGCGGGGATCCTGGGCCAGCACCTCGATCAGCGCATCCCGCTTATCCGGGGGGATGCGGGCAAGCAGGGCCTCGGGGAAATCGACGCTCAGGCGGTCGTAGCGGATGCCATCGGTAAAGCCGCCCGTGGCTTCCGGGCGGCAGTCGGCATAGGGGATATAGGGCTTGATGTCGTAGATGGGGGTGCCGTCCATCAGATCGGCTCCGGCAACAAACAGCGTCGGGCCGTCCGGGCCAGACAGCGCTATGCGCTCCAGCCGCACGCAGGACAGCCCCAGCGGATTGGGCCGGAAGGGAGAGCGGGTGGCGAAAACACCCATGCGCCGGTTGCCGCCCAGCCGGGGCGGTTTGACCGTGGGAGACCACCCTTCCATCACCGATTCCGAGAACTGCCAGATCAGCCACAGGTGGCTGTAGCCCTCCAGCCCGCGCAGGGCGGAGGCGTCCCGGTATTCGGGTTCAAAGGTGATCCTGGCCTTCAGGGCGTCGATCAGGCCGCTTTGACGGGGTATGCCGAATTTGGACGGGAAATCCGTGTGAATGACGGCGATGGTTTTGAGGGATTGCATGCCGTTCAGCGCTCGGTGCCCAAGAAGAACAGCGCCACGGTGCCCGGGCCGGAATGGGCGCCGATGACCGGGCCGACATAGTTGATGACGACGTCCTTCACGCCAAAACGGGTGCGCATGATTTCCGCCAGATAATTCGCGTCCTCCAGGCAATCGCCGTGGGAGATGAACACGGTCTGATCGGCCAGATCGACGCCCAGCCTTTCCGCATGATCCGCCAGCGCCTTCAGGGATGCCTTGCGCCCCCGGGCGGTGCCCACCTTGATCAGGTGGCCGGCGTTGTCCACGTGCATGACGGGCTTGATGCTCAGCATGCTGCCCACGATGGCAGTCGCGCCGGAGATGCGTCCGCCGCGCTTGAGGAACATCAGATCGTCGATGGTGAACCAGTGGCACAGGTGCAGCTTGTTTGCCTCAACATAGTCGCGCACCTCTTCGATGGTGCGTCCCTGCTGCTTTTGCTGCCATGCCAGATACAGCATCAATCCCTGGCCCATTGACGCGCACAGCGAATCCACCGTATAGATCTTGCGGTCGGGGTAGCGCTCGCCCATCTCCCGGGCGGCCATGGCCCCGGCGTCATAGGTGCTGCTCAAACCGGAGGAAAAGCCGATGTAAAGTATGTCCCTGCCCGCCGCAAGCGCGGCCTCCATGGGCTCCATGAAGTCGTTGACGTTGACGGCGGAGGTCTTTGCCGGACACTTGGTGCGCAGCTTTGCGTAGATTTCGCTGAACGCGATCTCTCGCTCGTCAAGGTAGTTGGCATATCTTTGGCCATCCACATCCAGATACAGCGGCAGAACGGAGAGCTCCATTTTATCCGCCAGATCGGCGGGAAGATCACAGGAAGAATCTGTCATGATAATATAATCAGACATTTGCCTACCCCCAGTCTATTGTGTCGTCGAAATCTATCCGCGCAGTCATTATAACATGCTTTTTCCGCCGTGTCTTTGTTATTCACGGGATTTAAAAATATTGTAACGATTGACGGGCGACCGGCGGAGCGACGGAGCCGCCGATTTCACAGAAAATTATCCCTGCCGGGGTATTGCATTTGACGGCTTGTTATGCTATAATCGGTTGCGTTGGTTGATTCGGGGCTGACCCCTCCGGGTCGCAAAACTGAATATGGAGAAGTCGCCTAGCTTGGTCGAGGGCGCACGACTGGAAATCGTGTAGGCGTCAAAAGCGTCTCGAGGGTTCGAATCCCTCCACTTGCCAGAGGGAGATAATGCCAATTGGATTTAAACATAATAATTTATGCTGATAATACAGCCAGGCATTTGACTTTTTGATATCAGATTGCATGAAATGATGGAAGATTCTCCCAATTCTTATAAGACAGCATGGTTGGGAACGCACGCTGATCGTCCTCCTCCATAAATTGACAATCCAAAGCAGAAAAGGTATAATGTGACCGAAAAATCGATTTCTCCCGGAAGAAACAATATGGAGGGCGGCGTATGAAACGCGAAACAGTCGAAGCCACGAACGAAATGAAGAAAGCAGTTATCAGCGTGCTTGGCACGGACAGGAAGGGCATCATCGCGAACGTGAGCCGGGTGCTGCTGGAGCACGACGCGAACATACTGGACATCTCCCAGACCATCGTCTCCGGGCTGTTCAGCATGATACTGATTGCAGACATCTCCAGCGAAAAGTGCTCCTTCGACGCGCTGAAGGCGGAGCTTGACGACCTGAGCCGGGCGCTCAACGTCCAGATCCGCACCCAGCGCAGCGAGATATTCGAAGCGATGCACCAGATTTAAGGGGGACACGGCCATGCACATGATCAATACCTCTGAGATTCTGGAAACCCTGAACATGATCGACCACCAGAAGCTGGACGTGCGCACGATCACCATGGGCATATCGCTGTTTTCCTGCGTCACCGACGACGAGGACCGGAGCGCATCTCCGTGACCCCTGCGGCGCTGGTGACCGGGGCCATCCGGCATCCCGTAAAGGTGGCCAGGGCGCTGGACCGGGCGGCAAGGACCGCGGGCGTGGATTTCATCGGCGGCTATTCGGCGCTGGTGCACAAGGGCATCACCGAGGCGGACCGGCGGTTGATCGAATCGATCCCCGAGGCCCTGGCGGAGACGGATTATCTGTGTTCGTCGGTCAATGTGGGCTCCACCCGTGCGGGCATCAACATGGACGCCGTGCGGCTGATGGGGGAGACGGTGAAGGCCACCGCCCAGCACACTGCCCACAACGGCGGCTTGGGCTGCGCGAAGCTGGTGGTGTTCTGCAATGCCGTGGAGGACAATCCCTTCATGGCCGGGGCGTTCCATGGCCCCGGCGAGGGGGATTGCGCCGTCAGCGTGGGCGTCAGCGGCCCCGGCGTGGTGAAGGTGGCCCTGGAGGGCGTGAAGGGCGCGCCCTTCGACGAGGTTGCCGAGACCATCAAGCGCACCGCCTTCCACATCACCCGCGTGGGCCAGCTGGTGGCCCGGGAAGCCAGCCGGCGGCTGGGCGTCCCCTTCGGCATCGTCGACCTGTCCCTGGCCCCGACCCCGGCGGTGGGCGATTCCGTGGCCGCGATACTGGAGGAGATGGGCCTGGAGACCTGCGGCGCCCACGGCACGACGGCGGCGCTTGCGCTGCTGAACGATGCGGTGAAGAAGGGCGGCGTGATGGCGTCCTCCCACGTGGGCGGGCTCTCCGGCGCGTTCATCCCCGTGTCGGAGGACATCGGCATGATCGAAGCCGCCCGGAAGGGGGCGCTGTCCCTCGAAAAGCTGGAGGCCATGACCTGCGTCTGCTCGGTGGGCCTGGACATGATCGCCATTCCCGGCGACACGCCCGCCGAGACCATCGCCGCCGTCATCGCCGACGAGGCCGCCATCGGCATGGTCAACAACAAGACCACCGCCGTGCGCGTGATTCCCGCCCCCGGCAAGAAGGTGGGGGACAACGTGGAGTTCGGCGGCCTGCTGGGCCACGCCCCGGTCATCCCCGTGCGGACGCTGGATTCCGGCGCGTTCATACGCCGTGGCGGGCGGATTCCCGCGCCGCTGCACAGCCTGAGGAACTGACCGGACAAAGCCCCAAACGCAGAAAACCCTTCCGACGGACGAAGAGCGGAAGGGTTTTCTGTTTGCCGTGTCGCCTGTCCCGGCGCCTTGCCCTGCGGGCTTTTCAACGGTCTGGCAGTTTGTTGGCTTTGTCAATATCCATGCCATTGATCAGAATCCCAGGTCTCGATTGACCAGTATCACGTGAATCCGATCCTTGTGGCGGGAGAAGCGGGTGATCAGAATCTGGCAGCAAATGGTATCCGGCGACTTGCAGTCCATACAGGCGCCGGTTTTTGAACAGGGGGTGGACAGGCCGAAGCGCTGGGCGTTGATGGGCGCGGCCACGTTGCGGGCCCGCTTCATGGCGCTGTCCAGGTCGGGACAGACCTTGTTCATGCCCACGATGAAGATCACCTTTTTCGGCCCCTGGGCGATGGCGGAGACGCGGTTGGAGTTGCCGTCGATGTTCACCATGATGCCGTCGTCGGTGATGGCGTTGGCGCTGGACAGGAATATGTCGGCGTCGTAGGCCGCCAGCATGGCCGCCCGCTTGTCCGTATATTGATCCCTGTCGATGAAGTTGTAGTTGCCGTCCTTCAGCGCTTCCACCAGGCCGATCTCGTGGGCGCTCATCGCGCCGCCCATGCTCACGGAGCTGCCCTCCGGAATCAGGGCGAGGGCCTGGGCCAGCGCGTCCTTCTTCGTCATGGCGTAGTAGCCGGACATGTTGCGGGATTCCAGTCCCTTGATGGTCTTCCTGGCCAGCAGTTCGTTTCGACGGATGACGTTTTCGTTCAGCATAATATGACACCTCCGATGTGTTTTTATGGATTATAGCATATGGCGGCGCAGTTGTAAATTGAGAATTTTACATCCCGTCCTTGCTCCAATATCCGTTTTCTGCTATCATACGGTCATATGGAGGAACAGAGCATGAACAACGATTATATCGCCATACTGGCAAGGGAGCTGTCGCTGCGCCCGGAGCAGGTGTGCGCGGCGGTGGCGCTTTTGGACGCGGGGAACACCATCCCCT
The DNA here is from genome assembly GCA_902778995.1 of uncultured Eubacteriales bacterium. Taxonomy (GTDB): domain Bacteria; phylum Bacillota; class Clostridia; order Christensenellales; family Aristaeellaceae; genus UBA2862. Next base: position 15,475 of record CACYZW010000048.1, read on the forward strand.
TCATCGCCCGGTATCGCAAGGAGGCCACCGGTTCGCTGGACGACCAGGTGCTTCGGACGCTTTCGGAGCGCCTGGAATACCTGCGCGGCCTGGACAAGCGGCGGGAGGAGATCGTCAGGGCCCTGACCGAGCAGGGCGCGCTGACGGAAGCATTGACGGCGCAGATCGAAAAGGCGGCGACGCTGGCGGAGCTGGAGGACATCTACCGCCCATTCCGGCCCAAGCGGCGCACGCGGGCGACGGTCGCGAAGGAGCGCGGACTGGAGCCGCTGGCAAACTGGCTGCTGGTACAGCCCGTGAAGGGCGATCCCTTTGAAAAGGCCGCGTCATTTATCGACGCGGAAAAGGACGTGCCCGACGTGGAAACGGCGCTGGCCGGGGCGCGGGACATCATCGCCGAGATGGTCAGCGACGACGCGGACCTGCGCAAGCAGCTGCGCGAGCTGCTGACCCGGGAGAGCGTTGTCGTCACAAAGGCGGCGAAGGACGAGGACAGCGTCTACAGCAATTACTACGACTACCGGGAGCCCCTGCGGAGCATCGCCGCCCATCGGGTGCTGGCCATCAACCGGGGCGAGCGGGAGGGCTTTTTGAAGGTCGCCGTGGAAGCGCCCGAGGAGCGGGCGCAGCAGGCCGTCCGCGCCACCTTCGTGCGGGGGCGCTCATCGGCCTCCGAGCAGGTGGGCATGGCCTGCGACGACGCATGGGACCGACTGCTGTTCCCCTCGCTGGAGCGGGAGCTGCGCGCGACGCTCACCGACGGGGCCAACGAATCGGCGATCAGGGTGTTTTCCGACAACCTGCACCAGCTGCTGATGCAGCCGCCCATCAAGGGCAAGGTGACGCTGGGCGTGGATCCAGGCTTTCGCACCGGCTGCAAGCTGGCGGTGGTGGATGAAAACGGCAAGGTGCTGGACACGGGCGTGGGCTACTTCACGCTGCCCGGGAACGACGCGGGCAAGGCGGCCGCCGCCCGGCTGATCAAGGGATTCGTGAAAAAGTACGGCGTGACGGCCATCGCCATCGGCAACGGCACGGCCAGCCGGGAGAGCGAGCAGTTCATCGTCGGCCTGTTGCCGGAATTGCCGGGCGTGGCCTATATCATCGTCAGCGAGGCAGGGGCGTCGGTCTATTCCGCAAGCCCGCTGGCCGCCGAGGAATTTCCGGATTTCGACGTGACCCAGCGCAGCGCGGTGTCCATCGCCCGGCGCATGCAGGACCCGCTGGCCGAGCTGGTGAAAATCGACCCGAAGGCCATCGGCGTGGGCCAGTACCAGCACGACCTGAAGCAGAACGCGCTGACTGCGGCGCTGGACGGCGTGGTGGAGCAGTGCGTGAACCAGGTGGGCGTGGAGGTCTCCACGGCCTCGGCGGCGCTGCTTTCCCATGTGGCGGGCATCGGCCCGGCGCTGGCGAAGAACATCGTGGCTTATCGCGAGGAGAACGGCATTCCCTCACGGGCGACGCTGAAAAAGGTGCCCAAGCTGGGGCCGAGGGCTTTCGAGCAGTGCGCGGGCTTCCTGCGCGTGCGGGAGAGCAGGAACCCGCTGGACGCCACCGCCGTGCACCCGGAGAGCTACGATGCGGCGAAGGCCGTGCTGTCGGCGCTGGGCTACGGCGCCGGGGACATTCGCGGCGGCATTCCCGACATCGGCCAGCGGGCGAAGCTGTACGGGCCCGATAAGCTGGCCCAGGAGGCGGGCATCGGCCTGCCGACCCTGCGGGACATCCTCGCCGAGCTCCAAAAGCCGGGCCGTGACCCCCGGGACGACCTGCCGAAGCCGGTGCTGCGCACGGACGTGCTGGACATGAAGGATCTGAAACCGGGCATGGAGCTGACCGGCACCGTGCGCAACGTGATCGACTTCGGCGCATTCGTGGACATCGGCGTACACCAGGACGGCCTGGTGCACATCTCCCGGCTGGCCAACTGCTTTGTCCGGCATCCCTCCGAGGTCGTCAGGGTGGGGGACGTGGTCAAGGTCTGGGTGGTCAGCGTGGACGAAAAGAAGAAGCGCATCGCGCTGAGCATGGTGCAGGAGAAGGTCTGAAAAGACACGGATGCAGAAACCCCTTCCGATGAACCAAATCCGGAAGGGTTTTCTGCCTGCCGTGTTGCCGGGAAGTGCAAAGCGCGTTCTCTTACAGCTTGGTAAGCGCCCACATCCATGTTGATGTCGCCGCCGTCGCCGTCGTCCATGTCCACGGCTATGCCCGTCAGAAAGTCAAAATTGTCAGTTTCCGGGTCCACTTCCGCGTCCCATCGCTTGCCGGTGAAGCGGAAGAATCGATATAAAGCCGATGCGCAGGCCCCGTTCGCCCGTAAGCCTGCGGCAGTTTCCTGAATGGCTGGCTGTAAGCAAAGAATAACATCAAACTGGTTTACTTCTACCGATTTGGATGCTATTATTGGTGTCGGACTTACGGCAGATGTTTTTCAGGCGGGGATCAATACATGGGAAATGGGACACGGAAAGCGGGCAACCGGGAGAAGCTGGGCAACCTGATGCTGATAATGGCGGCGATGATCTGGGGCACGGCCTTTGTCGCACAGCGCCAGGGCATGGAGACGATCGAGCCCATAACCTTCGCGGCGGCGCGCATGGTGCTTTCTGCGGCGGTTGTCGGACTTGTGGCGCTGCTGACCAGCCGGGGAAGCAAGCTGCTCCCTGCCGACAGGGCGCGCAGGCGTCGGGCCAGCATCGCCGGAGGCATCGGCTGCGGCGTATTCCTTGCGCTGGGAAGCGTCACGCAGCAGATGGGCCTTGTCACAACCACGGCGGGCAAGGCCGGGTTCATCACAGCCATGTACATGCTGTTCGTGCCCGTCGTCAACTTTATACTGTTCCGGAAGAAAACGACATGGGTTGTTTGGCTGGCAGTGCTGATCGGGCTGACAGGCATGTTCCTGCTGTGCGTGAACGAGGACTTCAGACTCGAGAGGGGCGACGCGATGGTGTTCGCCTGCGCGTTATTGTTCACGGGCCACATACTCTGCTGCGACCACTTCGCTCCCCTGGGCGACCCCATCGTCATATCCGCCATCCAGTGTCTCACCGCGGCCCTGATCTGCGGCGCGGGGGCGTTCGCCTTGGAGGAACCCACCTGGGCGAAGGTGGCCTCCGCCGCAGTGCCGATTGCGTATTGCGGCGTCATGTCCGGCGGCGTGGGCTTTACGCTGCAAATCGTGGCCCAGCGCTTCACAGACCCCACGGTGGCGTCGCTGTTGATGAGCCTGGAATCGGTGTTCGCGGCCCTTGCCGGTGCGCTGCTGATTGGGGAACGGATGCGGCCCCGGGAGCTGGTGGGCTGCGTGGTGATGTTCGCCGCCATCCTGCTGGTGCAGTTGCCGGTGGGTCGGCGGGGGAAGGGGGACGCTGAGATATGACCGTAAGGGACGCGCGCCCGTCGGACGCCGGGGCGCTTCTGGGGATATACGCCTGGTATGTGCGCCACACCGCCGTCAGCTTTGAATATGAACCGCCGACCCCGGAGGAATTCCGGCGGCGCATGATCCGGACGACCGCGAAGTATCCCTGGCTGGTGGCCGAGGGGGCGGGCGGACTTCTGGGATACGCCTATGCCGGCCCGTTTAAGGGGCGCGCGGCCTACGACTGGTCCTGCGAGACCACCGTCTACGTCGCCCGCGAGGCCCGTGGCCGAGGGGTGGGCCGGGCGCTGTATGGCGCGCTGGAAAGGGCATTGCAATCGATGGGCGTGCGCAACCTGTACGCCTGTATCGCATACCCCGACCCGGAGGACGAGTACCTGTCCCTCGCCAGTCCCCGCTTTCACGCCCGCATGGGCTATGCCGAGGCGGGGCGCTTCCACCGCTGCGCCAGCAAGTTCGGGCGCTGGTACGACATGGTCTGGATGGAGAAGTTCATCGGGGGCCACGAGGCGGAGCCGATGCACGTGAAGGCCTATGATGGCGCCGGGGCGTTTGGATCGAATTGAAAAGTTACAGCTCAGCCTGCAGCTTCGCAGTAACTGTCGAAGGGGGACAGGTCCCCCTTCGAGACATCCCCCGACAGATTTTGCTTGATTATTGATAATAATCTGGCCGCAAAATCTGCAAGGATGGCATTTTTACTTCTGGAAAATGGGATTTTCCGCCAGAAAAATGCCTGCGGGGTCGGCGTACATGCCGCCAGGGAGTTTTGGCCATGGAACCATTCGTCAACCTCGTCTTACTCTTCTTCACCTATTCCATTGCCGGATGGTGCATGGAGGTGGCCCTGAAGTATCGACAGTATCACCGCTTTATCAACCGGGGCTTTCTCACGGGGCCCTGGCTGCCCATCTACGGTTCGGGCGCGGTGCTGATCACGTTGGCGGTGAACGCGCTGTCCGCCTATGAGCATTCCATCGGCACGACATTTTTGGTTTCCTTCGTGCTGTGCGGGTTGGTGGAGTACGGGGCCAGCTGGTTCATGGAAAAGAAGTTCCACGCCCGGTGGTGGGATTACAGCAATAAGCCCATGAACCTGAACGGCAGGGTTTGGATCGGCAACCTGATACTCTTCGGGCTGGCGGGCGTGTTGATCGAGCGCGTTTCCAATCCTTTTCTGCTGAATCTGTTCGGCAAAATCAGCCTTACGGCCAGGGGAATCATCGCGGGCTTCCTGTCGGCGACCATGGCGGCGGACTATGTGGTGACCCACTTCGTGCTGAAGCTGGTCAAGATCGGCGTCGAAAGCAGCGAGGCGGACAACACCGAGGAGATCAGCAAGGAAGTCCGGCTGCTGCTCAGGGACCGCAATTACTTCTATAAGCGCTTTGCCGACGCTTACCCGGAGGTGGTCTATAAGACCGAGCGCATCACCGAGCGCATGAACGCCATCCGCGCCGAGAGCGAGAGATACCGCCGGGAGGCGGAGGCCCGAAGGGACGCCATGAACCAGAAGCTGCGCCGCGAGGCGGAGGCCAGAAAGGAAGCGATGAGCCAGAAGCTGGAGCAGAGCCGGGAGCAGCTGGCCGCGTCCCTTGGAACCTCGGGCAATATCCGCAATAGCCTGGTGCGCGACCAGCAGGCGCTGATCGACCTGCTGTACGATGAAAACTCGGCCACGGACGAGATGCGGACCCTGAAGGAGAGCATCGACAAGAACCGTGAGCGCCTGAAGGCGCGGCATGCGCTGTAGCCCCTTGCATTGTTAACAAGGCTGTTCTATCATAATAGTATAAGGAAACACCGCACAATGCTCATGGCGCGTCACTGCGCCGCCCGATTATGCGGCATTTCCATGAAATATCATGCCACGGAGGGCTGCGCCTTGAAATACGATCAGAGCCGTATCCGCAACTTTTGCATCATTGCCCATATCGACCACGGCAAATCTACCCTGGCCGACCGCATTCTGGAAAAGACCGGCGTGATGCAGCTGCGAGACATGACCGACCAGGTGCTGGATTCCATGGAGCTGGAGCGGGAGCGCGGCATCACCATCAAATCCAAGGCGGTGCGCATGCCCTATACCGCCCGGGACGGACAGGAATACGAGCTGAACCTGATCGATACCCCCGGCCATGTGGACTTCACCTATGAGGTATCCCGGGCGCTGGCCGCCTGCGAGGGCGCGGTGCTGGTGGTGGACGCCAGCCAGGGCATCGAGGCCCAGACGCTCGCCAACGTCTACATGGCGCTGGACCACGACCTGGAGATTCGTCCGGTCATCAACAAGATCGACCTGCCCTCGGCCCAGCCCGAGGTGGTGAAGGGCGAGATCGAGGATGAGATCGGCATCGACTGCGATGGCTGCCCGCTGGTTTCGGCCAAGCAGGGCGTGGGCATCGAGGAAGTGCTGGAGGACATCGTGAACAACATTCCAGCCCCCCAGGACGATTTGGACGCCCCCTTGCAGGCGCTGATCTTCGATTCCTATTACGACAATTATCGCGGGGCCATTTCCTCGGTGCGGGTCAAGGCCGGCAGCGTAAAAGTGGGCGACCGCATCCGCATGATGGCGGGCAAGTGCGAATTTGACGTGACGGAGGTGGGCGCCTACCTGCCCCTGGGCTACAGCCCGCGGGAGAGCCTGAACGCCGGCGAGGTGGGCTACATCGCCGCCTCCATCAAGGACATTGCCGACATCCATGTGGGCGACACCATCACCCTAGCGAACAATCCCGCCGCCGAGCCCCTGCCGGGCTACAAGCCGGTGCTGCCGATGGTCTACTGCGGCATCTATCCCGCCGACGGCGCGGACTACGAAAGCCTGCGGGACGCGCTGGAGAAGCTGCGCTTGAACGACGCGGCCCTGTCCTATGAGCCGGAGACCTCGGTGGCCCTGGGCTATGGCTTCCGCTGCGGTTTCCTGGGGCTTTTGCACATGGAGATCATACAGCAGCGCCTGGAGCGGGAATTCGACCTGGACCTGGTCACCACCGCCCCCAGCGTGGTGTATAAGGTCATCAAGACCGACGGGGAGACGGTGTTTATCGACAACCCCACCAACCTGCCGCCGGTACAGGAGATCGACTGGATGGAGGAGCCCATGGTGGACGCCCAGGTGATCACGCCCCAGGACTATGTGGGCGCGATCATGGAGCTTTGCCAGGACAAGCGAGGCACCTTCCGGGATATGAAGTACATCGAGGGCGGGCGCGTGCTGCTGAAATACGACCTTCCCCTCAACGAGGTCATCTACGACTTCTTCGATCAGCTCAAGAGTCGCACCCGGGGCTACGCCTCCTTCGATTATGAATTGAAGGGCTACGAGCGCAGCGATCTGGTGAAGCTGGACATGCTCCTCAACGGCGAACAGTGCGACGCGCTGTCGATCATCGTGCACCGGGACCGGGCCTATCCCAGGGGCCGCAGCATTGCCGAGAAATTGAAGGACGCCATACCGCGCCAGTTGTTCGAGATACCGATCCAGGCGGCCATCGGCGGCAAGGTCATCGCCCGGGAGACCGTGAAGGCGCTCCGGAAGGACGTGCTGGCCAAGTGCTACGGCGGCGACATCTCCCGCAAGAAGAAGCTGCTGGAAAAGCAGAAGGAGGGCAAGAAGCGCATGCGCCAGGTGGGTAGCGTGAGCGTGCCCAGCGAGGCGTTTATGGCGGTTTTGAAGATGGACTGAGCCCTTTGAATTGAAAATGAAGCACGATAATTGGTTGGGCGAAATGGACGGCACGACTGGCACGGGCGACATGGCCCGTCGTTTGATTCTGCAAAAGAGAAAAGGCTTTCAATTCTCAATGCTCTGTTTTCAATGTTCAATTGCCGCCTTTGGAATGAACGGGACAGGAGGACTTCCATGAAGCCTCTGTCCCTTTATGTCCATATCCCCTTCTGCGCCGCGAAGTGCGCCTATTGCGATTTCGCGTCCTATCCGAGGCGGGAAACGGACTGGGGACGGTATTTTGACGCGCTGTTGGATGAAATCAGATTTTGGTCTGGACCGACGGGCTTCGGCCGGCTGTCCGAAAGCTATCGCGTGATTTCGATGTTCATTGGCGGCGGCACGCCCACACTTGTGGACCCAGAGCGCATTCAGGCGGTGATCGAAGCCTGCCGGGGCATCGCTCCCTTTGACGGGGCTGTAGAGATCACCGTGGAGGGCAATCCGGGCACGCTGTCGCCCGACAGGCTGGCCGTCTATCGCCGGACCGGGGTCAACCGGCTTTCCCTCGGGGCCCAGAGCTTTGACGAAGGCCTGCTGAAATCCCTGGGCCGCATCCACACAGCCGGGCAGATCGGCGAGGCCGTGGCCATGGCGCGGGCGGCGGGCTTTGGAAATATCAACCTCGATTTGATGTACGCCCTGCCGGGGCAGACGATGGATCAATGGCGGGCGGCGCTGGATGCCGCCGTCGCCCTGGACGTCGAACACATCTCCGCCTACAGCCTGATCGTGGAGGACGGAACGCCCATGGCGGCGCGGGTGGCGTCGGGCGCGGCCCTGCTGCCCGACGACGACGGGGTGAACGCCATGCAGCGCGCGGCCATCGCCCGTCTGGCCGGCGCGGGCTATGACCGCTACGAGATTTCAAACTACGCCAGGCCAGGCTATGCCTGCCGCCACAATCTGGTCTATTGGAACCGGGGGGAATACCTGGGCCTGGGCTGCGCCGCCCATTCGCTGCTGGGCGGCTGCCGGTTTCACAATCCGGAATCGCTGGACGCCTACCTTTCCGGCAAACGCATGCTGGAAGTGACCTGGCTCACCCGGCGGGACGCGATGGAGGAGACGCTGATGCTGTCCACCCGCACGGTTCGGGGCCTGGATACGGCGGCATGGGCGGAGGCCTTCGAAGAACCCTTTCAGATGGGTCGTGAAGCGGCGCTTGAACGGCTTCAAAGGGGTGGCCTTATCGAAATCGGGGACGGCTTTGTGCGGCTGACCCCCCGGGGGATGGAAGTTCAAAACGCAGTGGTGCTTGAGCTTACAGGAGATATGGAATGAACGGAAGGAACGCATGGATCAAATGCCTGACGCTGGCGCTATGCCTGTGCACGCTGCTGTCTGCGCCCCGGACACGGGCGGAGCAGGGGAACGGCAAGGGCGCGGACATCACGAAAAAGTGCGCGTTCAAGGTGTCCGAGGGCAATAAAGGCAAGATGCTGGACGGCAACGCCGGTTCGATTTGGAGCTATAAGCACAAGGGCGCCTACGTGGGGATCAAGCTGCCCAAGGACGTGGAGGCCGGCTGGCTGCGGGTGGAGTGGCTGTTTGACCCCAAGGCCTACGAGCTGATCGAATACGACGCCGACATGAACGTGCTGCGCCAGCGCACCCAGGCGGACATGTTCCCCAACATCTACAGCATGTACGAGCTGCTGCCCGGGACGAAGTTCATCCAGCTGAAGCTGACGGCGAAGGATCAGTCCATCTGCCGGATCGGGGTGTATTCCAGCGGGGAGCTGCCGGCGGACGTTCAGCTGTGGAACCCACCGGTGGACAAGGCCGACCTGATGGTGGTCTCCGCCCATCAGGACGACGAGATCATCTTCCTGGGCGGCACGATTCCCTACTACGCCGTCGCGCTGAAAAAGCCCACCGTGGTGGTATACATGGCCAACTGCGCCCGCTACCGCAGGGCCGAGGCGCTGAACGCGCTGTGGAAGATGGGCGTTCGGGACTATCCCGATTTCATCAACCTGCCGGACGAAAAGGTGGGCTCCATCGAGGCGGGCATCAAGCTGTGGGGCGGCAAGGACAACATACTGTCCCTGGTGGTCGAGCGCATCCGACGCTACAAGCCGGAGGTCATCGTCACCCAGGATTTGAACGGCGAGTACGGCCACAACCAGCACAAGATCACCGCCCGCTGCATGAAGTACGCCATCGACGCCGCCGCCGACCCGTCCCAGTATCCGGAATCGGCTGAAAAATACGGCGCCTGGCAGGTGAAGAAGCTGTATCATCACCTGTACAAGGAAAACGCAATGGTCATGGACTGGGAGACGCCCCTGGAGGCCCTGGGCGGCAAGACCGCGCTGGAGGTGGCCAAGATTGGCATGAAGGAGCACAGCTCTCAGACGGGGGCCTATGCCGTCAAGAGCCACGGCACCTACGACAATTCCAAGTTCGGCCTGTACTTCACCACCGTCGGCGAGGACGAAGCGAAGAACGACTTTTTCGAGCACATCGACCCGGACGCCTCCGCCGCATACCTGGCGACCCACGCAGCCGAGATCGAAGGCCAGAAGGCCGCTGCCGCCGCCGAGCTCGCCGCCGCGGCCCAGACCGCCGAAGCGGAGCCTGACGACGCTGAAGGCGAAGATACCGGGGAGACGGGCGAGGAAGCACCCTCCGAAGACGGGACAGGAGAAGGGGACATGCCGTCTGACGACGCGACGGAAGCGTCCGAAGGCGATATGGCGGAGGAAGCCTTCAACGCCGGGGACGACGAGGCCGACCAGGCCCCGGAGGAAACCGAAGACGATGCGGAAGGCGCGGAAGCAGAAACGACAGAAGCAGAAACGCCGGAAACAGAAACGTCGGAGAAAGAAACGCCGACTGAGGATTTCCCGGATTCGACGCCGGGCGAAAGCGACGACATCGTCGAGGGCCAGGAGGGCGTCCAGGCGGCGGGTCAGCTGCTTGTGGCGTCGGAAACGGCCAATGCCGATAATCCGCCGCAGACGGCCGCAGGTCCCGTCGCCGTCCGTGAGAACGGCGGCAGCCCGCTGCTGCTCATCGCGCTGATCGGCGTGGGCGTGGCCGTCGTAGGGGCGGCCGGCTGGTTTGGCTGGCGGTCCATGCAGGGCCGCAGGCGGCACAGGCGGCGCAGAAGATAGGGCTTGTTATCTTTACCAATCTATATTATAATATAGAAGTATATTCATAAGCAAACGCCAGAATGGACGATTCGATAGCGGAGGAACCGAGTGGCAAATCAATCCTCAAGGAAGAAAAAGAAAAGATCCGCATGGCAGCAGACCCGCCCGATGGGGTCGCTGCCTGCGGTTATTGCCCTGATTGGCGCGGCGGCGCTGGTGGTGACATGGCTTTTGCAGTCGGCGCCGGTGTTCGCGCTGCGCACCAATGCCGGCGCACAGTCTGACGGCTTGCGCATCAGCGAGGTCATGAGCGCCAACTCCTCCACGAAGGTCGGCAACGACGCGGGTATCGAGGACTGGATCGAGCTTCAAAACGCCTCCGACCATCCCGTCGATCTGACCGGCTACGCGCTGGTGCGGCAGACCAAGCCCGCCCAGGCCTTCGCATTTCCGGGCGGGACGCTCCATCCGGGGGAATATGTGCTGGTCCATGCGGACGGCAGCGGCAAGTCCCAACAGGCCGACGGCTATCACGCCCCCTTCCGCCTGCCCGCCTCCGGCGAGACGCTGGCCCTGCTGGACAAGAGCGGCAACGGGGTGGACATCGTGGAGATTCCGGCGCTGGCAAGGAACCAGGTATACTGCCGGGACGCCTCGGGGCAGTGGCAGATCAGCGACTATCCCACGCCGGGGCTTGCCAACCGCGCCGAGCGCCTGAGCAGTTCAGAGGAAGACGCCCAGGCGATCACGGTGCTGGCTGGGCCGCTGGAGATCACCGAAGTCATGGCGGACAACTGCACCTTCTTCATGGACGAAACCGGGGCCTGCCCGGATTACGTGGAGATACACAATACCACGTCTGGCCCGGTGGATCTTTCCGGCTGGTCGCTGTCCGACAAGGCCGACAAGCTGTTGCGCTGGCAGTTCCCATCGGTGTCGCTGCCGGCGGACGGCTATCTGGCCGTGCACTGCTCCGGCATGGATCGCAGGGACGACCCGGCCCACCTGCACACCAACTTCCGCATCTCCAACAAGGGCGACAACGTGTACCTGACGGATGTCAACGGCAACACCGTCAGCCACGTCAGGACTCCGGCCATGGAGCCGGACCAGAGCTACAGCCTGCTGGAAACCGGATGGAGCAGGCAGTTTTCACCCTCGCCCAACTATCCCAACACGCCCGAGGGCGCGGATGCGGCGGCACGGGAGATACAGGCGCGCAACGACAGGGGCGTGCGCATCACCGAGATACTGGCCTCGTCCTCCAAGTCCAACGACTGGATCGAGCTGTACAACGGCACCTCCGCGCCGGTGGATCTGTCCGGCTGGGGGCTTTCCGACAACGCGGGCCGTCCCCGGAAGTGGCAATTTCCCTCCGGCACCACCATCCAGCCCGGGGCCTACCTGGGCGTGTTCGCCAACGGCCTGAACACCACCGTGGAGGGCAGGATACAGACCAACTATAACCTGTCCGCGGACGGCGGCTATTCCGTGGTGCTGTCCGACCCCGGCGGGGTCATCGTGGACCGGCTGTTCATACCTACGCAGTATGAGGACATCTCCTATGGGCGCGTGGACGGCGATACGGGTCTGCGTTATTTCACCGAAGTCACTCCCGGCGCGGCCAACAGCGGCCCTGCCTACTATGGCCGGGCGCCCCGGCCCGTCTATTCGGTGCTGGGCGGCATGTACAGGACCGGGGACGAACTGACGGTGTCGCTTTCCGTGCCGTCCAACTGCCGCGCTTATTACACGCTGGATTGCACCGACCCGACCGAGAACAGCACGCCCTATACCGGGCCGATCTCCGTCACGGGCACCACCATACTGCGCACCCGCGTTTACGGCGAGGGCTATCTGGAATCCATCATGGACACCCAGAGCTACCTCTACGACGTGAACAACGGAGGCGGCACCGCGTTCGTGGTGTCCCTGGTGTCCGACCCGTACAACCTCACCAGCGACGAGGCGGGCATCATGGTCAAGGGCCCCAACGCCGAGCCGAAATACCCCTACGGCTCCATGAACAAGGGCGCGAACTTCTGGATGGACTGGGAGCGGGAGGCCCACGTCGAGGTGTTCAATCCCGACGGCAGCACGCTGATCTCCCAGGAGTGCGGCATCAAGCTGCACGGCCAGTTCAGCCGCGCCGAAAAGCAGAAGGCCTTCAAGGTGATCGCCCGCAGCAAGTACGGTGCGAACCGCTTCGAGGCGGCCATATTCTCACACCGGCCCTACACCGAATACCAGTCCTTCCTGCTGCGCTCCTCCAGTGAGGACGGCTACAAGACCCGCTTCCGCGACGCGCTACTGCAACGGCTGGCGGAGGGCGGCTGCGTGGACTACCAGGAGACCGAGTTCGGCCTGCTTTACATCGACGGCCAGTATTGGGGCCACTACAACCTGCGCGAACGCATCTGCAAATCCAACATCTGCCAATTCGAGGGCTGGGAGGGCGACGAGGACGATATCGACCTGGTCAAGGCCAACACCAACGTGATGCAGGGCAGCAACGAAACCATGGTGCAGCTGCTGGAATACGTCACCAGCCACAACATGAACACCCCCGAAGCCTACCAAGTGCTGGACAACGCCATCGACATACAGAACTATATCGAATACATGGCGGTGGAGATGTATACCGGCAATACGGATACGCTGAACGTGAAGCGCTACCGCAACCCGAAGCGGGACGGCAAGTGGAAGTGGGTGCTGTTCGACCTGGACTGGTCCTTCTCGGTGGACACCAACTCGCCCCAGCGCTGGCTGACGCCGGGCGGCATGGGCAACAACAAGCGCACGGACAACAAGCTGTTCATCGCCTGCATGAAGAACGAGACATTCGTGGACCGGTTCCTGACCTACCTGGGCGAAAAGATGGCCACCACCTACAGCGCCGAAAATATCAAGGCCATGGTGGACGAGTTCTACAACGCCATCGCGCCGCTGATGCCCGAGCACTACGCCCGCTGGGAATTCAGCGAATCCGAGCACAAGTCGGCCATCCGTGAATTCGTCCGCTATGCCGAGAAGCGCCCCTACCGCATGCTGCAGTTCATGAAGTACAACGAATACCTGCCCCTGACCCAGGCGCAGTTCGAGCATTACTTCGGCGACGTGATGCAGCAGGTGGGCGTGAGCTACGGCGAGATCAAGAAGCCGTAGCGGCGGCGATCCGTCGCCCGGTGGGGAAGGCGGACGAGGTCTCCAAACCCGCATAAAAAGGATCGCAAAGAGGGGATTGCATGCAACTGAAGCGAAACGCTCTGCCGGCCCGGCACGAGCTGAAATACTTCATCAACCCGGCGGAGCTTGAGGCCCTGCGCCAACGTCTGCGGGGCGCGCTGACCATGGACGCACACTGCGTGGACGGCCAGCCCTACGTCATTCGCTCGCTGTATTTCGATGACGTCGAGGATTCCGCCTTCTACGACAAGCAGGCGGGCGTGATGCACCGCGACAAGTATCGCATTCGGATCTACAACCTGTCGGACAGGGCCATCTTTTTGGAGCGCAAGCGCAAGCTGGGCGATCTGATCCAAAAATCAAGCGTTCAGATCACCCGCCGTCTGTGCGACCAGCTCATCGAGGGCAATCCCGGCGGGCTTTACAAATCACAGAACGCGCTGCTCCAGGACGTATACGTGCAGATGCGCACGCGGCTTCTGCGGCCCAGGGTCATTGTGGATTACGCCCGGGAGGCCTATCTGCATCCGGCGGAGGACGTGCGCATTACGTTCGACATGCGCCTGCGCACCGGGCTTTCCAGCGTCGATCTTTTCAACCGGAATTTGCCGACGGTCTGCCCCCATGACCGCAACGTGGAGATCCTTGAGGTCAAGTTCAACAATTACCTGCCCGGTTACATCTCCGGCCTGCTGCACGGCGTGGAGGCCGAGCGCAGCGCCGTGTCGAAATACGTGCTTTGCCGCCGCTACGAACCCCTTGGATAGCTTTATCTTTGATATACTCAAAAATACTCAAGGCACAGGAGGAAACAGCCCATGAACAGCATCTTTTCCAATCTCTTCAGCTCGCAGACCATCACTCCCGCCTCCTTTCCGACGATACTGCTGTCGCTGGTGCTCGCGTTGGCCGCCGGACTGTTCATCGCATGGATCTACCGGCGCAACTATCGGGGCGTGATGTATTCCAACAACTTCACCCTCACCCTGGTGATGATGACGCTGATCACCTGCCCGGTGGTCATGTGTATCCGGGAATCCATACAGCTGTCCATGGGCATGGTGGGCGCGCTGTCCATCGTGCGCTTCCGCACCGCCGTGAAGGACCCGCTGGATACCGCCTATATGTTCTGGGCGCTGACCATGGGCATACTGCTGGGCGCGGGCCAGTTCTTCCTGACCGCCTGCGCGGTGGTGGGCATCGGTCTGCTGCTGACGGTGCTGGTGCACATCCAGTCCAGGGGCGTGAACAGCTACCTGCTGGTGGTGCGCATGGCCGATGACGCCGAGCGCCAGACCAACCAGCTGGTGAACAACCTGAAGGTGCAGCAGCTCAAGAGCAAGACCGTCTCCGCCAACGGCATCGAGGCCACCTATGAGGTCCGCGTGGACAAGCCCGACGCCCTGCTGAACAAGCTGCGCTCGCTGCCCGGCGTGTACGACGCCACGCTGGTGGCCTACAACGGGGAAGCGATCTGAAGAACGGGGAATGAGGATGGATGGGCAGGCAGCGCTCGTCCGAATGACGGTTGCTGACCGCCCCATTGCCTCTGCAAATCACATCTATTTGGAGGTTGATGCCTCTTGACACAAAACAACAGACCGGCGCAAAGGCGTCCCTCCGACAGTCGCTTTGGATCGCTGGGGTCGGAGCGTCCGGTTCAGAACCGGCCGCCCCAGGGCAGTCGTCCGGCCCAGGCCAGGCGTCCGGCGAATGCGCCGCGCCCTTCCGCCGCCGGGCGCGTCGGCCCGTCCTCCGGGGTGCTGCCCCGGGGCTTTGTGCCGCTGGTCATCGTCTGTGTGCTGATCATCGCGCTGGGCTTCGCGCTTCAAAAGCTGTTGCCCAATGGCTTCGTCCTCGGCGGCGTGAAGGACAGCGCGGAGCGCCCTGTGGCCGCCCAGGTTTCGGAGATCCACGGCGAGGGGCCGGTTCGCCTCAACGAGATCATGTCCGCCAACGGCGGCGTGCTGGTGGATGACAACGGCGCCACGCCCGACTGGTTGGAGGTCGCCAACATCAGTTCCCACCCGGTGAACCTGCAGGGCTATGTGCTGGCCAAGAACGCCAAGGCGGGCAATGTGTTCGTGTTTCCCGACATGGTGCTGGAGGGCGGCGCCTGCGCGGTGGTGTACGCGGACAGCACCCTTCAGGACGAGGGCGGCGTCGAGCTTCACGCGCCCTTCCGCCTTTCCTCCGGCGGCGATGTGCTGATGCTGTTCAACGACGCCGACGTGGCGGTGGATACCGTGAATATCCCCGCGCTGGCCGAAAACGCGTGCTATGCGCGGGTGGATCGGGATCACTGGACCGTCAGCGACCAGCCCACCCCTGGCATGCTGAATACCGAAGAAAACTATCACGTGCTGACCAGCGTCATGCAAAATTCGCCGGTGCAGCTGGCCGAGATCGTGGCCTCCAACACCAAATACAGCCCGGATGAGAGCGGCGTATTCCACGATTATGTGGTGCTGCGCAATACCTCCGGCGACAGCGTGGACATCGGCGGCTGGTATCTCTCCGATACACCCCGCCTGCCCCGGCTGTGGAAGATCCCCCAGGGAACGGCCATACCCGGCGGCGGTACGCTGACGGTCTATTGCTCGGGCCTGAACCGGGTGACGGATCCGGAGCATCTGCATACCAGCTTTCGGCTGTCCAGCGAGGGCGAGACCGTGACCCTCAGCAACGCCTCGGGCCAGCCCGTGGACAGCGCGACCTATGACCTGCTGCATACCGACGAGGCGTATGTGCGCGGCACGGACGGCAACTGGAGCGTGGGAACGCCGTCCGGCCCGGCGGCGAACGTCGCGGCGGCGGGAGCGGCACAATAACCTGTTATTGAGGGGTTCGGCGAAGGCTGTGCCCCTTTTCATTTGCTAAGGTGAAAAATATGAGGCAATACGTTATTCATCCTGCGAAACATCCTCTGCCCGCGCTGACCGGCAGGGTTTTTGCGCCCGAGGGCGAACCTTTTTGCGAAGGACCCTGCGCCGCCATCGACCATTACGCCTGGGGCGGAGACTATCGCCCGGAGGCGCGGGCTTATCTGGCATGGGACGACGTTGGCCTGAGGGTGCTGCTCTGCGCCAGGGAGCAGACGGTATCCGCCCGGGTGGCGGCCTTCGGCGGCCCGGTGTGGCAGGACAGCTGTCTTGAGTCTTTCTTTCAGCCCTTTACGGACGACCCCCGCTATGTGAACGTCGAGGTCAACGCCGCGGGCGCGGCGCTGATCGGCATCGGCCCGGATCGGGCGAATCGCGCGGCGCTGACGGCGTGTCCGGAGGGCATGGACATACGCGCCTCGAGGCATGACGGCGGCTGGTGGGCCGTGGGCTACACGATCCCCTTCGCCTGGGTGGAAGCGGCGTTTGGACGGCCAATGCCGCGCAACGCGGCCTTCCGGGGCAATTTCTATTGCTGTGACGAGTCGATTCATCCCCACTTCGGCAGCTGGTGCCCCATCGACGCGCCCCAGCCGGATTTCCATCGGCCGGAGTGCTTTGGCCGGTTGGCGATGGAGGTCGATACAGATGGAGTATTTTGACGTCTGCGACGAAAAGGGCAACCCGACCGGCGGGATCGTGGCCCGTGACGTGGCCCACCGGGAGGGCATACGCCACCGCACGGCCCATGTGTGGGTGGTGCGCAGGGTGGATGGGCGTTGGCAGGTGCTGCTGCAAAAGCGCTCCGAGAACAAGGATTCCTTTCCCGGCAAGTACGACACCTCCTCCGCCGGACACATCCCGGCGGGGGAAGCGCCGTTGGAATCCGCCCTGCGGGAGCTGGCGGAGGAATTGGGGATACGCGCGACGCCGGCGCAGCTGCACTTCGCCGGCACCTTCGACATCCGCTTTGAAAAGGAGTTTCACGGGCGCCTGTTCCGGGACAACGAGCTGGCCCATGTGTACGTGTACATGGAGCCGGTGGACATCGGCGCGCTGACGCTGCAGGCGGAGGAGGTTTCGCAGGTGGATTGGTTCGATCTGGAAAAAACCTGGGCCGAGCTGCCGGAGCGCCGGGATATCTATTGCGTACCGACCCCGGGCATGGCGGTGCTGAGGAATTACCTGATGGAAAACCCGCAGCGCGACAGCCTGTCGCCACAGGCGTTGTGATGACCGCTGTGGCGGCGCAAACGCCGCCGCTGCATGAACTTTTGATGGCGATGCCATCCATTGGAAACGGAGGCCATTTTGTGAACGCTGACATTGACATCACCGGTGTGACGCTCAAAACGGAGCGGCTGGTGCTCCGCCCCTGGCGTCAGAGCGATCTTGAGGACTTCTATGAATACGCCAGTGAGGACGGCGTGGGGCAGATGGCGGGGTGGATGCCCCACAAAAGCCTTGACGAATCCCGGACGATACTGGACATGTTCATTCGCGAAAAAAAGACCTTCGCTCTGGTATACGGGGGCAAGGCCGTGGGCTCGCTGGGCATAGAGAACTACAACGAGCGGTATTTTCCGGAGCTGTCCGACCTTCGGGGGCGGGAAATCGGTTATGTGATTTCAAGGGCCCACTGGGGAAAGGGCCTGATGCCCGAGGCGGTGAAGGCTGTGATCGATTATCTGTTCAATGTGGTCAGGCTGGACTTCATACTCGTGGGGCACTTTGAATGGAATCGACAGTCCGCGAGGGTGATCGAAAAGTGCGGCTTTCAATATGTCAAAACCATCCCCTATGAAACCCGCATGGGAACGATGGAGCAGTCGGAGGAGAGTATACTGTACAGGAAGCAATAATGCATACAGGGGGATGCGCATGCGCGACCCCCTGCCCCAGACCGTTGACAAAGCCCGCAAACGCAGAAAACCCTTCCGACTTATTGAAACCGGAAGGGTTTTCTGCTTGCCGTATTGCCGGGACAGGCAAAATGCGGTCACTTACGATTTGGTAAGCTCCCTTTTTTGCCTGTCCCGGCGCCTTGCCTTGCGGGCTTTACAGCGGTCTGTCTGTTCAGTATAAGCTCTTACGCCAGTACGACCTCGACCTGGTGGGAAGCGGGCGCTTTATCGGCGGGAATCACGTTGCCGTCGATGGCCTTGCCGTCCACGGTCAGGGTCAGTTTGCCCTTTTCGTCGCCGGCCCTGTTGACGATGTGGATGTTATAGGTGCTGCCCCGGAACTTGCGCACCAGTTTGAGATCGGTCAGCTCCTTGGGCAGGCAGGGATCCAGCTTCAAGCCGTCGTAATCCGGCTTGACGCCCAGTATGCCCTGGCTGATGGTGTAGAAGCTCCAGGCCGCCGTGCCGGTCAGCCAGCTGTTCTTGGCCTGGCCGAAGTTGGGCGCGTAGGGACCGGCCACCATCTGGCTGTAAACATAGGGCTCGGTGTAATGTAGCTGCTGATCCTCGATCCAGGCGGGGCAGGTGCGGCGGTAGATGTCGAAGGCCGCGCCGCCATGGCCCAGCCTGGCCTGGGCCAGCGCGATCCACGGGTTGTTGTGGCAGAAGATGCCGCCGTTTTCCTTGTATCCCGGGGGATAGGAGCTGATCTCGCCCAGCTCCAGGTGGTACACGGTATAGGGCGGGGTCAGTATCGCCACGCCGTGCTCGCTGAGCAGGTGCTTGTTCACAGAGGCCATGGCCTTCTCGGCGTAGCCCTCCTTGACGCCCACGCCGCCCATGACGATGAAGCCCTGGGGCTCTATGTAGATCTTGCCCTCATCGCATTCGCGGCTGCCCACCTTGTTGCCCAGGGCATCGTAGGCGCGCAGGAACCACTCGCCGTCCCAGCCGTGGGTGAGTATGGCCTTCTCCATGTCGGCGTACCAGCCGGCCACCTGCTCGGCCTCCTCCGTCCAGCCGTACAGGCGGCACAGGGCCTCGTAGTCGGGGCAGACGCTGGTGAACATGCCGGCGATGAACGTGGATTCCGCCGCGCCGGACTCGTTGTTCTCGGTGGTCTGGAAGCTCTCGCCGGGGGTGGCGGAGAAGCAGTTCAGGTTCAGGCAGTCGTTCCAGTCGGCGCGGCCGATCAGCGGCAGGCCGTGGGGGCCGCGATGCTCCAGCGTGTAGTGGATGCTGCGCTTCAGGTGCTCCATCAGCGGCTGGGCCAGCTTCTCGTCGTTGTCGAAGGGTACCGATTCCTTCAATATGCTCACGTCGCCGGTCTCCTTGACATAGGCGGCCACGCCGAAGATCAGCCACAGCGGGTCGTCGTTGAAGCCGGAGCCGATGTCGTTGTTGCCCCGCTTGGTCAGGGGCTGGTACTGGTGATAGGCGCTGCCGTCGGGGAACTGGGTGGCGGCGATGTCGAGGATGCGCTCCCGGGCCCGGGTGGGAATCAGGTGCACGAAGCCCAGCAGGTCCTGGGTGGAATCGCGGAAGCCCATGCCGCGCCCGATGCCGGATTCATAGTAGCTGGCGGAGCGGGACATGTTGAAGGTGACCATGCACTGGTACTGGTTCCACAGGCCCGCCATGCGGTCAACGCGCACGTCGCCGCTGTCCACCTGGAACGAGGAGAGCAGCTCCGTCCAGTAGGCGTTCAGCTCGGCGAAGGACGCCTCGAACTGTTCGTCGGTCCTGAACTGGTCCAGAAGGGCGTAGGCGGGGGCCTTGTTGATGACGTTGGGCGCGATGAACTTCTGCTCCTGGGGGTTTTCGCAGTAGCCCAGCACGAATATGAAGGACGCCGTCTCACCCGGCTTGAGGCTGCGCTTCAGCCAGTGGCTGCCGATGGGTGAGAAGCCGCTGGCCACGCTGTTGCGGCTCTGGTTGGCGAAGGGCACCTCCGGCTCGCCGAAGCCGTTGTAGTAGCCGATGAAGGATGCGCGGTCGGTGTCGTAGCCGTCGATGTCGGCGTTTACGGCGTACACGGCAAAGTGGTTGCGGCGCTCTCGGTACTCGGTCTTGTGGTAGATGGCGCTGTACGCACCGCCGACCCGCTTTTGCGGGGCGGCGGCAGCGCCGTGCGAATCCTTTGGATTCCAGCACGGGCTGGTCGCGCCTGCCGCAGGCAGTGGCGCGACTGCTATTCTCTCGATCTCCACCTCACCGGTGGAGAAGTTGCGCTGGAAATTGGTGGAATCGTCCTGGGCGTTCCACAGGCAGAACTCCACGAAGCTGAACAGCGAAACCGTCTTTTCAGCCGCGGAGGCGTTGGTCAGTCGCACGCGGGTCACCAGGGCGTTCACACCCCTGGGCACGAAGGAGAGCTGCTCGGCCCTGAGACCGTCCTTTTCGCCCGTGATGCGGGTGTAGCCAAGGCCGTGGCGACACTCATAGGCATCCAGCTTCGCCTTGACAGGCATCCAGCCGGGGGTCCATACGCTGCCGCCGTCGTTGATGTAAAAATATTGCCCGCCCGCGTCGGTGGGGACGTTGTTGTAGCGATAGCGGGTCAGCCGCAGCATGCGGGCGTCCTTGTAGAAGCTGTAGCCGCCGCTGGTGTTGGACATCAGGGTGAAGAAGGTCTCGCTGCCCAGATAGTTGATCCAGGGTGAGGGGGTATCGGGGCGGGTGATGACATATTCCCGCGCCAGGTCGTCAAAATGGCCGTATTGCATTCCGATCATGCCTCCTTGCTCCGCACTATTTAACTAAAACGATTTCGATTAATGCAATATTACACCGTAACTGTTATTTTAACCGCAATTGACAAAAAAATCAAGGGGCTTGGGAATGAAATTTGCAAGGCAATGAAAATTAATGTTACAGATGATGACATCGCGTGAAGATGCCGCCATGATGAATGCGGGTTTAGAGTGTGTTTCTAAAATGCCTGAAGTGCATTTTCGGCGCCTTTGACTGCATTTCTGTGTTGCTTTTTCTTGCCTTAGGGTCCACTAAAGCTGCGCTGCATCTCCTTCCATTTAGAAACACACTCTAGTGCAGATCCAGGCGATCATTTCCTTACGCCTTTCCCTCCGGGATCGGGGCGATCACGTTCTTGTACAGCCTTCTGAACAGTATCAGCGTCGTCACCAGCGAGGCGATTTCGGCGATGGGGAAGGAATACCACACCAGCGTGTCGTCGCCGATCCGCATGCCGATGCGGGCCAGTATGTAGGCCGCGGGCAACAGCGCCACCAGCTGGCGGGCGATGGAAACGATCATGGAATAGATGCCAAAGCCCAGTGCCTGGAATACCGAGCCCATGACGATGCAAATGCCGGCGAACAGGAAGGTGCTGCCGATGATGCGCAGCGCCGGAACGCCCACCCGAAGCATCTCCTCGGAGGCGTTGAAGATGCCCAGCAGCTTGTCGGGGATGAGCATGAAGGCCAGCATGCCCAGCGTGATGTAGCTCGTCACATAGATCACCGCCAACCTGACGGCCAGCATCATGCGGGTGCGGTTGCGCGCGCCGTAATTGAAGGCGACGATGGGAATGATGCCGTTGTTAAGGCCGAATACCGGCATGAACACGAAGCTGTTCAGCTTGAAGTACACCCCGAACACGGTGGCGGAGAGCTCGGCGGCGGTGGTGTAGTTGATGAGGATGATGTTGAACAGGAATGTCATCACCGAGCCGATGGCCACCATGATGATCGAGGGCACGCCGATGCCGTAGATGCGGCCGATGATCCTGGGGTTGGGCCGGAACGCCTTTATGTTCAGGTGGATGTCCTCGTTCTTCAAATGGTTGAGGATCACCGCCAGCGTGAAGGCGACGATCTGGCCGATGACGGTGGCGATGGCCGCGCCCTTCGCGCCCTGCTTGAACACGAATATGAACACGGGGTCGAGTATGATGTTGATGATCGCGCCGATGCCCTGGGTGAACATGGTGTAGATGGTCCGGCCGGTGGACTGCATCAGGCGCTCGAACATGATCTGGCCGAACAGGCCGAAGCTGAAGCAGCACACGACGCTCAGGTAATCCACGCCGTAGTTGACGATGGAGGTCACGCCGGTCTGCGTGGCAAAGAAGGCGCGCACGCCGAACAGGCCGAACAGCAGAAACAGCAGATAGCCCACAAGCGCCAGGAAAACGCCGTTTTCTGCGATTGTGTTGGCCATCTCCGGCTTCCGCTCGCCCAGCGCCCGGGAGAGCAGTGCGTTTACGCCCACCGCCGTGCCCGTGGCCACGGCGATCATCAGGTTCTGCGCCGGGAAAGCCAGCGACACCGCAGTCAGGGCGTCCTGGGCATAGCGGGCGACGAAGTAGCTGTCCACCACGTTGTACAGCGCCTGCACCAGCATGGACAGTATCATCGGCAGCGACATGTTCAGTATCAGCTTGGGAATGGGCATGACGCCCATCTTGTTCTCTGCGGGGGCTGCCTTTTGCATGGATGATGTCTCCTTGTATATATGCGATGGAAGTATGATCGATGAATGCCTTTGTCGTGCCTGCTCTGTCCGCCCCCCGGCAAACCCGCAGGGTGGTTTCGGAGGGGCAGAGACCCTGATGCCGAATTGTTCCCGCTCGGCGCGTTACCATGAAACCATGATTTGTGAAAACGCGGCTTGTCCATTCGGGCAGACCGGCAGGCCCGACGGGCTTACCGCATGGGCATGCTTGGAAATCCAATGGGCTTCCGGGTTTTCCGATCGCCGGAAAGCGCTTGCGATTTCAGGCAAAACCGGTGGGGTTGGCCGGAGTGAGTATTCTGTCGAAGACTGCACAGTCACCTTCCATCTATTGTAGAAGTATGGTTATACTATGTCAAGGGTTATATTGATAAATTCTGAATTGTCGCTCTTTTCAGTCTGGTTCGCGGTATCGCCTTATTGCTCTGGAAAAGAATCAAAAGTCAGACTTGTCTGCCCGTCGATCCATGACCTTTGAGGAACGTCGTGTATTTTGTCGCCATCCATATAATTGCCGATCAAGAACGGTGATCCGGGATCGTGCAGGCGGCTTTGCGCCAGCACCTTCTCCGATTCCGCGTTTGCGTAGCAGTACCTGCACAGATGCCTGCAGGTGTTGTAAGCGCCGATGTCACAGGCAAGGTAACACGCGCATTCCGCTCTTGCGCCTTTTCGCTTCGGCACGTTCAGCCGCCTGCCGATCGCCTTCTCGTAGTCGCTGATCCGCATACAGCCGCCGCAGTCGGCGCCGAAGGGTGCAAGCTCGTCACCCTCGGCGCAGGGCTTGACCGTCATTGCGTGGTCAGAAGCGATCCTGATAAGCGCCTTGCCCAGCGCCAGCCGCTGTTCCTTCGTGACCTCCCGCACTTCCGGGAAGTTTCGCCTGACCTTCGGATAGAGGTCGATGAAGCTGATAACCGCCGTTTCTGTATATCCGTCCAGCGCGGATGCGATCTGCTCGAAAGCGCGAATATGATAGTCCGCCGTGTACCGCTCTGAAACGAAGATCGGATCGTACCGCCAACCGACGGCATTCAGACCAACCATATCCGAAAGCCGTTTGAAATCGTCAAGAAGACGATGCTTGTCGGGCACGTTCGGTTCAATGTCCCGTCCATAAGGCGTGATGGTCACAAACCAGTATTGACCGTAATCCTTCAGCAGATCCATATGCGGAAATATCGGCGCGGGATTCTTTGTGCAGAAGCCGATGACATCCACCACGGACGGATCAAGACGATAACGGCTGACCTGATCCGGATTATACGGATTGCGGACACAGACAAAGCCTTCCCTCAGCCTGTTTGCGAACCACTGGGCATAGAAGGCGGGGATGTCCGTCCTCTGCCCGGTATTGATGATCATTTCGTCTCACCGTCCTGGTATTTTCCCGTTAAACTCTGACCACGATCTTCCCGTTGACCACTCCCTCATCCTGGGCGGCAACGACGTCGCGTATGTTTTCAAAATTGTACACCTG
This sequence comes from uncultured Eubacteriales bacterium, assembly GCA_902778995.1. GTDB lineage: Bacteria > Bacillota > Clostridia > Christensenellales > Aristaeellaceae > UBA2862. Next base: position 39,631 of record CACYZW010000048.1, read on the forward strand.
TCCACAGCCCGGAACAAGGTTCTTTTTGTTCAGGAAAGCGAAGATTTCATCCATGATCTGCTGTGTCGGACAGTTGGAGAAAAAGCCGGTCAGACAGACGCCGTTGGAGATATCCTTGATGGGATCAAAGCCGTTCAACGCATACACCCCGCCGAGGATGCCCGTCCGGCATACAATGTCGCCTTTCTCCACGGCGGTCAGCGTATCCTTCAATTTCTTGGCCCGATGAGATCAAGTGCTTTTGTCACGCCATGAATCCTGCCGGTCAGCTTTCCCTTGTCCAGTATCGCTTCATCCGCGTCCGCAATCAGAGACAGCTTGGTTTCCCGGTGTGTTGTGACAATCCGGCCATATAATCTGCAATGACCGCATTTTATACGAGTAATTTTAAGGAAACACCGCACAATGCTCATGGCGCATTAACGGCTGAATTTCAGCCGCCTGCTGCCTGCTGATTTCTTGACTTGCCTAATTCGCCAGATAATGCCCGTGGGGCCGGCGCTCGCGCCGCCATCGATCGGAAGCGGGGCCCCGGGCTGCAACCGGTCACGCTGATGGCGCCTGGAGGCGCGGCATTTTCACCCTTCGCTGAAGGACGTTTGAATCTGCTTCAAAAACCGTTGCGCAATTGGCGTAAAGCTCTGGTACCTGCCCCAAATCAGATACATTTTCACCTCCAGGTGGGGATGAAGCGGGCGAAAGACCAGACCGCTTCCCGGAGACGTGTCGATCAGATTGTTCAGGGTCAGCAGTATGCCCAGCCCTTCTTTGGCGAACATGGAGCCGTTGTAGGCCAGGCGGAAGGAGCCCTCGAGGCAGAGCTGAGAAAACCTTCCCTTTGCCCAGGGGCGGATGTCGTTTTCCCAGCTCTGTTCCGAAGTGAACAGGGGCAGGCCGACGAGGTCGTCACAAGTGAGAATGTCCTTTGCCGCAAGCGGCGAATCGGCGGGAAGCACCGCCCCAAAGTAGTCGGATTCCGGAAACTGGATATAGTGGTACTTTCTTTCGCTGGGGGTCGTGCAGATGATGGCGAAATCCAGCAGCCCCTTGTCCAGCTTCTCCGTCACCTGTTCCGTATCTCCGCTGGTGATGTGATAGCGAAGATTGGGATAGACCGCCTTCAGCTTTCTGATCTCCCTGGCCAGATACCGGATCTGATAGGACTCGGCCAGCCCAAAGCGAATCTCTCCCCCCGTAATGTCGTCCAGGGACAGGAACTCCTGCTCGATCTTATCCGCCATGGAGACCAGATCCTCCGCCCGATCCCGCAGGAGCGTGCCCTCTTCGGTCAGCGCGATGGAGAAGCTGTGGCGGGTGAACAGCTTCTTGCCCAGTTCATCCTCCAGGACCTTCAGCGCTTTGGACAGCGTGGGCTGGGTGACGTGCAGGTTCTCCGCCGCCCGGGTCATGTTCTCCTCCCGGGCCACGGCGAGGAAGTATTTAAGGGTCCTGATCTCCATTAGTTTGACCTCCTTGCTTGCCGGAATGAAATTCCGATACAGAATATCATGATATTCATTATAACCATTAGCGGGAAAAAGCGCAAGGGTGTATAATAGATGCATCGGGAAGGAGCGAGGCAGCAGTGAGCATACGCCTGGACGACCTGTGCGCGGCGCTGGCGGACGCGGGCTGTGATCGGGCAGCCATCGAGGGTGCGGCGCGGCTCGTGGAAACGGGACAGACGGACGAGCTGATCCGTCACCTGCGCCGCTGCCGCTGCGCTCTGGTGGACGCGATGCACGAGAGCCAACGGCGGGTGGACCGCATGGACACCCTGATCCGCCGGACGAAAAACGCGGAGATATAATAATCTTCTCAAGCGAAATTGCAACATATTTTGGCGTCTTATCCGATTTGTCTTAGCGTCGTTGCGGTCGACGATGCGCTGCATCGCCTCCCTCCGCGCCGCGTTGTCAAAGCGAAAAAGCATCCCATATTTTGTCTCGTTTTATCTTGAAAACAGTATGAGAACGGAGGTCAGGAACATGATCAAAATGGAGCAGCTGAATCTGACGCAGGAATGGGACAAGACCTTTCCCAGGAGCGACAGGGTGGAACACTGCAAGGTTACCTTTGTCAACCGCTACGGCATCACGCTGGCGGCGGACATGTATGTACCGAAGGGCGCGGAAGGAAAGCTCCCGGCCATCGCGGTGTGCGGCCCCTTCGGCGCGGTGAAGGAGCAGTGCTCCGGCCTGTACGCCCAGACGATGGCGGAGCGGGGCTTTTTGACCCTCGCCTTCGATCCGTCCTTTACGGGCGAGAGCGGCGGCAATGTGCGCTACATGGCCTCGCCGGACATCAACACCGAGGACTTCATGGCGGCGGTGGACTTCCTATCCCTGAACGACAGGGTCGATCCCGGGTGCATCGGCATCATCGGCATCTGCGGCTGGGGCGGCATGGCCATCAACACCGCCGCGCTGGACACCCGCGTGAAGGCCACGGCGGCCATGACCATGTACGACATGACCCGGGTGAATGCAAATGGTTACTTCGATTCCGAGGACAGCGAGGAGGCCCGCTACGCCAAGCGCGCCGCCATGTGCGCCCAGCGGCTGGAGGACCTCAGAAGCGGCGAATACAGGCTGGGCGGCGGCGTGGTGGACCCGCTGCCGGAGGACGCGCCCTTCTTCGTGAAGGACTACTACGACTACTACAAGACGCCCAGGGGCTACCATCCCCGTTCCCTGAACAGCAACGGCGGCTGGAACGTCATCGGCTGCGAGAGCTTCATCAACCAGCCCATCCTGCAATACAGCAACGAGATTCGCTCCGCGGTGCTGATCGTCCACGGCGACGCGGCCCACTCCTGCTATTTCGGCAGGGACGCCTATGCCGACATGGTGAAGGACAGCGGGTACGCCGACAACAAGGCGCTGCTGCTCATCCCCGGCGCGAGCCATACCGATCTGTACGACGGCGGCGGGAAGGGCGCGATTCCCTTTGACAGGCTGGAATCCTTCTTTGAGGAGAACCTGAAATGAGCATCGAGGAGGTTTTGAAATACCTGAACGCCGACAGGGTCGCGGACATGACGCCGGAGATGCACGCCTGTTCCCTTGCACAGAGCCAGAACGCTATTCGCCAGACGATGGAGCTGAACAACAGATATCATACCCCGGAGGAAATCGTGGCGATCATGTCCGATCTGACAGGGGAACCGGTGGACGAAAGCCTGATGCTGTTCCCGCCCTTCTATACCGACTTCGGCAGGAACATCCACCTGGGGAAAAACGTGTTCATCAATTCCTGCTGCAACTTCCAGGACCAGGGCGGCATCTACATCGGGGATCACGCACTGATCGGGCATCGGGTGGTGCTGGCCACCATCGACCACGACCTCGATCCCCATGACCGCACCAACCACTGCGCGCCGATCCGCATCGGCAACCGGGTGTGGATCGGTTCGGGCGCGATCATTACCAGGGGCGTCACCATCGGCGACGGCGCGGTGGTGGCCGCCGGCGCGGTGGTGACGCGGGACGTGCCCGCGAACACCGTGGTGGGCGGCGTGCCCGCCCGGGTGATCAAAACCATCGACGTCGCCCGGTGACGGGTGGGCGGGAAGCGCTCTGTAATTCACGGGGAGGTCGCCCTGTGGGCGGACACGGCGGCCAACTGGCAATACAGCTTCAACGAGGAGGACACTGACATGCGCAATGGGAAACGCGGGGCCGTCTGTCGGCTGTTGGCCTGCATTCTGACGCTGATGACGGGCTTGTCCGCAACGGCTGAAACCGAGGCCGGGCGGACCGTGGGAGCATTTGACATGGAGGCGAAAACCGTGCTGCTGAACAGCGGCTATGAGATGCCGATTCTGGGCCTCGGTACCTATGCGCTGGAACACGACGCGTGCGTGCGTTCCGTGATGGCACTGCTGGAAAGCGGCGGACGGCTGATCGACACGGCCTATATGTACGGCAACGAGGCGGCGGTGGGCGAGGGCGTGCGGCGGGGCATGGCGGCATACGGCATCCCCCGGGAGGATATCTTCGTCATCACCAAGATCTATCCCAGCCAGTTTGACGCCCCGGAGGCCGCTATCGACATGGCGCTTCAGAAGCTGGACATCGGCTACATCGACATGATGCTGCTGCACCATCCGGGCGCCGGGGATGTCGAGGCCTACAAGGCCATGGAAAGGTATGTGAAAGCTGGAAGGATACGGTCCCTCGGCCTCTCCAACTGGTATGTGGAGGAGCTGACGGATTTTCTGCCGCAGGTCGATATCACGCCCGCGCTGGTGCAGAACGAGATACACCCCTATTACCAGGAGCAGGATGTGGTGCCGTTCATCCAGGGCAAGGGCATCGTCGTCCAGTGCTGGTATCCCCTGGGCGGCAGAGGCTATACGGCCGAGCTGCTGGGCGACGACACGATTTGCGCCATTGCCAATGCCCACGGCGTTTCCTCCGCGCAGGTCATCCTCAGATGGGATTTGCAGCGCGGAATAGTGGTAATCCCCGGCAGCAGCAATCCGGAGCATATCAAGGAGAACCTGGAGCTCTTTGACTCTGAATTGACGGATGAGGAGATGGCCGGCATCAACGCGCTGGATCGCGGGGAAAAGCACGATTGGTATTGATGCGCTTCCTGAGCTGACTTCAGGAAATACCGCACGATGCTCGTGGCGCAATAACGATTGAAATTCAGTCCGTTATGCCATGTGTTTGCCGTCTGCCAACCGCGCAAAAAGCCCCGTCGGTCGCTCTCCTGGTCGCAGGAAAGCTGGCCGCGGGGCTTTTTTGCGCGTCCGTTATTTCAGCTTCAGGCCGTCCTTGAACGCCTCGCCGACCCTGCCGCCGACCTTGTAGTAGCCGTGGGTATAGGGATCGAAGGCAATCGCCTCCAGGGCGTCGATGTCGATCTGGCCGTCCTTCAGTGTGGCTTCCTCCACGGAAGTACGCACGACCTTGCCGATCACGCCCAGGCCGGTGGCGTCGCTCTGATACTCGACAAACGCACACTCGATCGCCACGGGAAGCTCGTTGATGATCGGGGCGTCCACCAACGCCGACTTCACGAAGGTCATGCCGGTCTTTTCAAATTTCTTCGGCTCCTTGTTGCCGCTGACCACGCCGAACCAGTCCGCCTCCACGACGTGCTTTGCGTCGGCGATGTGGATGACAAAGCCTTTTCGGGCCATGATGTTCTGCACGGTCCTGTGGGTCTGGGTCAGATTGAGCGCCACCATATCGCGCTCGAGCATGGTGCCCCAGGCGGCGTTCATAACGTCCACGCTGCCATCCTCGTTGAAGGTGGAGATGAGCAATACGGGCATCGGGAAAATGGCCTCTGTGGTTTTGATCTGCTGTTTCATGGTATGATACCTCCTGGCTTACAGCCGTTGTGTTTTTCCATGAAATATGGTACCACAAAGGCATCAAAGCATCAAGAACCTGAATCCCCCGTCGCGCGTAATCAGTCGATTTAATACGATTCTCAAATTGAAAATAAACAAAGATTCTTCGACTTCGGCTTCGCCTCCGCTCAGAATGACACCATTGCGTCAAAAGCTCGTCATCCTGAGCGCAGCGAAGGATCTTCCAATTTCAATTTGAGAAATCGTGTAAAAATTCAAATTAAAAATGATTTTCATATTGACAACCCACAGTAGCGTGATAAAATATTAAATACTATAGGGAAAGGGGGAAACGAGACATGAACCGGTCCTGTCGCTTTGCGTTGCGGAATCACAGGCGCGTGTTCGCTGTCGCGCTGTGCATCGTCATGGTGCTCTCGCTGTTCGTTTCTTCCGCCTATATCGCGCATGAGGCGGTGCGTCATCACGCATGCTCCGGCGAGAATTGCCCGGTCTGCCAGTTTATCGCGCAGGTTGAGCAGGTGCGTCGGGGCTTCGGCATGATCCTGCTGGCGCTGCTGCTGATTTGCTTTGCGCTGGCCGTGCGCCGGGATTGGCGCGCGCTCCCATCGGCAGATCTGCCCGCCTCTGGCACGCTGGTTAGCCGGAAGATCCGGTTGAACAATTAAACACACTCATATCCTGCAAGGGTAAGGCCGCCCCTGCGCTCTTTTGATGCGCGGGCCTGTTAGCGCGATCAGGAAATATGATATGTTTCCGGGTCGGCGGACCGCAGGCGTTACAATTCTGTGGATTGAAGCGCCGCGCTGGCATCCACAGGATGGCGTCGACGATCGTTCGCATGCAGCCCCCTTGTCTTTTTATGCCCTTTTTCAGATAGAATACTGAATTCCGATTAAGGAAACACCACACAACGCTCATGGCGCATTAACGGCTGAATTTCAGCCGCCTGCTTCCTGCCATTTTCTTGACTTGCCGCCAGCAAGTCTTCGAAATTTGCAGTTCGCATCTGTCTAAATTCATCTCGTTACTGCACGACTCGATTATGCGGTATTTCCCTGGGTGGAATTCAGTATAACACCGACCGAATCACTGGAGGATTATACCATGAAGAAAACGGTTTCTTGCATGCTTGTTTTTGTCATGCTGTTTGTGTTTGCTTTTGCCGGGGTTACCTGTGCGGAGGAGAAGAAGATCAGCGTCGTGACCACGATCTTTCCCGTCTATGACTGGGTGCGCGAGGTGGTCGGCGACAATGACGATGTGGAGATAGCCATGCTGCTGGACGACGGCGTAGACCTGCACAGCTATCAGCCTGCTGCGGCGGATATCATGAAGGTCGCCACCTGCGACCTGTTCGTCTATGTCGGCGGCGAATCCGACGAATGGGTCGGGGATGCCCTTGCGCAGTCCGTCAATCCCGACATGAAGGCCGTCAATCTGGTCGAAGCCATGGGCGACGACATCAAAATGGAGGAAGTCGTCGAGGGCATGGAGCACGAACACGGGCATGACGAGGACGAGGACGAACACGAACACGAGGACGAACACGAGGACGAACACGAGGACGAACACGACGGGGATGCGCATGACCACGGGGAAGATGAGCACGACCACGAGCACGAAGAGGAGGCGGACGAGCACGTATGGCTGTCTCTGCGCAACGCGCAGAGGCTGGTCGGGGTCATCGCGGACGCGCTGGCGGAGGTTGATCCCGTAGACGCCGCCCGATATCTTCAAAACGCCGAGGCCTACGTCGGCAGGCTGTCCGATTTGGACGCCCAATACGCCGCCGTCCGCGAGACTGCGGATTTCGACACCGTGCTGTTCGGCGACCGGTTCCCCTTCCGCTACCTGGTAGACGATTACGGCCTGAACTACTACGCGGCCTTCTCCGGCTGCTCCGCCGAGAGCGAGGCCAGCTTTGAAACCGTGGTGTTTCTGGCGGGCAAGGTGGATGAACTCGGCCTCACCACGGTACTGACCCTCGAGGGGGACAACCACCGCATCGCCGAGACCATCGTCGCAAACACCCGGGCGAAGGACGCGAAGGTGCTGTCGATGGATTCCCTGCAGGCCACGACGGGGGAGGACGTGAAGAACGGCGTCACCTACCTGGGCGCGATGGAGGCCAACCTCGAAGTGCTGAAGCAGGCGCTGACAAAGTAACTGAACAGGATTTCCGTCGAAGACCGGATGCCGTCGACGGATCGCGGGACGCCGCTTTGCGACGGTCCGCCAATCGCGACATGGGCTGCCGCCCCTGCGCGGCAGCCCCAAAGGAAGGGATACACTATGGCGCTTATAACCTGCAGGGATCTGACCTTCGGTTACGAATCCCACGCGATCCTGGAGCATTTGAGCTTTCAGGTCAACGCGGGCGATTACCTGTGCATCGTCGGCGAGAACGGTTCGGGCAAGTCCACGCTGATGCGAACGGTGCTGGGGCTGCAAAAGCCGATGGGCGGGACGATTGCCTTCGGCGACGGCCTTGTGGAAAATGAGATCGGCTACCTGCCCCAGCAGACGGCCATACAGAAGGACTTTCCGGCCACGGTATGGGAGATCGTGCTGTCCGGCTGTCAGGCGCACATGGGCAGGCGCGCCTTCTACGGCAGGGCCGAGAAAGCGCTGGCGGCGCAAAACCTGGAGCGCATGGGCATGACCGCCTGCAGAAGGCGCTGTTACCGGGAGCTCTCCGGCGGCCAGCAGCAGCGCGTGCTGCTGGCGCGGGCGCTGTGCGCCACCCGGAAGCTGCTGTTGATGGACGAGCCGGTCTCCGGCCTCGACCCCAGGGTGACGGCGGAGATGTATGATCTGATCGAACAGCTCAACCGGCGAGACGGCGTAACCATCATCATGATTTCCCACGACATTCAGGCGGCGGTGCGCTATGCCTCCCACATACTGCATCTGGGCGGCGCGGAGGTGTTCTTCGGCAACGCAGAGCAATACCGAAACAGCGACGTTGGCCGGCGCTTCGATGTCGCGGAGGGAGGTGTCCGGGCATGATCCAGACCATCAGCCAGTATTTTCAGTTCCCCTTCGTGCGCTACGCGCTGGTCGTGGGCACGCTGATCGCGCTGTGCTCTTCGCTGCTGGGCGTGACGCTGGTGCTGAAACGGTTTTCGTTCATCGGCGACGGCCTGTCCCACGTGGCCTTCGGCGCGATGGCGATTGCGGGGGTATTGCGCATCACGAACGACATGCTTTTCGTGATGCCCGTGACGATACTGTGCGCGGTGTTGCTGCTGCGCACGGGCAGGAATGCGAAGATCAAGGGCGACGCGGCGGTGGCCATGATCTCCGTGGGCGCGCTGGCCATCGGCTATCTGCTGCTGAACCTGTTCTCCACATCGTCCAACCTCTCCGGCGACGTGTGCTCGACGCTGTTCGGCTCCACCTCCATACTCACGCTGACGCAGGCGGAGGTCTGGCTGTGCGCGGTGCTTTCCGTGCTGGTCGTGGCGCTGTTCATATTCTTCTACAACAGGATATTCGCCGTCACCTTCGACGAGGATTTTGCCCGCGCTGTCGGCACGCGGGTGGAGGCCTATAACCTGCTGATCGCCGTGGTGATCGCGGTCATCATCGTGCTGGCGATGAACCTGGTGGGTTCGCTGCTGATTTCGGCGCTCATCATCTTTCCGGCGCTCTCCGCCATGCGCGTCTTCAGGAGCTTTCTCAGCGTCACGGTCTGCTCCGCGGCGCTGTCCGTGGCCTGCGCGCTGGCGGGCATGCTGATCGCCATCGTCGGGGGCACGCCGGTGGGCAGCACCATCGTGGCGGTGGACATCCTGGTATTCTTTGTATTCTGTGGAATCGAGCAATTCAGGTAATAATAATGGAGGTTGCGCAAATGAAGAGAACGATTGTGGCGCTGCTGTGCGTGATTTGGTTGGCATTATCGACCGGCGTGGGCGTCGCTGCGGAACGGCCGGTTGACCTGGACCTGTCGGCCCTCAGCGGAACGGTGGTCTATTCGCAGGTGTACAACATGGTCATGCAGCCCGACCAATACCTCGGTCAGACGGTGCGGGTCAGGGGCAATTTCAGCTATTTCCAGGATCCGGTAACGATGAAAGAGTACTTTGCCGTCATCATCGCGGATGCCGCTGCCTGCTGCGCCCAGGGCATAGAATTTGTCTGGCGCGGGGAACACCGCTATCCCGACGACTATCCGCCGCTGGAAACGGAGATGATCGTGACCGGCGAATTCGGAACCTATGAGGAGAACGGCTTCACCTATTTGCAGCTGAGCGACGCCGATGTGGAGTGGGGGAAGTGACACGTCGGCGGACGACGAGCGCTTTGGATGCGTCCTCGATGGGGCATTCCGGGCGAAGCCCCTGTGGCCGCAGCGTGAATCGATTTCAGTTGAACTTGTAAATCTTGCGAATCCACTTGTAGAAGAACAGGTCGATGTCCCGGCCCATCCGGCCGGGCAGCAGGAACACCACGTTGGAGCTGCGGTAGCGCATGCGCCGGAAGGTGGAGGGGTGGTTTTCCTTCAGCCAATGCCATAACTCGGTGCGCTTTTTCAGGTTTTCCTCCCTGCCGGACATCATCAGGTAGATGTTGCAGATCATCAGCATGATGGACAGGAAGTGATACATGTACAGCGCCAGCCGCTTGTTGTGCTGCTCCAGCAGCGTCAGGTCGTGGGCGTCGGCCATGATCTTGGTCACCAATATCTGCTGGTCGATGCGGCGGATCATGTTTTCCTCCGATACGGACTGGTCCGCCCGGCCGATGAAATAGCGGTACATGTCCGCGTCCAGGTAGTATAGCCGCTTGACGCTGGGCAGGGGCTGATAGGCGAAAACGTTGTCCACGTAAAAGGTGTGCTTTGGCAGGGACAGCTTCGATCGGCGCAGCACGTCGGTGCGGTACACGGTGGCGTGCATGATGATGAACTGGGTCGCGGCAAAGTGTCCCGTATCCTCCCATGTGAACACCCTTCCCACGGGCAGCACGTTCCGATAGCGCACCACCCGGTGGGTATTGTCCTCCGCGTGCTCGTAGACGTAGTTGGTCAAAATCAGGTCGATGGGCTCCTCCGATTTGGCGGATTCGCGGATCAGCACCATCAGTTGCGCAAGGGCGTCCACGTCCAGCCAGTCGTCGGAATCCACCACCTTGAAATACATACCCCTGGCGTTGGTCATGCCCTGGTTGACACCCTCGCCGTGTCCGCCGTTTTCCTGATGAATGACCCGCACGATTTCCGGGTATTGGGCAGCGTAGCGATCGGCAATGGCGCCGGTCTCGTCGGTGCTGCCGTCGTTCACCAGTATGATCTCCGCCTCTTCGCCCGCAGTCAGCAGGGTTTCGATGCAATGATCCATGTAGGCAGCGGAATTGTAGCAGGGCACCGTGAAGGTGATCAGCTTCAAGGGTGACTCACTCCTCCGGGTTATATATAAACACAACGCACATTTTGTCCATTGTATCATAGGAGAGTCGCGCTGAAAAGCACGGGATTGTCAAGAATAGGGAAAGTGCGATTCCGACCGGCAACCGTCCATGGGGGACGGATGCCCCTTCGAGGCGTCCCGTGAAGATTCTGCCTGGCTTTCAGAAAATGCCCGGCCGCAGAATCCGCAGGGACGGTGTCCGCGCCGCCGTTTTCAAAATAAAAAAAGGCCCCTGGGCTGCAACACTTTTCTGCGGAAAACAGAATCGCCAATCCCATGACCCACCTATACTCTTAACATGAAGCCATTATAATAATGGAAAATCAGGCCAATCATCGGCTCGAAAGAGGGTACAATATGGCGCACTATCTCATCAAGGATCTCTATACCCGCATGCCCGCCTCTGACATGGCCCAGGTAAGGGTCAACGGCTGGGTGCGCACCATCCGCGAATCGAAGGCCTTCGCCTTTGTCGAACTGAACGACGGCAGCTATTTCAGGAACCTTCAGATCATCCTGGAGGCGGACAGGCTGGCGGACTACGGCAAAGTCGTCAAGCGCATCACCACCGGCGCGGCCATCGAAGCCGAGGGCACGCTGACGCTGACGCCCGAAATGAAGCAGCCCTTCGAGCTCAAGACCGAGCGCGTGACGGTGGTGGGGGAGAGCCCCTCCGACTATCCGCTTCAAAAGAAGCGCCACACGCTGGAATACCTGCGCACCATACAGCACCTGCGGCCCAGGGCCAACCTGTTCCAGTGTGCCTTCCGCGTGCGCAGCGTGGCCGCACAGGCCATTCACCGCTTCTTCCACGACAAGGGCTACCTGTACGTGCACACCCCGCTGATCACCGGCAGCGATTGCGAGGGCGCGGGCGAGATGTTCCGCGTCACCACGCTGGACCCGGACGCCCTGCCCCTCACCGACGCGGGCAAGGTGGATTACAGCAGGGATTTCTTCGGCAAGCCCGTTTCACTGACGGTGTCCGGCCAGCTGAACGCCGAAATATTCGCCATGGCCTTCCGCAACGTGTACACCTTCGGCCCCACCTTCCGGGCCGAGGAATCCTATACCCCCCGTCACGCGGCGGAATTCTGGATGATCGAGCCGGAGATCGCTTTTGCCGACCTGGCCGTCGACATGGACCTGCAGGAGGAGATGGTGAAGTACATCATCGCCGCCGTGCTGGAGGAATGCCCGGAGGAGATGGCCTTCCTGAACAGCTTTGTGGACAAGGGCTTGATCGACCGGCTGGCCTTCGTGCGGGATTCCGAATTCGTTCGGTGCAGCTACACCGACGCCATCCGCATTCTGCAGGAATCCGGGGAGAAGTTTGAATATCCGGTGGCCTGGGGCGAGGACCTGCAAACCGAGCACGAGCGCTATCTCACCGAGAAGCATTTCGGAAAGCCGGTGTTCGTCACCGACTGGCCCAAGGAGATCAAGGCCTTCTATATGCGCATGAACGACGACGGCAGGACCGTTGCGGCGGCGGATCTGCTGGTGCCCGCCGTGGGCGAGCTGTGCGGCGGCAGCCAGCGCGAGGAGCGCTACGACGTGCTCAAGGCGCGCATTGAGGAGCTGGGCATGAATCCCGAGGATTACTGGTGGTACCTGGAGCTGCGCAAGTACGGCACCGCCAAGCACGCCGGCTTTGGCATGGGCTTCGAGCGCATGATCATGTACCTGACGGGCATCGCCAACATCCGCGACGTGTTGCCCTTCCCCCGCACCACCGGCAACGCCGACTTCTGATGGATCGCAGAGCCGCCCAAAAGCAACATTTGCGTCGAAAACTGCGTGATCCAGATTAATTTGGGTATTGACGCGGGAAGAATTTCTTGTTAATATATAGTTGTCAGGATTGTGATACAGTAAAAAAAGAATAACATAATCGCAAGGAGGAGATACCTATGAACAACATTCCGCAGGTCAAGATGGGCATCCTCGCGGTCAGCCGCGACTGCTTCCCGATCACCCTTTCCGAAAAGCGCCGCAAGGCCATCGTGGCGAAGCTCAAGGAAAAGAATTTTGACATCTATGAGGCCTACGAGGAGATCGTGAAGTCCGGCATCAACGCCCTGGTGGTGTTCCTGGGCAACTTCGGCCCCGAGGGCCCCGAGACCCTGATCGCCAGGAAGTTCGGCGGCCCCGTGATGTACATCGCGGCAGCCGAGGAGAACGTGGGCGTGCTGTCCAGCGACCGCGGCGACGCCTATTGCGGCATGCTGAACGCTTCCTATAACCTGAAGCTGTCCGGCATCAAGGCCTACATTCCCGAGTATCCGGTGGGCGACGCCGAATACTGCGCCAACGAGATCATCGACTTCGAGCCCATCGCCCGCGCGATCCTGGGCCTGCAGGATCTGAAGATCATCACCTTCGGCCCCCGTCCCTTCGACTTCCTGGCCTGCAACGCCCCCATCGCCCCCATCTTCAAGCTGGGCGTCAACGTTCAGGAAAATTCCGAGCTGGACCTGCTGAAGGCCTATAAGGAGCACGCCAACGATCCCCGCATCCCCGCCAAGATCAAGGAGATGGAGGAGGAGCTGGGCGAGGGCAACAAGATGCCCGGCATACTGCCCAGGCTGGCCCAGTATGAGCTGACCCTGCTGGATTGGATCGAGGCCAACAAGGGCACGGCCAAGTATGTGGCCATGGCCAACAAGTGCTGGCCCGCCTTCCAGACCGAGTTCGGCTTCGTGCCCTGCTATGTCAATTCCCGCCTGACCGCCATGGGCATCCCGGTGGCCTGCGAGGTGGACATCTACGGCGCGCTTTCCGAGTACATCGGCACCTGCGTCACCGGCGCGCCCGTGACCCTGCTGGACATCAACAACAGCGTGCCCGCCGACATGTACAACAGCAACATCAAGGGCTGCTACAACTACGGCTTCACCGAGACCTTCATGGGCTTCCACTGCGGCAACACCCCGATGTGCCGTCTGAGCAAGGGCACCATGAAGTATCAGCTCATCATGAAGCGCTCCCTGGAGCCCGATACCGAGCCCGACATCACCCGCGGCACCCTCGAGGGCGACATTGCGCCCGGCGAGATCACCTTCTACCGCCTCCAGGGCAACAAGGACAGCGTGCTGCAGTCCTACATCGCCCAGGGCGAGATCCTGCCCGTGGCCACCCAGTCCTTCGGCGGCATCGGCGTGTTCGCGATTCCCGAGATGAACCGCTTCTATCGCCACGTGCTGATCGAGGACGGCTATCCGCACCACGGCGCGGTGGCCTTCGGCCATGCCGGCAAGGCGCTGTACGAGGTGTTCAAGTATCTGGGCGTGGAGAAGATCAGCTTCAACCAGCCCAAGGGCTGCTACTACAAGAGCGAAAATCCCTTTGCCTGATTATTCCAAACCGACTCTTCGCCGCGGACGCATTGGCGTCCGCGGCGTTTTCGCGGGATCGTCTCCCGGAGGAGGTATGATTTCATGCGTGTCAAGGTGCTCATATGGCTGCTCCTGTTGACGGCGCTGCTGCTGTCGGGCTGTCGCTTTGCCGTGATCGAGACGGGCAGTGTGCGCGTCGAAGCCCAGGCGCATTGAACTATTCCCAGAAATTTAAAAAATTCGCCATGCTTATCGCATGACACGCCGCTATAATGAATAGGTGATAATGACACTGGCGGCCTTTGCCGCCCATGGAGGTGCTTTGATAGATGCGACGCATATTGTGCGCGGCGGTGACGATCATCATGCTGGCGGCCATGCTGCCCCAGGCGGGCCTTGCCCTATCCGGGCAGGAGGCGCTCTTTGGCAGCGGAAGTCCGTCTGAATCGGGCGCGGGCACGGCGCAAATCACGTCCGACAGTGGCGGGGGCAGCTATCCCACCCTCAGGCCCGGCGATGTGGATGGCGACGACAGCGCGGCATACATCGTGTTCATGCAGAACCGCCTGATCGAACTGGGATACCTGGGGGATTCTGCGGACGGCACCTATGGCGAAAGCACCGAGAAGGCCGTGCTGGCCTTCCAGCGCAACAACAACCTGCCCGAGACGGGCGTGGCGGATTCGGAGACCCAGCGCAAGCTGTATTCGGACATCTCCACGCTGGTGCTGCCCTCCTCCGACGACGCCGCTTTCGGCGGCGACATTACCCGCATACAGAGCATATTGGGGCTTTGGGGCTTTTACGGCGGGAAGATCGACGGACTGACCGGCGCGGGAACCTCCAACGCCATCCGTAATTTCAAGCATTACATGATTTTGCAGGATCCTGGCTTTGACACCACGCCCACGCCCGCGCCCACGGCCACGCCGAACCCTGAGGGGCGCTTTTCCGATATGCCCGTCATCATGGATCGCCCGCTGGTGGATCAGGCGGAGCTGGACAGGACCAACGACGCCGTCACCCCGGCGCTGATGGAGTATGTGAACGGTGAAAAGCCGTTTACGCTGTATCACAGGGACGTGGCCAAGGGCGATAACAACGAGGACGCGCTGCGGGTTCAGACCCGGCTGCGTCAGCTGAAATACGTCTACGGCGCTGACGGCAACTTCGGCGAGCTTTCCGTGATGGGCTTGAAATACTTCCAGCGCAAAAACGAATTGCCTGAGACGGGCGTCGCGGACAGGGCCACCCAGGAGCTTCTGTTCTCCTCCAACGCGGTGGAGAGCGAGGAATACGTGTTTCCCTATAAATTGGTGGTGGATGTCTCCGAGCAGCGGGTTTACGTGGGCCAGTGGAACGGCTCTTCCTATGAGGGGCCGATCAAGAAGTTCCCCTGCGCCAGCGGCAAGGTGGAGACCCCCACGCCCCTGGGCACCTATCAGGCCGGGGGCAAGACGGGCAACGAATGGTACTATTTCAAGGAATTCAAGTGCTACGCCAAGTGGGCCTACCACATCGTGGGCGGCGTGCTGTTCCACTCCAATACCGTCAACAGCATCGGCGGTCATCCGTCCAACGGCGGCCTGGGCCACCGGGCGTCTCACGGATGCATTCGCCTGAGACTGGAGGATGCCAAGTGGATCTATGACAACTGCCCCGAGGGCACCACGGTGGTCGTTCAGGAATGATTGCTTGTTGTTGCTGACAGACGGGGCTGTAACAAGACGGTTTATCAGACAATAAAGACAACATCGCAGGGGCGGCGCATATGCCGCCCCTGCGATGTTGTTTTGGAGACGTTTTCTGCCGCAATTTCTGTTACTGCTCAGCCTGCGGCTTCGCAGTAACTGTCGAAGGGGGACGGGTCCCCCTTCGAGACATCCCCGACAGATTTTGCTTGATTATCGCAGATAATCTGGCCGCAAAATCTGCAAGGAAGGTATTTTTCTTCTGGAAAATGGGATTTTCCGCCAGAAAAAT
>CACYZW010000049.1 GCA_902778995.1 uncultured Eubacteriales bacterium
AGTCCGCTGCGCGGACTGCCACGGCTCAAATCGTAGATTTGAGGCGCGGCACCGTTGGCGCCGAAAATGCACTTCAGGCATTTTAGAAACACACTCTAAGCCTTCCGCTTCAGCTTCCCATGTCCGCCACTACCGTGGCGCTGCCGCCCACGTATTCCTGATCCCATATGACGCGGCTGCTTTCGCCGCAGGCCTTTTCGACCTGGCTCCACGTGGCGTACCGGCAGGCGTTGAACTGCACCCCATCCTCGCTGGAAAAGGCCAATGCCTCCACTGAGCCGTCCGAGGGCGCCTGCACGGGCACTGCCACCACCCATATGCTTCCGGTCCAGAACGCCACGGCGTAATCGGATTGGACGAAGCTCAAATCGGCGTATTTCTCCGCAAGGCGCTTCCATTCGGAGCTGTCCGGCGCATTTTCCGAAAAGGGAAGGTTGTCGGAAAGCGCCTCATAATCGCCCGCTGCCAGGCTGGCCAGAGCCTCCTTGGCGCGGTCAAACAGGCTGGAGGACAGCTTCGGCGCGCCTGCCAGCGCGACGGCTCCCATCAGCAAAAGCACCATAACGGCGCACAGCGCCTTTTTCATCGCGATCACCTCCGGTTTATACGCGGCTTACTGCTCATTAGATGGCGGGAAAGTGCCATTGGTTCCCGGCAATTTTTGACAGCGGGCCGGGGCGTTTCTTTCCGCTGTTTGCATATGACACGCTTGGGCGATAGAGCACCTGCGCCACATGCTATCGCGCCTCTGCAAGGCCGATTTTGAATACCAGCGCGTCCAGGGCGTCCTTGTCGCGAAGGCGTCCGCTCTTTACGGCGTAATCGGAGGCGACACAGCTTTCGTACAGCCCTGTCAGCCAATCCGAGGACAGCCTTGCGCACTGCCGGGCGGTTTGACGGGCGGCGTAGGGGTGGAGCTTCAACTGCTCCTGTACCGCCTGGACCGGCTTGCCGTCGTCCAGGGCGCATTTCATGTGGGTCAGCTGTCGGATCTGTCGGGTGAGCATGGCCAACAGCCCCACGGCGTTCTGGCCGCCCTGCAGCAGGCTGTTGACCGTCTCCTGTCCCTTTTTCATATCCCCGGCCAGCAGGTCGTTCAGCAGCTCGAATATATTGTATTCCAGGGAAGGGGTGACGATGTCGGCCACGTCCCCTTCGGTGATGACGTCGCGCGCATCGCCCAGGTAGGCGGCCAGCTTGTCCAGCTCGCCGCTCAGCCGCGTCAGCTCCCGACCCGCCATATAGGTCAGCGTGGACAGCGCTTTGGCGTCGATGCGCTTGCCCAGGGGCTTCAGTCGACCGGCGCACCACCGGGCCAGCTCCGCGTCGCTCAGCGGATCGAAGCTGACGACTTCGGCCTTTTTCTTCAAAAGGCCGGTCATCTTCTTGCGCCCGTCCGGCTCAGAACGCATGTAGAACACCAGCGCGCAGCTGTCGGGCGGATTTTCCAGCCACTTCTGCATCCAGGCGACCTCGGCGTCCTCGTTTTTTGACTTCGCCTGCAGCAGCGGCGCCCAGTCCCGCACGGTGACGATGCGCCGCGCGCACATCATCGGCATGGTCTCCGCCGCGTCGGTGATCTGTCGGGCCGTGACGCCCTCCAGCGTGGTGTCGTTCAGCGTCTCCAGTCCCGGGGGCAGCAGCTTTGTCCGCATCGCCTCCAGCGCTTCCCGCTTGATGTATTCCTCGGGCCCGGCAAAGAGGTATACCGGAGCGATCTTTTCCCCGCTCAGCGCTTTGAAGAAATCATTCCACTTCATGCGCGTCCTCCTGAAAGGTTTCGATGTGCCACGCGCCGTCGCGCAGGCGCAGCGTCACTGCGCCCCACTCCCGGGTTTGATAGATCTGAGCGCCGCACTCTGCCAGCCGGCTCAGCGTCTCATCCCCAGGGTGCCCATAATTGTTTTCACCCACCGATATTACGGCGATTTCGGGCGTGGCGGCGGCGAGGAACCGCGCGCTGGTGCCCTTGTTCGAACCGTGATGGGCGACCTTGAGCACGTCGGCGTCGGGAATGACCCCGGGCTCGCCGTCCTGGCTGAGATCCCCGGTGAAAAGCACGCGCTGGCCGTCGCAGGTGACGAGGGTCAGAAGCGACAGGTCGTTGACCTCGGCTGGCAGCGCGCCGCCCTCCGGACTGTAGACATCCAATTGGGCCGCGTCTGACAGAACGATGCCGTCGCCCGCGCGCAGCTGCCGTATCGGTATGCCCATGCGCCTGGCCTTTTCGATGCCCTCGCTGATCGCTGGGGCCACCTCTTCCACGTCGAACCAGCCCTCGGGAACGCAGATGACTTCGGGCTGAAAGCTGTCGAGGATGTCCGAAAGGCCGCCTGCGTGATCCTCGTGGGGATGGGACAGCAGGATGCCGTCCAGCCTCAGGCAGGTGGCGGTCAGGTAATCCGCCGCGGGGGTGTAGGTGTCGCCGGTGTCGATCAGCCAGGTATGGCCGTGACTGCGCACCACGGCGCAATCCGCCTGTCCCGCGTCGAGAAAGACCACGCTGAACGGCCAGGCTTGCACGAATACCAACAGCGAGGACAGGGCGGCGATGCCAACCAGGCCCAGGGGCAGCGGCCTGCGCCAGCGGGGGCGTATGCGGCTCAGGTCGGAGGCGGCCACGATGATCGCCCAGTGCGCGACGCTCAACGCGAAGGGGTATCGCCCGATGCGGGTATAGCTGACCGAGATCCTGCCGCTGATGCGCGTGATATTCGTGAGCCACACCAGCAGCGCGTCGGGCACGCGGGCCATCAACGCCGCCAGGGGCATGCTGACCGCCGAGATCAGCAGTACCGTCAATCCCAGGATATATCCCGCCATGCAGAGCGGCACGCAGACCAGGTTGAAGGGTACGGACAGGAGGGGCTGTCCGCCGAAGAACGCCACCACCAGGGGCAGCGTCGCCAGCTGCGCGACCAGCGAGACGCAGAGCAGCTCGGATACATAGACCACCGCATTCAGCAGGGCGCGCTTGCGGCGATGGAACGTCGGCAGCCTGCGCCGAAGTCCGTCCAGCCCCGTCAACCGCTCCAGCGGCGGCAGCAGGAGCAGTATGCCGGCGGAGGCGGCGTAGGACAGCGCAAAGCCTGCATCCTGTACGCTCAACGGCTTTGCAATCAGCCAGGCGAGCATGACGGCACACAGTCGGGTGACGGCGTCGCTCGGCAAGCCCGCGATGGGCGCGCAGGACAGTATCGCAAAGGTGCACAGCGCCCGCACATAGGGCGCGGTGAAGCCGATCAGCGCCCCGTAGGGGATCAGCAGCGCGATGGCGGTAAGCGTCGCGTATTTCCGGGGCATGACCAGGCCCAGCAACAGGGAGAGCATCGCCGCCAGCAGCGTCACATGCAGGCCCGATATGCTGATCAGGTGCGCCGTGCCGGACAGGCGCAGCTCGTCGCGCTGCTCGTCGCCCAACAGCGACCTGTCGCCCAGTATCAGCGCCCGCAGCATGCCCGCGCTCCTTGGAAAGAGGGCGTCGATGCGCCGACCGATGGCATGGCGAACGTCGATAAAAGCCGTGCGAAGGCTTTTGGAGGCGCTCAGTATCGCGACGTCGTCGATCTTCGCCGTTGCGTAGGCGTCCATGCCCTGTCGGCGAAGGTATGCCCCGAAGTCGAATTCGTAGGGGTTGGTCACGGCGTCCGGGGCCCAGATGTGGCCGGTCAGGTTCAGGCGCTGACCGCAGGCGATGGCCTCGAGGGGCTCGGGTTCGTCCCGAAGGTACATCCTCAGGCACAGGTCGCAGGGCTCGCCGCCCGCCGTTTCGACCTCAAAGCGGAAGATGCGCCTGCCGGTGTCCGGGTTCGTGAAGGGCTCGTCGGCCACGCGTCCCACCATCTCCACCGAATACCGGGTCTGAACGGGGCGCACGGCGTCCAGCGCCAGGCCCATGCGCGTCATGCCGGCCAGCAACCCGGCCAACAGCAGCAGGGCCGAAGCCAGCCTTCGGCGCTTGCGCATGGCCAGGCCGAGGCCTGCCAGCACAAGCAGCGCGAGGGCGCAGGCCATGGCGGATACCGTCAGCCTCTGGCGCAGCATCAGCCCAAATAAAAAGGCGATGGCAAAGCAGGCCAGCGGCCTTGCCCGGACCTGCCGCAGCGCAAAGCGAAGGACGGCGCCCATGGCCGATCAGATGTAGTAGGTCGCGCCGAGCTCAGCCAGTTCCGCCTTCGGGAAGGACGCCTGGGCTTCGGCCAACAGCGCTTCGGGATCGTATTTCGGATTCAGGTGCGTCAGCAGCAGACGCGAGGCGTGGGTGTTGGCGGCCAACTGGCCGCACAGTCCGGCAGAATAGTGGGGCGCGGTGAAGCGGTGGTCCCCGTTGGACAAGCCGCAATCCGCCAGCAGCAGGCTCGCGCCTTCGCAGAAGAGCTCCACCAGGGCGTCCTGGTTGGAATCGCCGGTGAATACAAAGCGCTGACCGTCGCACACCACGGCGACCGCGTTGGTGGGAACGGGATGGCGCGCCGGTGTAAAGGATACGCGCATTTCACCTACGGTGAAATCCTCGGCGGGCCACAGGTCGTAGCAGGGACATTCCAGCAGGGCGCGGACATTCTCCGGCTCGTCCGGCGCGTACACGGGCAGCGGCGTGGGGCGGGGGTCGAATTGGAGGGCGTACTGCATGGGCAGCATGTCGGACATGTGGTCGTAGTGCAGATGGCTGAGGATCACCGCGTCCAGTGATTTCGGCGGACATGCGTCCAGCAGCCTGTTCAACACCCCCGTGCCGCAGTCGATCAATATTTTTGTATCGCCGCTGTCGCTGGTCAGCAGGTATCCCGAGCAGGCGCCACCCGGCGCGGGGTAGGGGCCGTTGTTGCCCAGTATTTTCAGGATCATGGCGTTGTCTCCTTTTGTGCGGTATGTGGCTTGCGCTTCAAGGGCACGATACCATGATATATCATCTCCGGAGGACTGTCAAGGTTTGCAGATCGAATTGACACTTTCGCGCAAAATATGAGCTTAGAAAAAACGCAGGGCTGTAAACGTCCCGTGGGCGAAGCGGCTCAGCCGCTTCGCCCACGGGCGTATACCGTCGTATCGGCAATATGGAATCCTCGCGTCACTCCGCAAGCGCCGCGTTGCGCTGGGCGATCTTGACCAGCGAGAAGAATTCCTCGCGGTAATCGTCGTTCAGCGGGGCCTGCTTCAAGAGCTCAAGCGCGCTGTCGAAGCTGGAATCGCCCTTGTATTCGCTGCCTGAGAGGATCATGCCAAATTCGGCCACCGCCGAAGCGAACAGGAAGTCGCCGGAGGGCGTGTCGGTCATGGCCGCCTCGTCGATCACGTCGGTTTGCAGCTGGCTGGTTTCGCCGCCGGGCTCCTTGTAGCGGGTGGACAGCGTCAGCCATTCGCCGCTCTGCGCCGCGTCGGTGAGGGCGCTGCTCTGATATTTCAAGCTGCTCTCGGCATCGCCTTCGCCTGCGGGAACCAGCTCGTACAGCACGGTGACGCAGGCCCCCGCGCCGACCTCTCCGGCGTCCTTCTTGTCGTCCTCGAAATCCTGGTTCTCCAAGGCGCGGTTCTCATAGCCGATCTGCCGCCAGGCCGAAATCTTGGCCGGGTTGAACTCCAACTGGAACTTTACGTCGTCGGCCACGGCGTACAGGGTCTGGGTCAGCTCCTCGCAGAGCACCTTCCGGGCTTCGAGGATGGAGTCGATGTAGTAATAGTTACCGTTGCCGTGATCCGCCAGGGTCTCCATCTTGGTGTCCTTGTAGTTGCCCTCGCCGAAGCCCAGCACGGACAGGTAGATGCCCGTCTGCTTCTTTTCGGTCACGTAGTCGTGCAGCTCGCTCTCGCTGGTGATGCCTACGTTCAAATCGCCGTCGGAGCACATGATCACCCGGTTGTTGCCCTTGGGCCGGAAATACTTCTGCGCGATCTCATAGGCCTGCGCCAGACCCCGCTGGCCGTTGGTGGAGCCGCCGGCCTCCAGCGCGTCGATGGCGGCGAGCAGCTTTGCCTTGTCCTTCACCGGATTCGCGCCTTCGACCAGGACGTCCTCGCCGTTGGCGTAGGTGACGATGGAGACGGTATCCTTCTCGCCCAGCGTGTCCGTCAGCATGGTCAGCGCCTTCTGGGCCAGGGGCAGCTTGTTGTCGTCGTACATGGAACCGGAGACATCCACCAGGAACACCAGGTTGGAACCCTCGTCGAGGGCCTGGGGCGCGTCTGCGGCGCGCACACCCAGTACCAGCAGCACGTTGTCCTTATTCCAGGGGCAGGGGGCCATCTGCGCCGTTACGCCGAACCTTGCGTCCCCCTGGGGCGCGTCATAGCCGTAGCGGAAATAGTTCAGCATCTCCTCCACGCGCACCGCGCCCGTGGGAATCTCGTCGGGGGCGTAGCCGTCGTTCAGCATGCGCCGCAGGTTGCAATAGGAGGCGGTGTCCACGTCCGCCGAGAAGGTGCTCAGCGGGTCCGTGGCGACCTTCCTGAAGCCGTTTTCCTTGATGGCGGCGTATTCCTCGGTGTTGAATTCAGGGGGCGCCACGTAGCCCATGGCGGGAATGGCCGCGTTGACCAGCGCGCCGCTTTCCATGGCCATGTCCATCGCGAATTCTTCCGATTCTTCGGTGTACGTCGGTTCGGGCACAGGGGTCTGCACCTGCTTGGCGCTCTCCTGCCGCGTGGATTGTGTCGCACCCAGCAACAGCGCCGGCAGTGCGCACCCGCTCAGCAGCGCCGCGACCAGCGCCAGCGCTGCAATCAACATACCATACTTCTTCATGGGTTTGTCCTCCTGTGTTTTATTGACTGATGGTTGGACGCATGGAAATGGGATTTGGTTCCATAAGTGAAAATTCACATGAAGTTAACGTTACTGTGCTATGATGTTTCCATATTATGGAAGGCAGGATTCACAATGGCAACGGTAACGCTTCGCAAGACCCGGGAGACCCGTGTGCGCGGGGGACATCCCTGGATCTATGCCTCGGAGATCGAGAAGGTGGAGGGCCCCTTCGAGAACGGCGACATCGTGGACGTGGCGGACTTCAGGGGCAAGTTCATCGGCAGGGGCTTCTACAATCCTCAGAGCCAGATTTCGCTGCGCATACTCACCCGCAATGACGAGCCCTGCGACCGGGATTTCTTCGCCCGCCGCATACAGGACGCCTGGGACTATCGCAAACTGCTCTGCGACCCGATGAGCTGTCGCCTGATCTACTCGGAATCCGATTTTCTGCCCGGCCTGGTGGTGGACAAGTTTGCGGATATACTGGTGCTGCAATCGCTGTCCCTGGGCATCGAGCGCATCAAGGACATGCTTTGCGACCTGCTGATGGAGATCGTTCAACCCGAAGGCATCTGGGAGCGCAGCGACGTGCCCGTTCGCCGGTTGGAGGGGCTGGAGCAGACCACAGGGCTGCTGCGGGGCGCGGTGCCGGACGAGGTGGACATGGTGGAGAACGGCATCCACTTCATCGTGGATGTGAAGCACGGCCAAAAGACCGGCTTTTTCCTGGATCAAAAGCAGAACCGGGCGGCGCTCAAACCTCTGTGCAGGGACGCGCGGGTCCTGGATTGCTTCTGCCACAACGGTTCCTTTGCGCTACATGCGGCGAAATACGGCGCGAAGTCCGTGCTGGGCGTGGACATCTCCGAGGAAGCGCTGGCGGTGGCCCGCAGGAACGCGGCCATCAACGGCTTTGACAACGTGACCTTTGAAGCGCACAACTGTTTCGACCTGCTCCGGGAGCTGACCGACGCGGGGGAGCGGTTCGATCTGGTGATCCTCGACCCGCCGGCCTTCACAAAGAACAAGGCTGCCGTACCCAGCGCCCTGCGCGGCTACAAGGAGATCAACCTGCGGGGGCTTAAGCTGGTGCGCCCCGGCGGCTTCCTCGTGACCTGCTCGTGCAGCCAGCACGTGCTGCCGGAGATGTTCCAGGACGTGATCAACCAGGCCGCGAGGGACGCGAAGAAGCGCGTTCGCCTGGTGGAATTCAGAACCCAGGGCTACGACCATCCGATCCTTCCCCAATCCGTTGAGACGAAATATCTCAAAACTATGATATTGCAGGTGATAGAATGAGCAATTATCCCATTTTGGAGTATGACGGAATGCCTGGCGCCATATTGGAGCCCGACCACGAAAACCTTGGCATCGCCCTGCCGCCCAGAGTGGCGTTCCCCTTCGTGGGAAACCTGGTCGCGGACTATGCCCGCACCCACAATTTGCCGGTGCTGGCAGTGTACAAGAACGTCACCAAGGACTATCCGATTTACAGGATCTCCGACGAGGTCTGCCTCTGCGAGGCGCCCTTCGGCGCGCCTGCGGCCGCCGCGCTGATGGACTGGATGATCGCCTACGGGGTGCAGCAGATCGTGTCCGCCGGCTCCTGCGGCGCGCTGATCGACCTGCCGGAGAACTCGTTAATCGTGCCCCGGCGGGCGCTGCGGGACGAGGGTACCTCCTACCACTACATGCCCCCCTCCCGATGGAGCTTCCTGGACTACGCCCTCCAGGATCGCATCAAGAGCGTTTTTCTTGAAAAGGACGTCGCCTTTACCGAGTGCGACACCTGGACCACGGACGCAATCTTCCGCGAGACCGTCGACAAGGTGCGCCGCTGCCGGGCGGAGGGCTGCGGGGTGGTGGACATGGAATGCGCCGCGCTGTCTGCCGTGGCCGAGTTCCGCAATGTGCAATTCGGACACTTCCTCTACGTCGCCGATACCCTGGCCGATGCCGACGCCTACGATGCGAGGAACTGGGGCGCGGAATCCCTGATGCCCGCCCTCGAGCTGTGCATCGAGATCGCAAAAAGAGAGGACGCATAGAGGGCGGCGTCAAGTCGCCAATACGAGAAACGAGGCTGTCCAGCTGAACAGCCTCGTTTCTCGTATTGGCGATCCGGTGTTTTTGGGAAACACACCCCAAGCTTAGAGTGTGTTTCTAAAATGCCTGAAGCGCATTTTCGGCGCCTTTGCCTGCATTTCTGCGTTGCTTTTCCTTGCCTTAGGGTCCACTAAAGCTGCGAAAAATCGCCTTGAAATGCAGTCAAATCCATCCGAAACTGCATCTCCCCGCATTTAGAAACACACTCTAGAGGGGTATTATTTCGTCATCTTCTCCTGCTTGACCTTGTGGTCGATCACGTGGCGGGAGGCCAGCTCATTGTGGATGTCCTCCAGGCTTATGCCCATCTGGATCATCAGCACCATGACATGATAGGTCAGGTCGGCGATTTCGTAAATTGTCTCGGCCCTGTCGCCGGCCTTTCCGGCGATGATGACCTCGGTGGACTCCTCTCCGACCTTTTTGAGAATCTTGTCGATGCCCTTCTCGAAGAGGTAGGTGGTGTAGCTGCCTTCCTTCTTCTCCGTCTTGCGGCCCTCGATCAGCTTCATCAGGCCCTCAAGGGTGAAGGCGTGGTTGTTGTCGCTCTCATACAGCGGGTTCGTGAAACAGGAATCGGTGCCCAGGTGGCAGGCCGGGCCGTCCTTGTTCACCAGCACCACCAGTGCGTCCCTGTCGCAGTCGGTGGTGATGGAGACGATGTGCTGATAATTGCCGCTGGTCTCGCCCTTCAGCCAAAGCGCCTGCCTGGAACGGCTCCAGAAGCAGGTCAGCTCCTTTTCAATGGACAATTCAAGGCTTTCCCGATTCATGTAGGCCAGCGTGAGCACATCCTTGGTGGTCGCATCCACCACGATGGCGGGGATCAGGCCCCGCTCGTCGAATTTCAGAGAATCAATATCCAGGTTAATCATCATTAAATCCTCACTGTTATTCCGTTTTCGCGCAGTTCGCGCTTCAAATCTGAAATCTGTACCTCGCCGAAGTGGAATATCGAGGCGGCGAGCCCGGCGTCCACCTTCGGCAGGGATTTGAACAGGGTGACGAAGTCCCTTGTGCAGCCCGCGCCGCCGGAGGCGATGACCGGCACGTTCACGGCTTCGCACACGGCGTTCAGCATTTCCAGGTCGAAGCCGCCCTTCACGCCGTCGGTGTCGATGCTGTTCAGCACCACCTCGCCCGCGCCGTTTTCCACGCAGCGGGCGATCCAGCCCACGGCCTCCATGCCGGTGTCCTCCCGCCCGCCCTTGGCAAACACGCGGAATTCCCCGTTTACCCGCTTGACGTCGGCGGAAATCACCACGCACTGGCTGCCGTAGCGCTCGGCGGCGGCGGGAATCAGGTCGGGGTTGCGGATGGCCCCGGAGTTGACGGAAACCTTGTCCGCGCCGCACTTGAGCACACGGTCGAAGTCGGAAACCGCGTTGATGCCGCCGCCCACCGTCAGCGGTATGAACACCCGCTCGGCGACCTGGCGCAGTATGTCGGTGAACAGCGCCCGGCCCTCGGCGGAGGCGGTGATGTCGTAGAACACCAGTTCGTCCGCGCCGCACCGGCTGTAGTATTCCGCCAGCTTCACCGGCGAGGATACGTCCGCCAGCCCCAGGAAGTTCACGCCCTTGACGACGCGGCCGTCCTTCACGTCCAGGCAGGGAATGATGCGCTTGGTAATCATTGCGCCGCCTCCTCAATGGCTCTTTTCAGGTCGATATCGCCGGTATAGCAGGCCTTGCCGATGATCGCGCCGTACAGCCCCAGCGCGGCGAGGGCGCTCACGTCCTCCAGGGTGGAAACGCCGCCGGAGGCCACGATGTTCATGCGGTACCGGCGCTGCAGGTCGGCGTACAGGGCCCGGTTCGCGCCCTGCATGGCCCCATCCCGGCTGATGTCGGTGCAGATCAGCGTGCGCACGCCCATGCGCTGGTATTTGTCGCAGAAGGCGTCCAGCGTCATGCCGGACAGCTCCAGCCAGCCGCGTATGGCCACTTCGCCGTCCTTCACATCCGCGCCCAGGGCTATGGCTTCACCGAAGCGCTCGATGGCCGAACGGGTGAAGGCCTCGTCGGCGATGGCCGCCGTGCCCAGTATGACCCGCTTCACCCCGGCGGACAGATAGCGCTCGATCACGGCCATGTCCCGTATGCCGCCGCCGATCTCCACAGACAGGTCTGTGTTTTCCACGACCCGTCGAACGGTGTCGAAGTTGGGCGTGCCGCCGTCCCGCGCGCCCTCCAGATCCACCATGTGCAAGTGGGTCGCGCCCGCGCCCTCAAACCGGCGGGCGGCGTTCAGGGGATCGGCGTCGTAGACGGTCATCTGGCTGTAATCGCCCTTGTAGAGGCGCACGGCCTTGCCGCCGACGAGGTCGATGGCAGGAAAGATCAGCATGTCTCAACACCGTCCCATTCACAGAATGCCTTCAGTATGCCGAGGCCCACGTCGCCGCTCTTTTCCGGGTGGAACTGGCAGCCGCAGACATTGCCCTTCGCCACAGCGGCGGTCAGGTCCGCGCCGTACTCAGCGGTGGCGATCACGGAGTCTTCGCACCGCGCGCCGTAATAGGAGTGGACGAAGTACACGCAATCCCCGGGCCTGACGGACCTGAAGATGGGGTGGGAGCGCCGGATGTCCAGCGCGTTCCAACCGATGTGGGGAATCTTCAAATCCTGCGGGATGACCTCGGAGATGGGCCGTACCTCGCCGGGAATCAGCCCGAGGCCCGCATGCTCGCCAAATTCATAGCTCTTTTCCAGCAGCAGCTGCATGCCCAGGCAGATGCCCATGACGGGCGTGCCCCGGGCGGCGACCGCCTTCGCCACCGCGTCAAGTCCCGTCTCGCGCAGCTTTTTCGCCGCGTCGCCGAAGGCCCCGACGCCGGGGAGTATCACCCGGTCCGCCCGGAGAATGCGCTCCGGGTCGCCGGTGACGGCGTTTTCCGCGCCCACGGCGGTGAGGGAATGGCTCAGCGAGAACAGGTTGCCCACGCCGTAATCAATAATCGCTATCATAATACTCCTTTGGTCGATGGTATTTCACCGTTCAGGCCCGGGTCAATCGCGCAGGCGGCCCGAAGGCTCCTGGCGGCAGACTTGAAGGCACCCTCGACGATGTGATGGCTGTTTTCGCCGGCCAGCTGTCGGAAGTGGAGCGTCACGCCGGCCTTGCGCACGAAGCCCAGCCAGAATTCCTGCACCAGCTCGGTGTCG
This sequence comes from uncultured Eubacteriales bacterium, assembly GCA_902778995.1. Lineage (GTDB taxonomy): Bacteria > Bacillota > Clostridia > Christensenellales > Aristaeellaceae > UBA2862. The sequence goes on from CACYZW010000049.1 coordinate 12,022, forward strand.
AAGGTCCCGATTTTCGCGGTGGGCAGGTTCAGTCCGTAGCTCAGATGGGCCCGGCCCGAGATGTCCACGGCGGTGAGGATCAGCGCCTCGTCCATGGGCAGCAGGGTATTGCCGTAGCGAACGATGCCGCCCATGTCTGAAAGGGCCTCGGCAAAGGCGAGACCCAGGCAAATGCCGATGTCCTCCACGGTGTGGTGGTCGTCCACGTCCGTGTCGCCGACGCACTTCACCGTCAGGTCGAAGCGGCCGTGTTTTGCAAACAGCGTCAGCATGTGGTTCAGGAAACCGCAGCCGGTGTCGATGTCGGATTTTCCGGCGCCGTCCAGATTCAGAACCAGACGGATGTCCGTCTCTGCCGTGCGGCGGGTGATGGTGGATGTTCGCATGATATTCCTCCGTTTTATGGGAATGCGGCGGCGTCCACGCCGCCACACCGCCAGCGTATTATGGCAACGCCGCGCGATGCTCACGGCGCATGGATATAATCCTGCTTTGAATGGCAGTCGGCTGAAATCCATCCCGTCCCTGCGCTATTGGGTTATGGGGTGCTTCGTTATCTCTTCCAGCTTTTCAAACAGCACGTCCATCTGCGCCGGCGTACCGATGGTGATGCGCAGGTAATCCCTGATGCGCGGGGTGTCGAAGTGGCGCACCAGCACGCCCCTGGCCTTCAATTCCCTGTAGAGCCAGCCGCCGTCGCTGCCGGGACGGCGGGCAAACACGAAGTTTGCCCTGCTGTCGAGCACCTCGAAGCCCAGCAGCCGCAGCCTGTCGACGGTCTTCCTGCGGGTCTCGACGACCCTGCGGCAATTCTCCATGCAGTATTCGTCCGCCTTCAGCGTCGCCAGGCCTGCGGCCAGCGTCATGCGGTTGACGCTGTAGGGGTTGACGCTGAACTTGATCTTTTCCAGGTCGGCGATCAGCGCCGCGTTCGCGATGGCGAAGCCCAGCCGCGCCCCCGCCATGCTGCGGGACTTGGAGTAGGTCTGCACCACCAGCAGGTTGTCGTATTTCGCCGTCAGCTCCACGCAGGATTCGGCCCCGAAATCCACATAGGCCTCGTCGATCAGCACCATATGTTCGGGGTTTGATTGCAGTATGTCCTCGATCTGCGCCCGGCTCAGCGCCAGGCCCGTGGGGGCGTTGGGATTGGCGATGGCGATGAAGCCGTTCAGGGCCAGATAGTCAGTTGGGTCGATGGAGAAGTCCTCCCGCAGGGGAATCTGGCAGTAGGCGTGGCCGAACAGCTCGGCGTAAACCTTGTAAAAGCCGTAGCTGATGTCCGGGAAATAGGCCCTGTCGCCGCTGCCGCCGAAGGCCATGAACGCGAAGTTCAGTATGTCGTCGGAGCCGTTGCTGACGAACACGTTCTCGCGATTCGCGCCATAGCGCCCGGCCAGCGCGTCCCGCAGGTCGGCGCAAACCGGATCGGAGTACAGCTCCAGCCGCCCCGCCTCCGCCTGGACCGCTTCGATCACGCCAGGGGCGGGGGGATAGGGGTTTTCGTTGGTGTTCAGCTTGACATACTGCATGTCCCTGGGCTGCTCGCCGGGCACGTAGGCGACGAGGGGTTGGTATTTGGCGTCAAGGTAGCGGCTCATTGAAACGACCCCTTATAACAGATTTAGGATTTATACGTTGGCTTTATTCAAAGCGCGACAGCGCGCTCCGGGCATGTCCTTCCAGCCCTTCCTTGCGGGCGAAGCGGGCGATCTTGTCGGAGACAGCCTGCAGGGCCTCGCGGGTGAAATAGGTGTACTGGCTCTTCTTGACGAAGTCGTCCACCGACAGGGGGCTGTAGAAGCGCGCGGTGCCGCCGGTGGGCAGCGTGTGGTTGGGCCCGGCCAGGTAATCGCCGAGGGCCTCCGGACAGTTGCGCCCCATGAATATGGAACCCGCGTGCCGGATTTTGTTGAGATAGTCGAAGGGATTGTCGAGGCAGAGCTCCAGGTGCTCCGGCGCGAGGGCGTTGGCGATGTCGATGGCCTGGTCGATGCTGTCGGCGACGATGACCTTGCCATTCACGTCGATGGAGGCCGATGCGATTTCATAGCGGGGCAGGGCCCTGACCTGATCTTCGATTTCGTCCCGCACGGCCTGGGCCAGAGCCATGCTGTCGGTGACCAGCACCGCGCTCGCCATCTTGTCGTGCTCGGCCTGGGAGAGCATGTCCGCCGCCAGCTGACGGGGGTCGCTCCTGCCGTCGGCTACCACCAGTATCTCGCTGGGCCCGGCGATCATGTCGATGGACACGCGGCCGAACACCTGCTTCTTGGCCTCGGCCACAAAGGCGTTGCCGGGGCCGACGATCTTGTCGACGCAGGGGATCGACTGGGTGCCGTAGGCCAGCGCGGCCACGGCCTGCGCGCCGCCCACCTTGAAGATCCGGCCGACCCCGGCCAATTTGGCCGCGGCCAGTATGGCGGGGTTGACGCTGCCGTCCCTGGCGGGCGGCGTCGTCATGACGATCTCGCCGCATCCGGCGATCTTTGCGGGAATGGCGTCCATCAGCACGGTGGAGGGATAAGCCGCCGTGCCGCCGGGCACGTACAGGCCCACCCGGTCCAGCGGAATCACCTTCTGGCCCATCACCACGCCGTCCTTCCCGGTGATGATGAAGCTGTTGCGCACCTGCTTTTCGTGGAATGCGCGGATGTTGGCTGCGGCGGTTTCCAGCACTTCGATGAATTCCGGCTCCACCTTTCCCATCGCGGCATCCAGCTCAGCGGGCGTGACCTCCAGCGTGTCGAGCGCCACGTGGTCGAACTTCTCACAGTATTCCAGCAGCGCCGCGTCGCCCCGGGCGCGAACCTCGGCGATGATGCCCGACACGATCCCGGCCACGTCTACCTCGGGCACGGAGCGGGCGAATATATCGGCGTCGGCGACCTCGCCGTACTTTAAAATTCGGATCATATTGACACCCTCTTTTCTACAGTCAGGAGTGAGAAGCTATGCGTCAGGCGTTATTGGCATAAATGCGAGACGTTCCCACCTGAATACAGGAGTGATATAAAACGTATTCATTGCTTCACCTGTCCGGCAAGGCCGCGCTGTATGGCCTCGATCTCGGGCGCGTGGAACTTGAAGCTGGCCTTGTTGGCGATGAGGCGAGCGCTGATGGGTACGATGTCCTCGATGGGCTCCAGGTCGTTCTCCAGCAGCGTCTTGCCCGTCTCCACGATGTCCACGATCACATCCGAGAGCCCGAGGATCGGCGCGATTTCGATGCTGCCGTTCAGGTGGATGATGTCGATGTCCCGGCCCAGGCCGGCGTAGTATTCCCGGGCGATGCGGGTGAATTTGGTGGCGACCCGCAGGGTGCGCTCGGGGTTGTCCCGATAGCCCTTCATGGCAGCGACGGCCATGCGGCAAATGCCGACGTTCAGGTCCAGCAGCTCGTAGACCTCCGGCCCGTACTCCAGCAATATGTCCTTGCCGACCACGCCGATGTCCGCCGCACCGCGCTCCACGTAGATGGCCACGTCGGAGGGCTTCACCCAAAAGTAGCGCACGCCGGTCGATTCATTTTCAAAGATGAGCTTGCGGTTGGGCTCCAGTATCGACGGACATTCGTAGCCCGCTGCGGCGAACATGCCGTATACCTTTTCGCCCAGGCGTCCCTTGGGCAGGGCGACGTTGATCATGCTATTCGCCATCCTGAATCCCTCCCTCGCCGAATGTAACAAGCTGTCGGTAGCGCAGCTTGTCGTCCAGGGTCCTTTGCGCCCGGACGCTGCGGCCTTCCCCGGTCAATTTGGCCACCGCGCGGGAGAGCGCCGCGATGTCGGCGCGCTCATCGTACAGCACGACGGTATCCACGTCGTAGGGCTTCGGTTCGCTGTTCAAACGCTCCAGCTGATCCATGTAGATGGCGAAGCCCACAGCCCTGCAGCTGCGCCCCATGCGGCGCATCAGCTTGTCGTACTGGCCGCCGGAGAGCACGCTGACCGGAATTCCCTGAATATAGCCCATGAACACGATGCCGTTGTAGTAGTTCATGTCGTTGACAATGGAGAAATCCACCTGAACGCCGCCGATGCCGTTGGCAGCCAGCACGTCGTTCACCTGGGTCAGCTCGTCCAGCGCGGCCTTCGCTTCGCCGCCTGTGCACCAGGGACGCAGGGTCGCGATCACCGCCTCTGCGCTTCCGTGGGCGGAAATCAGCGCGAGTATGCCGGAGACGTCCCTGTCCGGGCAAAGCCTGCGCACGCCGTCGCCGTTCTTATCGCCAATGCAGGCGAGTACCTGACTGCGGCGCTTTGCGTCCAGCTCCAGCGCGTCCACAAGGGCGGAAACGACGCCCATGTGGGACAGATCCAGCACATAATTCGGGTCGATGGCGCTCAGGCTCTGCGCCGCCAGGGAGATGACCTCGCAAAGGCTGTAGAGATCCACGTCGCCGATGCACTCCAGGCCCGTCTGCATGATTTCCTTGAAGCAGCGCGTGCTGCCGGAGACGCGGTATACGTTTTCGTTGTAGTACAGCTTCTGAAGGTTTCCGGGCATTTGACGGGTGTTTTTGATGATGGAGAGCGTCACATCCGGCTTCAGCGCCATCAGACGGCCGTCGGTATCGGTAAAGGTAATGACGCCGTCGGAGACGAGAAAATCCTTGTTGCGCACGTATAGATCGTATTCTTCAAATTTACTCATCTTGAACTGGCTGTAGCCATAGCGCTGGTACAGGCTTCGCAGCGCGTAGAGCACCCGCTCCTCGGGCTTCAGAGAATCGTTGACTGGATTCATGGATAACCTCCAGGTCTGATTTTAAGGCATTTTAGCACGTTACCACAGTAAAGTCAAGGCGGGGTATGTTAAGGAAATACCGCATAATCGAGTCGTGCAGTAACGAGATGAATTTTGTCGATTGCAAACTGCAGATTTCGCAGGCTTGCTGGCGGCAAGTCAAGAAATCAGCAGGCAGCATGCGGCTGAAATTCAGCCGTTATACTATTCTCAATTAAAAATGGAACAAGATATGGGATGGATTTTTCGTTCTGGCAACGCGGAACGGAGGGAGGCGATGCAGCGCATCGTTGACCGAAGTGACGCAAAGCCAGGGCGAAAAAGGCGCCCAC
>CACYZW010000050.1 GCA_902778995.1 uncultured Eubacteriales bacterium
ATTATCTGCGATAATCAAGCAAAATCTGTCGGGGGATGTCTCGAAGGGGGACCCGTCCCCCTTCGACAGTTACTGCGAAGCCGCAGGCTGAGCAGTAACTCCCCGTCATTCGCAAGCCTCAACGAACGCCCGGAAGATGGCCCGGGCGTCCGCGCTGGTCTTCCAGGCGAATTCCGGGTGCCACTGCACGGCCCAGAGGAAGCGCTGGCCGGGATGGTATGCGGCCTCTGTAAGAGCGTCGGGGGACAGGGCCATGGGCCTGAGGCACAGCGCGAGCTTGCGCACGGCCTGGTGATGGTAGCTGTTTACGCCGAGGGTGTTTTTCCCCAGGAGTCGCGCCAGCGGTTCGCCTGGCAGCAGCTCGACCTGGTGGGAGGGCGCGTCGTAGGGCGCGCGCTGTCGGTGGCAGACGTCCGAGGGGTGCTGGGTGGGCAGGTCCTGCCACAGCGTGCCGCCCAGGGCGGCGTTGACGAACTGTATGCCCCGGCATATGCCCAGCACGGGCATGTCCAGCGCCATGGCCCGGCGCAGCAGGCCTGTCTCCATGGCGTCCCGCCGGGGGCAGGTCTCGCCGCATTCCGGCAGGGGCGTCTGGCCGTAGAGGGCCGGGGACACGTCCTGGCCGCCCGTCAGCAGAAGGCCGTCGCACAGGGCGCACAGGCGGTCGAGATCGCCGCCGTCGTCCGTCAGCGGCATCATCATCGGCAGACCGCCGGCGTCGGCGACGCCCTCCATGTAACCGGGCAGCATCCACAGGCTGTCCCGGGCGGCGTCCACCAGTGGGACCAGGCCGATTATGGGCTTCATAGGCGTAACCTCCCAGTGAGGCGTGTCGCGCTGTCGACGGGCTGCGACGCCTTGCGGCGCGCTTTTGCCGGCAGATTTGCCTCGCCTGTAAGTATAGCATCATGGCGCGGGCTTGTCAATCCGCGTGTGAATAAAGATGCACGCGAAAGCTGCATTTTTTCGGAGACAAGGGTATAATTATACTAAAAATGCAGGATTTTGATTTGATTAATGCAAATTTTGCTTGACAGCGCTGCATCGCTTTACTATAATGAAAGCGTGTCCGTTTCAGGGCACATATCGAAACGACCGAGGAGGCAATCACCATGAAAAAAATCGTCGCCGTTCTGTTGAGCGCCGTCATGCTGCTTTGCGCGGGCGCCGCGCTGGCCGAGGATTACGCCATCGCCACCGATACCGCTTTCCGTCCCTTCGAGTATACCGATGAAACCGGCACGCTGGTGGGCATCGACGTGGAGATCCTGGCGGCCATCGCCGAGGATCAGGGCTTTACCTACACCATCGAACCCCTGGGCTGGGATGCCTCCATCGCCGCCTGCCAGGCCGGCCAGAAGGACGGCATGATCGCCGGCGCTTCCATCACCGACGCCCGCAAGGAATCCGGCTGGATCTTCTCCGACGGCTACTACAACGCCACCCAGTCCATGGCCGTGGCCCAGGGCAGCGCCGTCGCGGGCTTCGAGGATTTGAAGGACAAATCCGTGGCCGTTAAGATCGGCACCATGAGCAAGGACTACGCCGACAGCCTGGCCGGGGAGTACGGCTTCACCGTGGTGACCTTCGAAAGCTCCCCCGACGTATACCAGGCGGTCATCGGCGGCCAGTGCGCGGCCTGCTTTGACGACACCCCCATCATGGCCGACTACATCAAGAGCAACGGCGTGCCGCTGCAGCTGGTGGACGGCACCGCCAACGAGGGCGCGGACTACGGCTTCGCCGTGTTCTCCCCCGACAAGCAGGAGCTGGTGGACAAGTTCAACGCGGGCCTGGCCAACATCAAAGCCAGCGGCGCGTATGACGAGATCCTGGCGAAGTACCTGGGCTGATTAAACCGGATTGACGGCATTGATTCCATACCCGTGTAGGGGCGGCGCGACGCCGCCCCTACACGGCGTCATTCTCAGGGAAAGAAGGTCGGCACATTGACGAGAATCATCACCACCTACGGCCCGCTGCTGGCGGTCGCGATGGGCCAGACGCTGCTGCTGGCGCTGTACGGCCTGTTCTTCGCCTGCATCATCGGCATGATCGTGGGCATCATGAGCGTACTCGAAAGCCGGGTATGTCGCGCCATCGCGGCGGTGTTTGTCAACCTGATTCGTGGCGTTCCGATGATCGTGCTGGCCTATTTCATATTCTTCGGCGTGCCCTACCTGTGGAATTCGATACTGGGCATCGGCGGCTTGACGCTGACGGCGCTGCAGGCGGGTTCCATCTGCCTGGCGCTGAACTGCGGGGCTTACATGGCCGAGATCATCCGCGCCGGCATCGAGTCGGTGGACGTGGGCCAGATGGAGGCCGCGCGCTCGCTGGGCCTGCCCTGGTGGCGGTCGATGGTCCGCGTGGTGCTGCCCCAGGCCATCCGCACGATGATCCCCAGCATCATCAACCAGTTTATCATCACGCTGAAGGATACCTCGATCCTGTCGGTCATCGGCTTTCCGGAGCTGGTCAACACGGCCAAGAACGTGGTGGCGGCCACGTTCATGTCGTTCCAGACCTGGGCCATCGTGGGCGCGATGTACCTGATCGTGATACTGCTGCTGCAGCGCGCCGCCAAGGTGTTGGAGAGGAGGCTCAAGTATGACGCATGACATCAAAAACATTGTGCACGTCAGCCACCTGAAAAAATCCTTCAAGAGCCTGGAGGTGCTGAAGGACGTCAGCCTGGACGTGCGCGAAGGCGAGGTCGTGGTCATCATCGGGCCCTCCGGCAGCGGCAAATCCACGTTCCTGCGGTGCCTGAACCGGCTGGAGGAGGCGACCGAAGGCGAGATCGTCATCGACGGCGTGGACATCACGGATAAAAAGTGCGACATCAACAAGGTTCGGGAAAAGGTGGGCATGGTGTTCCAGCACTTCAACCTGTTCAACAACATGAACGTGCTGCGCAACCTGATGCTCGCCCCGGTGGATCTGAAAAAGAAGGACAAGGAGACGGCCCGCAAGGAGGCCGTGGAGATGCTGGGGCGCGTGGGCCTCGCCGACAAGGCCGACGCCTATCCCCATCAGCTCTCCGGCGGCCAGAAGCAGCGCGTGGCCATCGCCCGGGCGCTGTGCATGCGGCCGGACATCATGCTCTTTGACGAGCCGACCTCGGCCCTTGACCCCGAGATGGTGGGGGAGGTGCTGGAGGTCATGAAGCATCTGGCCCACGTGGGCATAACCATGGTGGTGGTCACCCACGAGATGGGCTTCGCCCGGGAGGTGGGCGACCGGGTGCTGTTCATGGACGAAGGCCGCATCCTCGAGGAGGGCGCCCCCGAAAAGCTGTTTGAAAGCCCCGAGAACGAGCGCTTGAAGGCGTTCCTGAGCAAGGTGCTGTGATACAATAACGGCGGAGCCGGAAATCGGCTCCGCCGTTGTGTATCACAGGGGTCAATCCCAGGGGAATCTGTACTTGTCCTTCAGGCCGGTCTCCGCGCGGAGCTGGGTCAGCTCGCCCTGCACGGAATCGTTGATGGGCACGCCGTCCTTGCGGGCCAGGCGGATCTCGTATTCCTTCTCCCCGGCGGTGTAGATGCGCTCGGCCCCGGGCATCCTTCGGGAGGCGCGCACTTCGCGGATGATGTCGCCCGCCTTTTTGCGGCAGAGCGCCTCGCCCATGAAGTGGTCGGTGTCGATGGCGATGAAGAAGTGGCCCAAGCGGGGCGCGCACTTCTGGCCGTTCTCGTCCACGCCGTTCAGCTGCTTGCCGTAGTAGCCGTCGGAGAGCACGGAGGACAAAAATTCCACGAACATGGCGAAGCCGTAGCCTTTGTAGCCGCCCAGCAGCTCGCCGATGCCGCCCACGGTCACCAGGGCGGCGGTGTTCTGGCGGATGCGCTTCAGCGCAGCGCCCGCGTCGCCGGTCAGGGGCGCGCCGTCCTCGCCGATTACGGTGCCGGGGACCACGTCGTGGCCGATGCGTTCGTAGTATTCAAACTTGCCGTTCTGGGTGATGGAGGTGGCGCAGTCGAAGTTGAAATCGAAGGGCTCGTCGGTGGGCACGCCCAGGGTGAAGGGGTTGGTGCCGAACATGCCCTCGGTGCCCCAGGTGGGCGCGACGGAGGGGCGGGCGTTGGTGCCGGTCATGCCGATGCAGCCGGCCTTCGTGGCCATGGAGGTATAGTAGCCGGCGATGCCGTAGTGACAGCTGTTGCGGGCCACCACCATGCCCATGCCGTATTCCTTCGCCTTTTGTATCGCCAGCGTCATGGATTTGTAGCCGATCACCTGACCCATGCCGTCGTGACCGTCCACCACGGCGGTGGTGGGGGTCTCCTTGATGATTTCATAGCGGGTCACGGGCTTCTGGACGCCGGACTTAATGCGGTCCAGATAGATGGGCTTGAAGCGGTTGCAGCCGTGGGATTCGATGCCCCGGCGATCGCTTTCCAGCAGCACGTCGGCACAGATGGCCGCGTCCGCCTCCGGCACCCCGTATTTGACAAAGACGTCGATGACGAAATTCGTAATGGTGTTCCAGTCGACAATATGTATCAAGGTGGTCTCCTCCTTTGCCGGTTGAATGTCGCAGTGCGAGGGCGCGGGGTAACGCGCCTTTTTGCCAAACAGTATAGCAGATTAATCCCTGTAAATCAATCCCGTGTCGATGGTGGACTGAGATTGGGAAAGCATAGAATTGTCATAGATGGGTAATAGTTATGCAATAAATGAACAGAAAAGCAACGATTATTGCCGCGTTAAGATGGGAAACAATGGAGAGATACACGGTAAATATGACGTAAATATGCGGCCTGAGGAGCCATTATGTCAGGTTTACGCCTGGAATAGGATGGAAATGTGACCAGGAAAGACCAAAGTCTGTGGACATAAAAATATGCATGCCGCCCAACATGTGGAAAAACCCGAAAAAATCCGATAAATTAGGCGTTTTGTCCCCTGTTCCTGTGGATAACTGTGTGGACAATGTGGATTTCTGCATAACGCATGCAGTGAATATACACGTCGAGCATACAATTTATGTCCGCTCTTGTAACAAATTCAGTTGGATACAGCCGAGCGAGGACAGGGAACTGGGACAGCGGGCGCACGGGGCTGTCTCAAAACGGAAAAGCCGCGGCGTCCACGCCGCTGCGGCAGCGGCCAAGGGTCGGCGGTTAGCCCTCAGGGCCGCCGCCTTCAGCCGCCGCAAAGAGAGCCGGGTATGGCGACAGATTGCCGCCGCTGCATGCGCCACAGGCCGCGCTTCCACCTGCATTCGCAGCTAAGTACCGTTCAAATTCCCGTGATGTTGATTCAAAATGTGACGAAGGAGAGCGCATATTTTGAAGATAATTGGCACAGTCGGTCACATTTTTGCCTGATAGCGCCACAAAAAGGCGACAATTCGACCCCAATATTTATTAAATTTGTAAATATATCGGAAGTATATACTTATTGTGTATTCTTCAACGATTTATTGCCTCTCACCTTTTTAACATGCTATAATCTACATAAATTTACAGTATGCGGCAGGGAGGATAATCAATATGAAAAAGACGGTCATAACGATTCTGGCGATATCGCTGCTTGTCACCATGTTCTGTGCGCAGGCCATGGCCAGCTACGGCGATATCACCGCCAAGACGACGAAGGTTTATGCCGACACCGCGATGAAGAAATACGTTGGCTCGATTCCCGCCTACACGGCGCTGGTGGTGCGCTCCAACGATTCCTTCACCGACGTCTACATCAACGGCAAGGTGTATTACGTCAAGTCCTCGGATCTGCTGAACAAGGCATTCGACTGCAAGTATGTGGCCGTTCTGACGAGCGGCACGAAGATCTACCAGCAGGCTGACACCGACGCCAACGATTACAAGCTGAAGAAGAACGTCGCGGTGCAGATCTGCAAGGTCAAGGGCGAGTGGGCGCTGGTTCAGAGCCTGGGCGAGCGCGGCCTGTACGCCTTCGTGAAGATCAGCAAGCTGAAGAACATCACCAGGGTTTGACGCGAAGGGAAAACGCGAACAGAAGACGCGAACAGAAGACGCGCAAAGGGGAGCTCTCCCGATGGGGCTCCCCTTTGCGATGTCATGGGGGCGGGACAAACCGGGCAAAGTATGGCAATTTTGAAACCGGGCAGTAAAAAAAAACCTACAATTTTGGAAGTGATATCGCCCGGATTGGATTTTATGCTATAATCATCGTGATGACATATCATTTTATGGAAAGGAGCGAACGATGATGAGAAGGAAGATCTTGTGCCTGGCGCTGAGCCTGGCGCTGCTTGTGACGGCGCTTCCCTTTGCCCTTGGCGAAGCGGACGCCGCCGGGCAGACCCGCAGGCTGCGCTTGGGAAGCTCGATTTACACCATTGAAATCGATGCGAGCTATGTATACGGTGAAATGACGGAGGAGGACGTGGCCGTCGGCCAGGTGGCCTACCTCTACAGCGACAGTCTGGCGGTTGACTTCGACATCTATCAATTTGAAAATGTCGACGGCAGCGAGACGCTGGAGGCATTCGTCAACAAAAAGGCGGGCGAGAAGGACAATGTCGAAGCGCTTGTCACGGACGGTGTGATCAACGGCATACCGGCGGGCTGGTTCCGCACGGCGGCTATGTACAACGGCGTGGAATACCAGACCGTCGCCTATATCCTGGGGGACGGCGACGAATTCGTGGAAATCGTGTTCTGGCTGGACGGCGAGGACGCCGAGGCCAGGGTGCAGGGCATGATGAATACCCTGGCCATGGAGAACCTGATTCCGATTCAGCTGGGCAGCTCGCCCTATTGGGTGTTCTGCAGCGCCGGCTTCCACGAGGGCGGCATGACCAGCGAGGACGTGGCGGAGCATCAGGTGGCCTACTGGGTGAACGATGATGCGCAGCTGGATTTCGTCGTCTACTGCTTCGGCAAGGCGGGCCTGCCCGAACGCCTGGCGGACTACGTGGCCGAGGAGGCCGCGAGCTATGAGAGCGTCAGCCAGATCGTGCCCGAGACGACGGTCAACGGCATACCGGTGGGCTGGTATCGCACGGTGGAGGAATACGAGGGCAAGGAATACAACACGCTGACCTGCGTGCTGGACGCGGGACAGGAATACGTCGAAATCGTGTTCTGGCCGGAGGGGCTGACTGCCAGCTCGGAGGCCGACGCGATTCTCCAGTCCCTGTGGATGGACGAGATCGACCCTCAGGCGGAGGCGGAGGACGCCGGGTCTGAAGAAGCCGGGCCTGATACAGCCGGGCCTGATGCCGAAACCGCAACCGAAGCGACGGACGCCCAGGTCGAAGGGGATGCCGAATCGGTTGAAAAAACCATCGAAGCGATGATCGAGGCGATGGACAAGACAGGGGAAGAGACCGAAGAAGGCGAAAAGGAAGTCCCGGCGGCAGCGGAAGACGCTGCGGGCGGCGGGGAGACAGCCGTCGCAGCCACGGCGGAAGACGCGGTGGAAGCGCCCGCCCGGGACGGACAGCCCCCCGTGGAGGGCATAACGACCGATGAGGCCGCCGAAGGTGGGGAACCGGTGGTCGAATCGGTCCTCGAGGCCTCCGCCGAAGGTGAGGAACCGGTGGTCGAATCGGTCCTCGAAGCCCCGGCTGAAGATGGGGAGCCGGCGGTCGAATCGGTCCTCGAGGCCTCCGCCGAAGGTGAGGAACCGGTGGTCGAATCGGTCCTCGAAGCCCCGGCTGAAGATGGGGAGCCGGCGATCGAATCGGCCCTCGAAGCTCCCGCCGAAGGCGAAAAGGAAGTCGCTGAGGCGGGCGATGAAGCGACGAAGACGATCCGCCTGGGAACGTCCGCCTTCGTTTTGACCGTCCCCGCAGGCTTTACCGAGGGCGAGATGACCCAGGAGGATATCGACGACGACCAGGTGGCCTATTACTACAGCAAAAAAACCCCGTTGGACTTCGATGTCTACCAGTTCAGCAAGGACGGCTATCCCAACGCGCTGGCGGAGTACGCGGCGGAGGAGGTCAACGGCTACAACGAGGTCAGTCAGCTGGTGACCGACGGCGAGGTCAACGGCATACCCGCCGCCTGGTACCGCACCGTCGAGGTCTACCAGGACGCGTCGTTCAACACGCTTACCTATATACTGGACGGCGGCGACGAATACGTGGAGATCGTCTTTTGGCTGGATGGGGACAATGCCGACGCCGAGGCCGATGCCATCGTCCGCACGCTGAGCATCAGCGCGGCGGAGGACACTGTCACTGAGGCAGTTGAGGAAGAGGGAGAGCTGATCGAAGCCGGAACGGAAAGCGCGGAGGCGACCCCTGCCACCGATGCCGAGGGCAATGCGGTCGACGCCGGGGAATAATCAGCGCGCGGCTCTGAAACACTTCAGGCATTTGCTGTGAAAGCGGGCGGAAGAGGCGCCTGCGGTGCATGTTCCGGCGGCAAACTGCCGCCTACCCGGCTTTCTGTGGCGACCGATATGCGCCGCTGCAAATCGCCCTGCTTTCGTCCATGGCGTAACGCCTGCGGGCTGCTGATTCAGGGAAACAAGCGCCGACGCCGGACGATGTGCGCAGAGCAAGCGAAAGGCAACGATAGATGAATCAATGGGAGGAAAAGCGTATGAAGAGGATCGCGATAATGCTTCTGGCCGTCGCGCTGGCGGCGGTGCTGGGGGCGGCCGCCCTTGCGGAGGGCTGGACCGAGTACGTCAACAAGGACGGCGCCAAGGTCTACGCTGATTATGATACCGATTCCAAGGTCATCGCCAAGCTCAACAAGGGCGATAAGGTGACGGTGATCGACGTGGTGGACATGCGCGGCAAGTGGAACGAGGTGTCCGTCAAGGTCAAGGGCAAGAAGAAGAGAGGGTTCATGCTCAGCAAGTACATCGACCCGAATCCGCCCTGCCAGCACAAGTGGAGCAAGTGGACCATCATCGACGAGCCTACCTGCGTCAGCACCGGCTATCGTGAGCGCCACTGCGTCAAGTGCGGCATAATTGACGACGAGGTGATGCCCAAGACCGGCCATACCTATGGCAAGTGGAAGATCACCCGGGAGCCGACCTGCACCAGGGAGGGCCAGAAGACGCGCACCTGCGTGGTCTGTGGCCACAAGCAGACCCAGTCCATCGAAAAGGCACCCCATGAGTACGGCAAGTGGATCGTCACCAAGGAGCCGACCTGCACCGCGAAGGGCAGCCGCTACCGCAAGTGCAAGGTGTGCGGCCATAAGCAGGAGCAGGCCATGGACAAGCTGCCCCACGACTTTGGCAAGTGGGTCGTGGAGCGGGAAGCCACCTGCACCAAAACGGGGCTGCGCACCCGCACCTGCCGGGAATGCGGCTATGTGCAGGAGCAGACCATCGACAAGCTGCCCCACGATTACAAGTGGGAGATCATCGTGAAGGCCACTGACCATTCCGCCGGCACCCGCCAGCAGGTGTGCCAGGTCTGCGGCCATACCGAGCCCGCGGTATCCTATGATCCCAAGGGCACGCTGCGCCGGGGCGACCGGGGCGAGGAGGTGCGCGCGGTTCAGAAGCTGCTGGCCGACCAGAATTACCTGACCGCGAGCGGTGTGGACGGCATCTTCGGCGGCGGCATGGAGCGGGCTGTCATGCAGTTCCAGAAGGACCAGGGCCTCAACCCCGACGGCATCGCCTGGCCGCAGACCATCAAGCGCCTGAACCACGATTTCGGCCCCTGGACGATGGCCGCGCCGCTGACCCGCTGGGCGAACGGCGTGCGCGTGCGCGTGTGCAAGGATTGCGGCTATGAGCAGCGGGAGACCATCGGCGCCGGCGCCATTGAGCGCAGGCAAAGGGGCGAGGACGTGCGCACCATTCAGAAGATGCTGGGCGGCCTGGGCTACAATCCCGGCAGCTTCGACGGCATCTATGGCGCGAAGCTGGACACCGCCTACGCGGACTTTGCCGCCGATAACGACATCGACTTCGAGCCCGGCATGCTGTGGCCCGGCCATGTGGACGCCCTGGTGAACGGCTGGATGGCCGCCCAGAGCGAGCAAAGCTGGAAGGGCAAGGGCAATGTGAGCTCGCCCGTGGATCTGGCGCTGACCGTGACGCCCGTCGGCGAAGCGGAGGACGGCATGCGCACCTACAACTGGCGTTTGAACAACCTGGGCAGCACCGCCTGCACCTTCGAAGCGCTGCTGTTGAGCTACGGCGACAAGCCTGATTTCCGACAGAACACCCTGACCCTGGTCGTCGACGGCGTTGCGCTGAAGGCCAACAACGCAAACAGCGCCTCCGGCAGCTTTACCGTCGCTTCGGATTGGGGCGAGGGCAAGCTGAACTTCTGCGCGCTGGCCGTGGTCGACAGAACCGGCGATATTTGGAACAGCAACGTGGTGTTCGACTGATTTAAGCGCATTTTGCCCGGCGCCAATGCGCCGGGCAATCCCTGTGTAAGGAGTGTGAAATATGAAGAGAGTCATCACCGCCATACTGGCGGTTGCGCTGCTGGCGGCCCTTGCGCTGCCTGCGGTGGCGGACGCCTTTACACTGTACGTCACCCAGGACGGCGTCAGGATCTATGCCAAAAAGAGCACCGATTCCAAGGTGTACGGAAAGCTGTCCCGGGGCAGGAAGGTGCTGATTGAAAAAAAGAGCGGCAATTGGTATGCCGTACTGGTGGAGGATCCGTCAGGCGACGGCCAGACGCTCGGCTGGATTCAGGCCAAGTATCTGAGCACGACCAAGCCCTCCAAGCAGAAGAAAAAGGACCCGAAAAAGACCGACAAGGCGAAGGCGGCTGCGGCATCCGCGCAGAAGGAAATCGAGCGCGTGATGAAAACCATGCAGGATGTCGAAGCCTACGAGGCGGAGGTGGTCACCAAAACCGAGAAGGGCACCGTTGCGCTGCGTTGGCAGCCCACCACGAACGGCATGCTGATACTGCACCTGATGAACGGAAGGCGGGTGAAGGTGCTGGCCGAGGGCGACGGGTGGATGCAGGTGTCCGACCCGGAAAGCGGCTACATCGGCTATATGTCCAGCCGTTATCTGACCAGGGTCGAGGAGCTTGCGGGCGACGAAGAGGACGCGGCGGAGGATCAGAGCGAGGCGCCCGTGGCCCGCACGGCCAAGCCCTTTGACGAATCGCTGGATGTCAATCACCTGCCCGACGGCGATTACCCCGTCGGCTTTGACCGGGGCGACGTGGCCCGCCTGGCCTCCGGCATCTTCATGGACAACGTGCATGTCTATACGATGGACCTGTACGCCGCCGCCGATATCGAGGCCCTGGCGCCGGGCGATACCGTCGTGGTTGAGGGCGAGAGCATCGCCGTCAAAACCGTGGAAAGGGACGGCAATCTCGTGCGCGTCAACGGTGGCCTGGGCGCGGAAAACGGCTGTGATTTCAAGAGAGAAGAGGACGGCGGCTATCGCGTGGACGGCTACGACGATCTGCCCACCTATACCGAGCTGGGCGTGACTTCGCTGGCGGTGGACGAATCGGCGGTGTTCCATGATGCCTCCGATATCGAGAGCGACCCCGTCACCGTGGATTACGACGGCATTGTGGAAGCCATGCAGGGCGCGCCGATCAGCAGCTTCTCTCCCTCGGGCACCACGGTGACCCTTCAGTCAGGCAAGGTCGTGAAGATCGTTCGCGAATATACGCCGTGACGACATGATTTCCTGCAAGCGGTTCCGGTCCCCTTCTGGCTGCCGGAGCCGCTTGTCGCGTATCGCCGGGGGGACAGAGCCCCTTCCGACGTCATTATAAGGAAAATACTCCCGAAATTGCGGGACGGGCTTGACGATAGGGGCCCGCGTAGGTTAAAATAAAGTTGGATGTATACACGCAAAGGAGGATAAAACATGTTCGGAAGCAAGAAGATACAGGAGCTGGAAGACAAGGTACGCGAACTGACGGAGAGCCTGAGCAAGCAGCAGGCTGAGAACGCCGACCTGACCCGGCAGCTTGACAGCGCGAAGAGCCGCATCGCGGGGATGGAAGCGCAGCTGAGGGACTTCAACCTGGAACAGGCTGTGGAAGAGGCCAGGGCCTCCCGAGCGGAGTTTGAGGGCCTGAAGGAGCTCTATTCCCGCAAGAACCGGGAATTTGACGAGTTCAAAGAGGAGGAGGAGCAGCGGTTTGCCCGGGATCAGGCGCTCCAGCGTCACAACCTGGAGAACGAGATCCGCGACAATCGACAGGCCAATCAGGACTATGTCACCAGCACGGTCAAGACCTTCGGCGAGAGCTATAATTACTATCTGAACCAGATCAAGGTGCTGATGGACGCGCTGGGCAGCGTGGCCACCCGCACCGGCGAAGCGCTGTTTTCCGGCGGGAACGCCGACCTGAGGGCCAGCTTCGGCCATCAGATGCGCGATCTGCTGAAATCCGGCGTGGAGGGCTTCGTGGACGACGATGACGATATCGTGGTCGAGGCCGAGGACGCCCCGGAGCTGTACGAGGACGCAGTGGCGGACGCTTACAGGGACGCGGTCGACGAGACTGCACAAGCGATGGACGCGGCGGAGGACGCCGCCGAGGAAGCGAAGGACGCGGCGGAGGATGCCGCCGATAAAGTGGAAGAGGCAGAGGACGCCGCAGAGGCGTACCAGGAGAAGCTCAAGTCAATAGACGAGGAGACGGACGAGCCGTAAAACCTGCGAAACGCGGCCTGTAGAGACCGCGTTTCGCACTGTTATGACCGGCATGACCGGAGAGATACCATTACAGGACCGATGGGAGAACACGCATGAGGAATCGTTTACGCTGGATGACTGCGCTGGGGCTTGCCGCCCTGCTGCTGGGACAGGCGGGGCTTGGGGGCCTCGCCGGGGCGCGGGCTGATAACATCGTCATCGAGACGGAGGAGGACGTCGTCATCGAACCGTTGGAAATCGACGGGCTCGGCGCGCTGGCTCTGGGCGACCTGGTCACGGAACTGGATTCGCCGACGGCGGAGCCCACGAAGACGCCCAAACCCACCAGAACGCCCGAGCCCACGAAGGAGCCGGAGGAAAAGCCGCCGTGGCTCACCTCCGTCAACTATCCGAAGGACAAGGTCAACTTTGAAAGGGAGATCTGGCGGATAATGACGGGCAAATGGGGCCTCAAGGACTATCAGGCCGCCGGTCTGATGAGCAGCATACAGGCCGAGAGCTCCTTCTGCCCCTACAACGCCCAGGGCATGGGCGGCTCGGACGATCGCGGCAAGTATCTCTACAAGACCGGCGATTCGGTGGGCTTCGGCCTTTGCCAGTGGACCTCCTCCGGGCGCAAGGCCGCGCTGCGGCGCTTCGCCGCTTCCAGGGGCAGCGAGGACCTGGTGTGGGATTTCGATACCCAGATGGCATACATGCACAGGGAGCTGGACATGGATGCCCTCAAGGCCACCCGGACGCTGTACGAGGCCGCGGAGTGGGCGGTGATGCGCTACGAGCGCCCCAACCAGCGCTATGCCAATTCCTGGCCGGGTACCCGCTATGAGAAGGGCCTGAGGATCTACAAAAACCACGTCGGCAAGGCCTACGCGGAGCCCGAGCTGGAATTCTCGGTGAAATACGGCAAGAACAACGCCCTCGATATCGGCACCCTTGCGCTGGATGCCGACGCCATGGGCAGCCTGACGGTGAGCAGCAACTATTACTGGCGGCTGACCCAGGTGGACGCCACCGTTGAGGGCTGGCTTGGGGTGCGCTGCGCGTCCTTCTACTATCCCAGCCAGACGGAGGCCTGCGTGTGCGGCTATCCCTGCGAGGGGGAGAAGGCGCTGAACCTGAGCGTGCTCACGCCGCTCGAGCCGGGCGAGAACTATACCGCTACCCTGCGCTTTGAGATTTTCAGGGGCAAGCACGAGGTCAAGACGGTGAAGATCAGCGTGACCGGCAAGGCGGTCCAGGCGACGGAAGCGCCGGAGGCGGAGGAATGACGGCAGGTTTGCCAGAGATGAATACGACGCGGCGGCGGCTATCGGGCCGCCGTCGCAAATTGAAAGAAACCCTTCGCACACTGGAAGCATGGCAACCGCCGAAATTGGCGGTTGCCATTTGATTTCCACCTGTCGGCCTTCCTCTGTAAAATTCCCGGCAATCTTGCCCCCGCGCTTTCCCAACGGGAGAAAATACAGTATAATAAGAACAGTGACGGTAACTGGAAATGATTACTTCCACAACGCAGAAGGGGGCGCAGGCGCTTGAATCAATACAGGGATTTTGACAACTATCTGAAGGAGCAGCCGTCGGCGAACGGCTATTTCGGGAAATACGGCGGTAACTATCTGGAGGACCCGGAGCTGATCAAGGCCTTCAACGAGTATGCCGAGGCCTACAACACCATTGCCCAGTCGGCCCAGTTCATCGCCGAGCTGCGGCGCATCCGCCGGGATTTCCAGGGGCGGCCCACGCCGGTGTATCACTGTCAGAACCTTTCAAACCTGCTTGGGCGGACGCAGATCTACCTCAAGCGCGAGGATCTGAACCACACCGGAGCCCACAAGCTGAACCACTGCATGGGCGAGGGGCTGCTTGCGAAGTACATGGGCAAGAAGAAGCTGATTGCCGAGACAGGCGCAGGTCAGCACGGCGTGGCCCTGGCCACCGCCGCCGCCTACTTCGGCATGGAATGCGACATCTACATGGGCGAGGTGGACATCGCCAAGCAGGCGCCCAACGTCACCCGCATGAAGCTGCTGGGCGCGAACGTGATCCCCGTCAGCTTCGGCCTGAAGACGCTGAAGGAGGCCGTGGACGCCGCGTTCATGGCCTATGCGAAGGAGTACAGGGACGCGGTCTACTGCATCGGCACCGCCGCCGGTCCCCATCCCTTCCCGCTGATGGTGCGCGACTTCCAGTTTTGCATCGGCGAGGAGGCCCGGTCGCAGTTCGTGGCGCAGACCGGCCACCTGCCGGACCGGGTGGTGGCCTGCGTGGGCGGCGGATCCAATTCCATCGGCATGTTCACGCCCTTCCTGGCCGACCCGGTGGAGCTGGTGGGCGTGGAGCCCCTGGGCCGCGGCCCCGCGCTGGGCGACAACGCGGCGTCCATCACCTATGGCGAAGAGGGCGTCATGCACGGCTTCAAGAGCATCATGCTGGCCGACGAGGACGGCAACCCGGCCCCGGTCTATTCCAACGCCAGCGGCCTGGATTACCCCGCCGCCGGCCCGGAGCACGCCCTGCTGCACGACATGGACCGGGTGCACTACGTCACCGTGGACGACGACGAGGCCATCGAGGCGCTGTTCCTGCTGTCCCGGCACGAGGGCATCATCCCCGCCATCGAGAGCGCCCACGCCCTGGCCTACGCCATCCGCGAGGCCCGCAAGGGCCTGACGGGCTCGATCCTGGTCAACCTGTCCGGGCGCGGCGACAAGGACCTGGACTTCGTCGTGGAACACTACGGCTACGGCCCGGATTTCCTTGCGAAGATGGCCGCGCGGAGAAAGGGGTAGTGCCATGAGCCTGGTCAACGCCATAGACCTCGTCCGGGAGGCCGACGCAAAGAACGCGGCGGTGCTCTCCTTCGTGTGCATCGATTACAACGAGGCGCGGGCCGTCGTCAACGCCGCCGAGCAGACCGGCAAGCCCGCCATAATCATGCTGCTGCCCGAGTACGTGAGCCGGTTCAGCCTGAACGGCTTCGGCGAGTTCGCGGCCATGGTGCAGTTCATGGCGCGGCACACCGACGCCCGCATCGGCCTGCACCTGGACCACACCTACGACGAGGCGGAGGCCCGCTGGGCCATCGAGTGCGGCTTTACCTCGATCATGTTCGACGCCTCCCGGGACGATTTGCAGACCAACATCCGCCGCACCCGCGCCATGGTGGACTATGCCCATGCCCGGGGCGTGGCGGTGGAATCGGAGCTGGGCAGCGTGGGGCTGGCCAGCGAGCGCTGGGGCGAGAAGGCCGACCTGTTCACCAAGCCCGACGCCGTGGCGCTGTTCTGCCGGGAGACCGGCGTGGATTCCCTGGCCATCGCCATCGGCAACGCCCACGGGGATTATTTGCAGACGCCCAATCTGGACTTGAAGCGGCTGGACGAGATCGACGCCGCCACCGACACGCCCCTGGTGCTGCACGGCGGCAGCGGCATCCCGGAGGACCAGCTGGTTCAGGCGTTCAGCCGGGGCATCAACAAGTTCAACTACGGCACCGACGTGAAGCGCTGCTACATTCAGGCGATTCACGACTACATGGCGGAGCACGACCCGCCCGGAAGCCTGGACGTACTGGGCATCCCCGCCACGGTTCAACAGGCCATGACGGCGCTGATCGTCCGGAAGCTGTCGCTGTCCAGAATGTGATAGTATACTCTTCTCAATTAAAAATTCAACATCTGTGGGCGCCTTTTTCGGATAGCAGTCGCGCCACTGCCTGCGGCAGGCGCGACCAGCCCGCGCGCATCCTTTGGATGCCAGCGCGGCGCTGCCCGGTCAACGATGCGCTGCATCGCCTCCCTCCGTTCCGCGCTGCCAGAACGAAAAATTCATCCCACATCTTGTTCTATTTTTAATTGGGAATAGTATTATACGCCTCTCGTCTAAAGGAAACACCGCACTGTTCGATTGTGCGGTGTTTCCTTTAGACGATCTGCGTTACCGTACCTTCCGCCACCAGCGCCACCCCTCCCGTGATGGTCACGCCTCTGATCGCGCCCCCGTCGAAACGGGTGCGCACGGTGATGGTGCCGCCCGGCTGGCGGAGGGGGATTTCCATGCTTCGGCCCGCGCTCAGCGTCAGCCAGCAGCCCACGGCGGCGCTGCCGCTGCCGCAGCCGTGCTCCCGCACGAGGGTGCCCGCCGAGGGCACGTACACCAGCGGGTCGATGGACGATTCGGCGGCGTTCCAGGTCAGCGCGCCCAGGGCGTCCGCGCCGATGCGCCGGTTCCACTGGGGCAGGCGGCGGCGCAGCTCCGCTTCGCCAGGCGCTTCATTCACCGGCAGGATCAGGTGGGCAATGCCCGGCATGCGCACGAGGGGCGCGGCAATCCGCCCGCCGTCGGTTTCAAGGGTCGCCTTTTCCAGCCCTTCGGGCAGGGGCATGTCCACCGTGCCGCCCCAAGCCTCGCCCTCCCTGCAAATCCGGCAGGCTATGGGGGCCGCGCTGCCGGAGACCTCCAGCAGCAGCGACAATGCTGCGCCGTCGGCCAGGCCCGCGTTTCGGGCCAGCATCGCGCCCAGGGACATCGTGGCGTTGCCGCAGAACTCGCCGCCCATCATCTGCAGCCGCGCGGCGCAGCGGGGATCTGTGGGCGGTTCAACGAAGCCCGCCTGTTCGCCGCCTGCGACCTCGGGCCTCAACAGCCACGCCGCGACCACCGGTTGGCGGTCGCGGGGAACGGGCGTCGTCACCAGGACGGTGATGTTGCCGGTGGGACTGTATTTTTGGTAGTTCAGCTGCATTTGGGACGGCCTCTTTAATTGAATCTGCTCAGGAACTGGATCGTCCGCTCCTGGCTGGGGTTGTTGATGATGTCCTCCGGGTTGCCCTGCTCGACGATCACGCCGCCGTCCATGAAGAGCACATGGTCGGAGACATCCCGGGCGAAGGCCATCTCGTGGGTGACGATGACCATGGTCATGTGCTCGGCGGCCAGATCGCGGATGACCTTCAATATCTCGCCGGTCAGCTCCGGGTCCAGGGCCGATGTGGGCTCGTCGAAGAACAGCATCTTCGGCTTCATCGCCAGCGCCCGGGCGATGGACACCCGCTGCTGCTGGCCGCCGGAGAGCTGGTAGGGGTATGCGTCTTCCCGGTCGGCAAGGCCCATCTTCTTCAGCAGGTCCCGGGCTGTCTCGTAGACCTCGGCCTTGTTCCGCTTTTGGATCAGCATCGGGGCCTCGGTGATGTTCTTGAGCACCGAGTAGTGGGGGAACAGGTTGAAGTTCTGGAACACCAGCCCGAAGCAGGTGCGTATCTCCTTCAATTCGGCGTGGGAGGCGTACACGGCCCTGCCGTTTTCGTCCCGCACTGCGCTCTTGCCCAGGTATCTGAGGGCGCCCCCGTCCATGGTTTCCAGTAGCGTGGCGCAGCGCAGCAGCGTGGACTTGCCGGAGCCGGAGGGGCCGATGATGGACACCACCTGTCCCTCGTCGACGGTCAGGGAGATGTCCGAGAGTACCTCTTTGCCGTCGAATTGCTTGCGGCAATGCGCGATTTTAAGGATATTCATGGCGTTTACCCCCTTACCTGTAGTAGCTCAGCGCCTTTTCGCACCGGGACATGACAAAGGCCACGATCATGTTCATCACGTAATAGAACACGCCGGCGATGACGAAGGGCAGGAAGCTGGACTGGCTGTTGGCGATCTGCTTGCCGATGGAGAACATCTCCATGTAGGCCAGCGTGAAGGCCAGGGAGGTATCCTTGACCAGGGTGATGACCTCGTTGGTGACGCTGGGCAGTATGCGCTTGACCACCTGGGGCATGATGATGCGCATAAATGTCTGATGCTTGCTGTAGCCCAGCACGTGGGCGGCCTCGTACTGGCCCACGGGCATCGATTCAATGCCGCCCCGGTAGATTTCCGCGAAATAGGCCGCGTAGTTCAGCGAGAAGGCGATGATGATGGCCAGCAGCTTTTCCTTCACCAACAGCGTGTAGCCGAACAGGTAGAAGGGGCCGTAGGCCACGGCGATCAGCTGGAGCATCAGGGGCGTGCCCCGCAGCACGGAGATGCAGGCGCTGGTGACGCTGCTGAGCACCTTGTTTTTGGACATGCGCATCAGCGCCACCAGCAGGCCCAGCGGCAGCGAGAACAGCAGCGTCAGGAAAAAGATGGCGCAGGTGCGGCCCAGGCCCTCGCTCATCTTGGCGATCATTGCGGTGAGTGTCATTGAACAGGCTCCTTATGTGATAAAAAAGGGCGCGCCTGTGAGACGGGCCCTTTGATATGGCGTCGGTGGGAGAATGGTTACTTCGCCAAGCACAGGTTGGCGGTGTCCAGGCCGTACTTCTCGGCCAGGGAGATGTAGGTGCCGTCCTCTACCAGCTGCATGAAGGCGTCTTCGACCTGCTTGCACATTTCGGCGTCGGCCTTGCGGAAGCAGATGCCGTACTTCTCGGCGGCGAAGGGCTCGGCCACGCAGTAGTAGTCGTCGCCGTACTCGGCGATCTTGCCGTTGGCCACGCCGATGTCGATGGCGACGGCGTCGATGGCGCCGGCCATCAGCTCGGTGAAGGCGATGTTGTAGTTCTCATAGCGCACCAGCTCGCCGAAGGTCGCGCCGAAGTCCGCCGCGTCGCCGCCGTCGGAGAGCAGAATGTCGGCGGAGGTGCCCAGCTGCACGCCTACGCGCTTGCCGGCCACGTCGGCCAGGGCTTCGATGCCGCTGCCCTTCTTGGTCAGGATCATCTGGCTGTTGTCGGAATAGGCCATGGAGATGGAATAGGCCTCAGGGTCGATCACGTCGATGGTCAGGCCGGACCAGATGCAGTCCATCTCGCCGGCGTCCAGCTGGATCAGCTTGGTGTCCCAGTTGATCGGCACGACCTCCTGGGTCCAGCCCAGGATCTCGCACACCTTGGCGCACATTTCCACGTCGTAGCCGGTGTACTGGCCGTCGTCGCCCATGTAGGAATAGGGGGGATACTCGGCGTCAATGCCCATTTTGAATACGGTTTCCTCGGCGCTGGCACAGGCGATCAGCGCGAACATCATTACCAATATGGCGGCAAGCAGTTTCTTCATGGTTTATTCCTCCACTACTGTGTTGTATTGTAATGCCAGTTTAACACTTTATATTACTAAAGTCCAGACACTGTATGTTAAGTTTTAGGGGATTTGGCGTCATCGTGTAAAACAAAAGAAGCGCGGCGAAGGCAGCGGGCGCTCTGGCCCGGTTCCTTCGCCGCATATGAGGAGGGAGGGAAAAATCTATATCATCCGGGAGGTCCGCCGGATGCGCGGAGCATCCGGAATGGCCTTCCACGGGGGCTTTTGAGTGATACGCCGGGAAATCAGTCCTCGAGTACGTCGCAGTACAGCCGACCGTCCTCCACGTAGGTGTAGATGGTGAGGCTTTCATCGCCGGTGTAGCGGAAGCGGAAATCCTTTTCAGAGGCGTAATCCGTCAGCAGGGCATCGGCAGCGTCCGGCACATAGCGCTGGTTGTAGCGGTTGCCATAGGTGTGCTTTTCGAGGATGACGATGTCGTCGCGATCCTTGACGGCCAGCCAAAGGGCGCTGGCGACCTGGGCCACGCCGCCGCCGGTCACTTTCGCGCCGCGGCCGTTGACGGCCCTGCGATAGCCGTATTTTTTGGTGCGCGGCCCCACCACGTCGTTGAAGGAGAAGGCGTCGCCGGAATCCAGCATCGTATCGTTGAGGCTCTCCGCCGCGAGGGTGACGTTGTGCAGCACGTCCTTGTCGCGGCCACAGTCGATGTAAACCGAGCCCACGCTGTGGAAGTCCGGATTGCCGTCGTCGATGCTGGGACGGGAGATGATGTAGTATTGCGGGCTGCTGTCGTCGTCCTTTTTCTTTTCGATAACGTGCGATTCTCCGACGCTCTCGGACTCCAGGCCTTCGTGCGGCGGCGATAGATAATCGTCTGCATATTCGCCGTCGGGCCAGTCATCCCCGTCCAGGAAGGACAGGCTGGTTTCGGTGGTCTTCTCCTGCATCGTGTAGAGACTGCCCTGGCGGCCCGTGGTGACGACGCACCACAGGTCGTCATCGTCCAGCCACATGTCGATGGAAAGGTCGTCGTCCCGGTTCG
Organism: uncultured Eubacteriales bacterium; assembly: GCA_902778995.1. Classification (GTDB taxonomy): domain Bacteria; phylum Bacillota; class Clostridia; order Christensenellales; family Aristaeellaceae; genus UBA2862. The sequence goes on from CACYZW010000050.1 coordinate 20,636, forward strand.
TAAAGCTCAGATCGATGCCCGCGTCGTAATCGGTGACGATGGCCAGGGAGGGATTCTGGACATAGTCGTCTGAAAAACGCTTGCCGTAGGTCTTTACCGGGTCGATATCCACCTTGTCGTCCATCTGCAACAGCGCCATGTAGAGGGTCGATGCCGCCTGGGCTACGCCGCCGCCAGTGACCATTGCGCCGCGCCCGTTGGGCGCCTTGCAAAAGCCCCGCTGCTTATTGCAGGGTCCGACAGTCTCGTTGAAGGAGAAATATTCGCCGGCGAAGACGGTCTTGCCGTCAATGGCCTGCGCGGCCAGGCGCAAATTGGCCAGCTTGTCGTCGTCGGCGCCGGAAAGCGGCGTGTGGGCGCTGTAGGATTGGGTAGCCAGCGCCGCAGGCATGGCTGAAACCAGCAGCAACGCGGTAAGAACCAGAGCGATCTTCCGCCGAAGCATGGGGCATTGCCTCCTCCGCTTTCGTATTCGCATATTTGGACGACGGCAAATGCGGGAAAGTTCCGAAACGCGACAGAAATGGTTGAAGTTAACGAAATTGTCCATGTTCAGGCGCAACTGTCCGGGCCTGCCCCCGGCAAACCCGCGGGGCGGCCCGCGCCCCTGTGGGAAGCGGGGGCTCTGTCGAAGGCGGAACAGGCGCGCTCAGGCGCTCAATACGATGTCGTCATAGGCCGAGGCCTGCCTGACATGCAGCCGGTTCAGCTTGATCAGCTCCAATAGGGCCATGAACATGGTCACGACCTCCTGGCGGGTGTAATCCTCGCCGAAGAGCTGGGAAAAAGTGCAACCGCCCCGGCGCACCATGCGGCTGATGCGGGCCATGCACCCGGCGACGGTGAAGGTGTCCCGCCGGATCTCGCGGCTGGCCATGCGGTCGTCGGCGTCGGCCCGCTCGGCCCGCTCCAACACCCTTTTATAGGCCTTGAGCAGCTTTTCCAGCGTCAGCCCCGTGATTTCGATGTTGGGCGGCGGCAGCGGGTATTCCTCCGGCAGCTTGGTCAGAAGGGCGCGGGCCTCCTCCTCCAGCTGGTGCATCCGGGCGGAGACCTCCTTGAACTGGCGGTATTCCTCCAGCTGTTTGATCAGCGCTTCCTCCGGCGACAGCTCGTCCGGGTCCTCGCTCTTGGGCGGCTTGGGCAGCATCGCCCTGGATTTGATTTCCAGCAGCGTGGCGGCCATCTGCAAAAATTCGCTGGCGGAATCCATATCCAGCTCGTCCACCAGCGACATGGTCTCCAGGTATTGCTCGGTGATCTGGCTGACGAAGATGTCGTGGATGTCGATCTTTGCGTTGGAGATCAGCGTCAGCAGCAGATCCAGCGGCCCGTCAAATTCCTTCAGGGATACGATGTAGGACATGCTTCCTCCTGTATCACATCAAGCCAATGGCCCTCAGAACCGCCGCGGCGACGTGGCCCGCGCCGGTGAGTATCTGTGTGTTCAGCCAGCCGATGCCCCGCCCGATCACGCCGGTCAGCACCAGTACGAACAGTACGGTGCTGGCGATGCGGGCGGTCTGGGGGTTGGCGAAAAGCTGGCGGCGGCGCAAAACCAGGTCGTTGAGCACGTGATAGCCGTCCAGCGGCGGTATGGGCAGCAGGTTGAACAGGGCCAGCACCAGGTTGGTTATGCAGAAATAGCCCAGCATCTGGTACAGATTCCCCGCCACCGACCCGAACACCGGCTTGATGAGCACTTCGCCGGGGTAATAGGGAAGGTTGTTCAACAGCTGGACGATCGGCACATAGGTGTTGTCGGCGGGGAAGATCAATGCGTCGGTGCCCAGGTAGTTCATGCGGAATACCTTTGCGCCGGTTGTGGTCAAGCTGCCCGCAGGCACCCGGGAAAGGGCCAGCGCCACCACTGCGATCATGACGACAAGGCTCAGTATGAACATGATGAAGTTCATCGTCACGCCCGCCAGGGAGACCTTCAAATCGTCCCTGCGGTAGTTGCGGAAATTCCGGGGGTTCACCGGCACCGGCTTGGCCCAGCCGAAGCCCACCAGCAGCATCAGCACCGTGCCCAGGGGGTCCAGGTGCTTCATGGGGTTGATGGTCAGCCGCCCCATCATCCGCGCCGTGGGGTCGCCGCATCGGTCTGCCATCCAGGCATGGGCGAATTCGTGCAGCGAAAGGGCCAGTATGCGCCCGGGGAAGGCCAGCAGGAAGAATATCAGCATTCCCTTCGGGTCGCGGAAAAATCCATCGATATAGCTTATCAAGGGTATGGCCTCCTGTAGTCGTTTGAATATGGCATCACTGACTGTCCCCGGGGATGATTCTCCAAAGTATGTTCCTTATTGAAACCCCCTCGAGCGGGCACGCCATGGACGAAAGCGGAACGATCTGCGGCGGCGGGGTCTGCGTCGCATGTACCATGAGTTTCTGTTCCGCCCGCCTTCACAGCGACAGGCTTACTGCGATGCACACCGTAAGTACGGGGATGACAGGGCATTCTCATCCCCGCTTGTGTCGGGCTCGGATGCGATCGCTGCAGGAGACAGGGCCGCGCGTATGAGCGCCTTCAGCTGCCGCACAGGGCTTCTTTCGCTCATACAATCTCCCCCCTTTCCCGCCTGAAACCGCATTATAGCATCAATATACCCGAATCGCGCGCATTTGTCAATCCGACTGTCGATGGCAGTTATCGCTTGACTGATTCATTTCAATATGCTAAACTGAAGGCAACGAAGGGAGAGGTGTTATCTATGCCTCAAAGCCAGGAACGCCGCAGCCCGGATCCGGGAAGAGGCCGGATCGCGGCGCTGTTCCATCGCCGCCCGAAACCGGTCTGGATGGTCTTGATCGCCCATGTGCTCGCGCTGGGCGTGGCCCTGCTGATCTATGCGCTGCCCCATCACGTGATTCCCAGCCGTCAACAGGATACCGGCATCGTGTCCAGCCGGGCGTCGATCCAGCTGACCGCTGCGCCGACGCGCCCGGAAGCGACTGTAAAGGCGGACAGCGCGGCGGAAACGGCTGTCGTGTCCGAGACCACGCCGGAGCCTACCCAGGAGCCCGTGGGCAGCTTTCGCAACAAATACGCCGACAAATTTACCGACGGCGAGGTCATCATAACCGACAACACCTATCAGAGCCCCAACCTGAACATCACCTTCCAGAAGCGCTATTTTGACGAGCTGCTGTCCAGGGTATACTACGCCGACATCTACATTGCGGACATATCCTGCCTCAAAACGGCGCTGGCCGAGGATACCTTCGGACGCGGCTACAAGGAGTGGATCACCAAGGTAGCCAAGCGCACCCACAGCGTGGTGACCATGAACGGCGACTACTACGGCTCCCGGGACTTCGGCGTGGTGGCCCGCAACGGCAGGCTCTTGCGCGACGCGAAGAACATACGGGACGTGGCCGTGCTCTATTGGGACGGAAGGTTTGAGACGATTTCCCCGGAGCGGTTCGATGCCAGGGAGATCATGGCCCAGGGTGCGTACCAGTGCTGGCACTTCGGCCCCCGGCTTTTGGACGACGAAGGCCGCGCCATGACCGATTTCAACGCGGACAGCCACATGAAAAAGCGCCACCCGCGCTCGGCGTTTGGCTACTATGAGCCCGGCCACTACTGCTTCGTGGTGGTGGACGGGCGCCTGGATGAATCCAGAGGCGTCAAGCTGGACGGGCTGTCCCAGGTGATGGAGGGCCTGGGCTGCAAGGCGGCCTACAATATGGACGGCGGCCAGACATCCCTTCTTGCGAAGGGAGACAAGCTGGTGAACCGTCCCTCCGGCGGCGGGCGCAGCGCCAGCGATTTCATCATCGTCGTCGACGAGGTCACGTGAGGGGAGCTTGAGATATGTGGAAGAAGATACGCCCGATGTTGCCCCATGCGGCCATACTGATCGCCGACATGTACATCGTGTTTTTCCTGATCGACCGGGTCAACCCGGCCATGAACTTTATCGACAACGGCCTGACGAAGGGGCTGCTGCTGGCGATGTGCCTGATCGTGACGGGCGACGCCCTGATGCCCGCGAAGCGCGCCCGAAAGGCCTCTGGCTCCGGCGGGGCGAAGAAACCGGGCGCGGGACAAGCTGCGGGGGCCGGCGCGCCGCACCCCCGGCACGCGGCCAGGGGCTGAGGAGGGCGAGCCATGAAGAAGATCAAGAAGGCCCTGCCCCCGGTCAGCGCCGCGCTCTGTGCCGTCTGCATGATCCTGCTGCTGATCGACCGGATCGCTCAGGACCTTTCCCTGTTCCTCAAGCCCTGGGTGAAGCTGTACATCCTGGTCACCTGCCTGACGGTGATCGCGGCCAGCTGCGTGAAGCTGTCCCGGACGCGCCGTAGACTGAGAAGGAAGCTGGCGAGGAAGGAAAGAGCGTGAATCGCTCAGGAAACGCCAGCCTTCCCCAAGGGGCAGGGCTGAAGGAAACGCCTCACAATGCGCTTCGGGCATTGTGCGGCGTTTCCTTATATAATATCTGCCCGCAGCGCCGTGTCCCCGGCCAGGGTTTCGGCGTTGTACAGTATCAGGATTTCGTTGACGCCCTCGGCGGCCATCAGCACTTCCAGATCGCCGGTGAAATAGCGGGGATCGACGACGACGATCTTCTGGTAGTCCGCCGTCAGGAAGGGGATCAGGCAGTTGGCGTAGGAATCCTTCAAAACCAGCAGCGTCCTGCCGTTCATAAGGGGGGTCTCGATGCGGATCTCCGGGAAATTTCCGCCGAGGAACACGGCGTACTGGTCCCGGGTATCCAGGCATTCCACCCTGTACAGCGAGGCGCTTCTTTCGTTCTCGGCGACCCACGCGACCACCGTTTGGGGCGCTTTTTCATTGGGCAGGTAGGCCCACATGTCCTCGCTCTGATTCATCCGAAAGCCGCTGACGGCACAGAGGGTGCCCTGGAAATCGTTGGAGAGCTGTCGGCGGTCAAAGGCGTCCGTGTTGCCGGAGAGCTTCGCCGCCCCGGACAGCGCCATGTAGGCCAGCCGCGCCCCGTCGCTGGTCCAGTGGTGGTCGGTGCGGTAATAGAGCTGGGTGTTGTCCTTTGCCTCGGCGAAGGGCTGGCGCAGGTCGATAAACGCCGCCGGGGTCTCGGACAGCTCATCGGCCAGGCGGTTGATATAACCGCCCTCGTCCCCGGCGTCGGCCAGCGCAGGCAGCCTGTCGCCAAGCACGGTGACCGCCGTGGGAACGATCATCACGTATTGGGCCAGGTCGTCATGGCGGTTCAGAAAGCCCGCGAGCGCCTCTGCCGTGCGCCGTTCGTCCGCCTCGTCCGGGGCCTTGAAGTCCTGAATCAGGTAGCCGTCCTTCCCCAGGAACACGCCGTCCGATTCCGTGCGCCCCGCCAGCCGGTCCAGCGCGGATTTCAGCGCGATCCAGCCGTCCCGGAAGGGAAACTGGTCGCTGATGTACCGGTCAAAGCGCGTCTCGAAGCGCCCGGAGAGCAGTCCCTGGAGGGTTGGCGCGGGGCGCTGCTGCAGGCTGCGGTTTTCCAGCGGCGAGAACGCGCGATCCCGATGGAGGATAAAGGCGATGTCCAGCAGCGCGACCAGCGCCAGGGCCAGTATGGCCGTGGCGCGCAGGAAAAACAGGCGCTTCTTCTTCATGCCGGACACCTCCGAGGAATGGAGATTGGGAATTGCGGCGCAAATCCCCGACGCTAAACCGCAGGTTACCTGGGTTGGTAATCAAGGGTTTTGCAGACGCCAGATCAGCAGACAGCAGGCGGCTGAAATTCAGCCGTTCATGCGCCATGAGCATTGTGCGGTGTTGTCTTAAGGCGGCGGTCAACTTAAAACCTGAAATACAGGAACGGGTTGTAGCTGCCGTGCACCAGGTACGCCGTGCAGGCGATCAGCAGCGCGGCGAACAGAACCAGCGCCAGCGCGGGCCACCGGCCAGTCAGCCGAATCTGCCACTTGCGCAGCCCCGGCCCGCAGCACAGCGCCGCGAAGGCCATGAGCAGGATGTTGCTGCGCAGCGCGTACAGGAAGGCGGCGTCGGCAAAGCCGTCGGCCCCGATCCCTGCCAGACAGCCCAGGTAGCGGCCCATGGCGCCGAAGTCGGTGTTGCTGAATATGACCCAGCCCACCGTCACCAGCAGCAGCGTGCAGAAACGGGCGGCCCCGGCGGGGAGCTTTCCCAGAACCCTGCCGGTCAGGTACTTTTCGACGATCAGCAGCGCGGCGTAGTACAGCCCCCACAGCGCGAAGTTCCAGCTTGCGCCGTGCCAAAGCCCGGTGAGCAGCCACACGATCAGCAGGTTCAGTATGTGCCGCCCCGGCCCCACCCGGTTGCCGCCCAGGGGGATGTAGACGTAATCCCGGAACCAGCCGGACAGCGATATGTGCCAGCGCCGCCAGAATTCGGTGACGCTGCGGGCGCGGTAGGGATGGTCGAAGTTTTCCGCGAAGGTGAAGCCCAGCATGCGGCCCATGCCGATGGCCATGTCGGAATAGCCGGAGAAATCGAAGTAGATCTGCAGCGCGTAGGCTGCCGCGCCCAACCAGGCCGATAGCACCGACAGCTTCGGCGCGCTTCGCATGGCGTCGGCCAGCAGGCCCAGGTTGTTCGCCAGCAGAACCTTCTTGGAAAGCCCAAGTATCACGCGCTCCAGCCCCTGCCCGATCTGGGCCAGCGACGCGCTTCGCCTGTGAAGCTGTTCGCGGATGTCGGCGTACTTCACGATGGGCCCGGCCACGAGCTGGGGGAACATGGTGATGTAGGTGGCGAAGTCCACCAGGCTGCGCTGGGGCGGCGTCTGGCCCCGGTACACGTCGATGACGTAGGAGAGGGCCTGGAAGGTGTAGAACGATATGCCGATGGGCAGCGGCAGCCGATAGTCGGGCAGGCGCAGGCCAAAAAGGCCGTTCAGCGTCGCCACCAGGAAGCCGTAGTACTTGAAAAAGCCCAGCACGGCCAGGTTGACCGCCACCGCGCCGACGAGTGTGGCCCTGCGCCGGGAGGGGCGAACCGCCGCGTTCAGCTGCAGGCCGGTCACGTAATTCCAGGCCACGCTGAACAGCATGAGCCCCAGGTAGACCGGCTCGCCCCAGGCGTAAAACCAGAGGCTGGCCGCAAGCAATATGCCGTTGCGCCAGCGCCGGGGCGCAATCAGGTGTGCCAGCATCACCAGGGGCAGGAAGATGTACAGGAAGTGCAGGCTGCTGAATACCATGTGCCGTCCGCCCTCCTATCGTATGCAGGCGAGGAACGCGTCCGCCCACTGATCCGCCGCTTCACCCACGGCGTAGAACAGGTAATCGCCCCGCCGCAGCACCGTCGCGCCCTCCAGGAGATCCTTCTGGTTCACGCCGTAGCTGCGGAACACGGCCAGCTGGGCCTCCAGACGCCCCTGGACCGCGTCCTCCAGCCGGTCGAGGGTCGCCTCGTCCCCCTTGGCGATCATCAGCTCCGACACGTCCATGATCTCGTCGGAGCCGTACATCAGCCAGCCCTCGCAGCCCTCGGGGGAGGCGTCCATGCGCTCCTGGAAGCCGTTTTCATCCAGCGCGTTCAGATTGCCGACGCCGGGAGATGTGGCCATGGCGCGCTGGATTTCGGCGAAATCCACGTCCCGGGCGGAGTTCGCGCCCACCACCAGCACCGCGTAGGCCAGCAGCGCCACAAGCAGCGCCCACTTGATCAGGGCATAGCGACGCTCCGGCGCGGCGGTTGGCCGGCCGGGGGCGCGCCGCGCGCCCCTCCGGGGCGCGGCATGGACGGGCCTGCGGGCGGTTGCGGGGCGGTCAGTCATGGTTCAGTCCCGCCAGGTCGGCAAGGTAGGTCAGCCACATCGGATAATAATCCTCCCTGGGGTGCCGCCCGTCCACGTTGAAAAGGTCGGGGCGGGCGTCGAGTATGAAGCTGGAATCGATGAAGTAGGCCCCCAGAGCGGGACAGGCCTTTTCCATCTCCCGGTTGTAAAGGTCGAGGTATCCGTACTTGGGCTCCTCGGCCAGCCGCTCGGGGGTCACCGGCAGGGCGGCGTGGACGTAGATCACCGCGTCGGGCAGGCTGGCCTGCAGGCGGCGGATGACGTTGGAATAGCGGTCCACGTAGCGATCCACCCGATCCTCGAAGATGCCCACGTCGTTCATGCCGAAGCACAGGAAGATCACTTCGGGGGCGGCGGCCTCCACCTGATCCAGCAGCGGCAGCTTCACCGAGATGTGTATGCCGCCCTCGGCGAATACCGGCGCGTCCAGCAGGTGGAAAAGCCGCACCTGCCGGATGATGGAGTCGCCCACGATGGCGGTGCGCTCGAACCAGCGGGCGATGTCCGCCGCGTTCCAGTCCGCGTCGGTCATCGAAAGTATCTTCTGCTTTTCAGCCTCCAGGTCGTCCACCAACAGGCCGTTCTTCGCGGCGAGCAGCGCCTTGTGCAGGCGCTTCTGCTCGGCGTCAAGATCCACGGGGGCCTGCTGCTGCATTTCAGAGAGCCGAGCGCGGCTGGCGGCGATCTCGGCGTCCGCGCCGGGGGTGCCGCGATGGGGGCGGACGCCGCCGGACAGGAGCATCAGCGCCGCCGCGACGACAAACGCCGTCAGGATCAGGCCGATGTGGCCGCTGCCGCGACGCCGGGCGCCGGTCGCAGGCTTCGTCCCTGCCTTCGATGCGGGCTTTGCCGTCGGTTTTGCCGCTGCCGCCGCCTTCGGCGCGGCGCTTGCCCTGGCCGCCTGCCCTGTCCCTTCGCCCATCCGCGTCCCTCCCTTCGGTCTGATAGTATATAAGTTTTAGATATTGTATCAGAGAATTGTAAATATTCAAGGGGAGGGGCAGGACAGGGCACGGCAAACGCATGAATAACCCTACAGCCCAGGTTACTCGTTTCCAATCGGGGACGGCGGCGTGTACACCGACCCCGCAGGCATTTTCCCGGCGGGGAATCCCGTTTTTCAGAAGGCAAATGCCGTCCTTGCAGATAAGAACATGCCAAGGAAAATTACGGCAGGGAATTGCCCCTTCACAGATTTGATGGTATAATTGAATTGCAATACCAAAGCGAAAGAGGTACGGGATGAAAAACGTGGTCAGACAGATGGCGCTGCTGGTGGGCGTGCTGCTGCTGGCGTGCGTTGTTTGCAGGCTGGCGACGCGCAACGTCTATGTGGACCGCATACCGGTGGCGCAGGGCGCGGGGGCTGCGGTTCGCATTGTGCCCGACAGTGGGCGGCAGGGGGAGATTGTGAAGCCCGGCGAACCGACAGCTTCCCGGGACGGCATACAGGTGACCCTGCGGGCGGGAGAGCCCGGCGAGGCCTGGTATGCGGTGCGGGATCCACACGGCGTGACCTTGTCCACCCAGCACTATCGGGTGGGGCGTTTTTTGACCGTGTACGACTACGATACCGGCGGCTTTACCGGCGACAGCGTGGTGATGGCGGCGCTGACGGCGTTCTGGCTGGGCACGGCCCTCATCATGCTTAAGGCCTTCCGGCAGGCTACGGGACCTGCGTTTTATGCCTACGATACCATCTATTATGTGGGCTTCGGCGTGTTCGCGCTGGTTTCCGGGGTGATGATGCTGAATCTGTTCCTTCGCCGCCTCGCCAGGCCTCAGGATTTTTTGATGCTGGATGTCTACGCGGCCCTGTGCGACGCGGGCTTCAACTTCATGGTCGTGACGCTGCCGCTGCTGGTGGTGTTCGCCGTGGCCATGTGCGTGAGCAACCTGGCGCTGCTGCGCCACGAGCAGGCAAAGCTCAAGAACGTGCTGGGCCTGCTGGTGGGCCTGGGCCTGCTGGCTGGAGAGGCGCTGGGCATCGCGCTGTCGACACGCAGCTATTTTTCCACGCCGCAGGGGTATCGCCTGCAGATGGTGATTCAGAACGTCTACACCACGGCTTTCGCCTATTTCGAATGCATGCTGATGGGCGCGGCGATCTGCGGCCTGCTGGCGGCAAGGCACGTGCCCTTGCAGGATCGGGATTTCATCATCATATTGGGCTGCTGGTTCCGCAGCGACGGCACGCTGACGCCGCTGCTGCAGGGACGGGTGGACAGGGCGCTGCAATTCTGGCGGGAGCAGCAGGCGGCCACGGGCAAGGTCGCGATGCTGGTGCCCTCCGGCGGGCAGGGCTCGAACGAGCCCTGCCCTGAGGCCGAAGCCATGCGCCGGTATCTGCTGGGGAAGGGCGTGCCCGAGGAATGGATCATGGCTGAGGATCGCTCGGCCAACACTTACCAGAACATGGCCTTTTCAAGGGCGCTGATCGAAAAGGCCCGTCCCGGCGGGAAGGTGGCCTTCGCCACGACGAATTACCACGTGTTTCGCAGCGGCGTCTGGGCGCGGCTGGCGGGGCTGCAGGCCGAGGGCATGGGCAGCCGCACCCGCTGGTGGTACTGGCCCAATGCCTTCATGCGGGAGTGCGCGGGCCTGCTGGCGAAGCGCTGGCGGCAGGAGCTGCTGATGGTGGCGGGGCTGGCGGCATTCTTCGGATTGCTGACGCTGGTGATATGAAAAATGGGGGAGTATGAGCATGACCAAGACGCTGATCGACCGGGCGTTCTACGACGCCATCGTGCATTTTGACCGTTCCGAGGCGGCCCGGGACTATTATTACAAGGTGATGGACACCCCTGTGGAGCGGGGCGGGCGGCATGACACGGTGCGGGGCCAGGTGCTGCGCGCCTACGCCATGCTGTTTTGCGACGACATGGGCCTCGCGCCGGGGCAGATCGCGGAGCCGGAGGACGTGGAGGCCACTGCGGATCGGCTCTACACCGGGGACATGGGATTTGATCCGAAGCACTGGTATCGCATGCGCCATCACTTCCCGGTGATCGACGAGGACAACTATGACCGCTTTGCCGCCCTGGTGATCGCCGACTTGAAGGCGGGCCCGCTGCACGACGCGGCCCTGAACGGCGGCGATACGCTGCTTGTCGGGGAGCCCGACCCGCTGCACATGACCCGCGAGCAGCGCGCGCACCAGCGGCTGCGCCCCGTTGAGATCGGAGGGGAGGAGCAATGACGATACTTCTGGTTTCGGAGGATGCCCGGACGCTGAAGGACGCGGCGGCGCTGCTTCACGAGCTGCAGCCCGACGCGGAGGCGCTCTCCTTTACGGACAGCCTTGCGGCGCTGGCGGCGGCCAGGGAGCGGACGGTGGACGTGGCGCTGCTGGCCGCGAGCATGCCCGAGCTGGACGGCTTGGATCTGGGCCAGTATCTGAAGGAGATGTATCCCGGCGTGAACCTGATTTTTCTGGACCCGGACGACGCCCAGGCCCTGGACGCCCTGTCGCTGCACGCCAGCGGGTGCCTGCTGCTGCCTGTGAGCAGGTTCGCGCTGTCCGCCGAGCTGGAGGATCTGCGCTATCCCGTCAGCGGCGGCCCGGGCAAGCGGGTGTTCGCCCAGACCTTCGGCAATTTCGAGCTGTTTGTGGACGGCGAGCCCGTGGTGTTCAAGTACACCCGCACCAAGGAGGTCGTGGCGCTGCTGGTGAACAACCGGGGGGCGCAGACCACCAACGGCGAAATCATCGCCGCCCTGTGGGAGGACGAGGGCGACCCGGAGAAGAAGGCCTCCTATCTGCGCAACCTGCGCCAGGATCTGCAAAATACCTTCACAAGGTTGAAGCTGACCGAGCTGATTCACAAGCAGCGGGGGAGCATGGCCATCGCCGCCGACCGCATCGAATGCGACCTGTACGACTGGCTGGCGAAAAAGGGCAAATCCCGCTATCGCTACATGGGCGATTACATGAACCAGTACAGCTGGGCCGAGGTGGTGCACGCGGAGCTGGACGAGCTGAGCTACGCCATGCAGGAATAGAGCCGGAGGAGACGGGGGGACGATGCCGTTCATGCGTTATGCGCATTGTGCGAGGCTTCGCTAAAGGAAAAGGTCCTTCGACTTCGCGTCAGCGGAGTCGAAGGACCTGTGCGTTTTGGTCTTATGCAGCTTTGCGCCCGGCGGTTTAACGCCACTTGAACGTGACCATGCCGTAGACGTAGATGAATATGATGGCCACGGGCACGAACCACTGGAACAGGGGCTTCATCCAGTGCCTGACCTTCAGGCCCCTGCCGGCGTTGGCCTCTTCGATAAAGTTGTCCCAGCCCCAGCCGAAGCGGTTGCAGCAGAACAGCGCGAACACCAGAGAGCCCAGGGGCAGCACGTTGGTGCTGACGATGAAATCCCAGAAGTCCAGCCAGGCGGTGCCCTCTGCGAAGGGCCGGAAATGCAGCACGCTGTAGCCCAGGGCCGTTGTCAGGCCCAGCAGGAAGATGCCGATGCCGCAGATCACGCTGCCCTTGGGGCGGCTCCAGCCGGTCAGCTCGCGCACCATTGCGAGTATGTTCTCGCACACGGCAAGCACCGTGGACATGGCCGCGAACACCATGAACAGGAAGAACAGCGTGCCCCACCAGCGGCCGCCGGCCATGTTGTTGAACACGCTGGCCATCGTGTCGAACAGCAGGCTCGGGCCCGCGTTGACCTCCACGCCGTAGGAGAAGCAGGCCGGGAACATGATCAGGCCCGCGATCAGCGCCACGAAGGTGTCCAGCGCGATGACGTTGACCGCCTCGCCCATCAGCGCCTGCTTCTTGTCGATGTAGCTGCCGAAGATGGCCATGCTGCCCATGCCGATGGACAGCGTGAAGAAGGCCTGGTTCATCGCGCCCACGATGACGCTGCCGTTGATCTTGGAAAAATCGGGCACCAGGTAGAAGCTCACGCCCGCCTTCGCGCCGGGCAGGGTCAGGCAGGCCGCTTTGCAGGCCGAAGCTGAGGATGATGAAGGCCAGCGCCACCGTGATTGCCAGGAAGACGACGTTCACCGTGGGGTTGGTGATCATCGGCACGAAGCCCAGGGATTGGGTCGCGCCCGTGGCGAACTTGTAGAAATAGTAGATGATCCAACCGGTCACCACGCAGTAAAAGGCCATCAGCGCGACGTTGCCCACCAGCGACACATAGCCCATGAAGCCCCACTTGCCGTTCGGCTTTTGCAGCTTCTGGAACAGGTGGACGGGGCTGGTCTGCGCCGCGCGGCCTGCGGCGAACTCCATCACCATCACCGGCAGGCCCAGCAGCAGCAGGCACAGTATGTATACCACCACGAAGCCGCCGCCGCCGAACTGGCCGCACATCCAGGGAAACTTCCACACGTTGCCGCAGCCTATGGCGCAGCCCGCCGAAAGCATGATGAAGCCCAGCCGGCTGCCCAGTCGTTCTCTCTTTTGCATAGTCAATCTCTCCCCTTCTAAGGAAATACCGCACAATGCTCATGGCGCATTAACGGCTGAATTTCAGCCGCCTGCTTTCTGCTGATTTCTTGACTTGCCGCCAGCAAGCCTTCGAAAATCTCGTTACTGCACGACTCGATTGTGCGGTATTTCCTTAAAGAAAATAACGGGAGTATTATACATCATAAGAGGAAATTATGCAAGCGTAAAATGAGTGAATCGCGGGTTGCTTTTTTTGATAAATATGGTATGATAGGGGAGACGTTAACAGAAAAGGAAGCGATAACATGGAATTTGTCGATCTGATACAGATGCGCCGCAGCGTTCGGAGCTACAGGGCGCCCGCGATCCACGACGACCTTGTGATCATGCTCACCGCCGCCCAGCAGGCGCCTTCATGGAAGAATCTGCAGGCCTCCCGATGCTATGTGGTGGAGAGCCCCGAAGCGCTGGAGGCGCTGCGCAGCCAGGCGCTGCCGGCCTTCAACCAGAACAGCTCCGCCGGGGCCGCGCTGGTGGTGACCACCTACGTCAGGGATGTCGTGGGCTTTACCGCAGGCAAGCCGGACAACGAGGTGGGCAACGGCTGGGGCGCCTACGACCTGGGGCTGCGCGACGCCTATCTGGTGCTGGCGGCGGCGGATCTGGGCTATGACACGCTGATCATGGGCATCCGCGACGCCGACGTGATCCGGCGGCAGCTGAATATCCCTGAGAACGAGGAGATCATGTCGGTCATCGCCGTCGGCAAGGGCAGCAAGGCCCCCGCGCCCCGGGCGCGCAAGCCGTTGGGCGAGGTGACCAGGTTTATCTGACACAACGGGGCAAAAGAAAAGACCATGACGGGGAAACTGTCATGGTCTTTTCTTTTGCCCAATCCGCTCAGGCTACCGGCGGCAGGAAATCGGTGAAAAGGGCGGTTACGCCCTGGTCGAAGAACCGCTCGGCGTCGTTGGCGCTGTTCACGGTATAAAGGGCGATATCCAGGCCGAGGGGGTCGATGATGTCGAAATACTTCGGCTTCCACCAGTCCGCGTACATCGCGATGGTGGCGATGCCCTTGCGTTTGCAGAATTTCGCGAGGCTTTCAAGCTTGGAGGACTTGGGCGCTTCGTCAAAGAGCTTGTACAGGGTCAACATGTAGGCCTTGAAGTGATGAACGCCGTCCACCACGTCGAACATATCCTTGTTGTATAATTCGACGACCATGCGATCCAGCACTTCGGGAATGCCCAGCTTTTTGGCGGTTTTTACAATGGTCCTGTACTCCCGCTTGACGGTTGACGATTTGGGATACTTGCCATCCACGACGATGCGCACGTCCGGGTATTCGTTCATCAGCCGGAGCAGCGCCTCGAGGTCCAGGGGCGTGAAGCGGTCAAATATCCTGTAATTCATAAATTGCCGGTAGGTCGGGGCCTTGCCCTTCCTGTGCTCGGAACAGACCTGGCGATTCCAGTGGTGCCAGACCACCAGCTCGTCGTCGGAGGTATATTCCAGATCCACCTCGAAAACGCGGTGGCCCTCGGCGTAGTTTTCCTGGAATCCCTCCAGACAGTTGGTGTAGCTGTAGCCGTCCACGCCGCCCATGGCGTGGGAGATCATGTAATGAACCTTGTCCGCCTTCGGGTCGGTCACGTTCAGCGTCAGGACCAGCTTTTTGCCCTTGCTGGGGGTGACGGTGATCTTGACGGTACCGGCGTGCTTCGTCCTGACAAGGCCCAGCTGGGTGACGGTGGCAACCGTTTTATCGCTGCTTTTGCAGGCCTTGATCTTTTTGCCGGAAATCGTTATCTGGTAGTTGAAGCCCAGCCGAACGTCCTTCGTGCAGCTCTTGCTGATGCTCAGTGTGACGGTCTGGGCCGCGTTGGCGCTGGTATCGGCGGCGGGAAGGCCTGCATCCGGCCCCTCCTGGGAAAGCTCGATGGACAGCCCGCCGGACAGTTCGCCGGATAGCCCGCCGGACAGTTCGCCGATGTCCGCAAGGGGAAGCCCCTCGTCCAGGATCAGCGGGCTGTCGTTCTGGATCACGATGTCGTTGGTCTCCGCCAGCGCCGGGAGTACGCCCGCAAGCAACAGGCATGCCAGCAGCGCTGCAATGATGCGCTTCAACATGGTATCAGTCCTCTTTCTTTATTATTCATGTTCCAGCGGGGGCAGGAAGTCGGAGAACAGGGCGACGATCCCCCCGTCGAACAGCTCCCGGGCCCGTTGGTCGTCATTGACGGTGTAGTATGAGAGCCTGACGCCGTAGGGGGCGGCGAGCTCGACATATTGCGGATCCTCCCACAGGATGTCCATGACGACGGTGCGGATTTTTTTGGACTCGCAGTAACGGACGACCTCCTCGAATTCCTCCGGCGTCGGGGCCTGGGTGAAGGCCTTGTACAGAACCATCATATACTCCTGGAAGGGGTATATTTTATTGACTGTCTTGTACATGTCCTTGTTGTAAACCTCGACGATCATCCGGCTCAGCACCCGCGTCAGCTTCAAATCCTTGGCGGTGGACAGTATGAGCTTGTATTCCCGCTTGGCGGTGTCCGGTTTGCCGTATTTGCCGTCAATGACGACGCGAATGTCCGGGTAATCGGCCATCAGCTTCAGCAGCTTCTTGAGATCCATGGGCGTGTATTTGTCGTAGATCTTCGATCCCATGAATTCCTTGTGGGAGGGCTTGTAGCCGGGCGTGTGCTTTGAACAGAATTTATAATCCCAGCTGTGCCAGAGCACCAGCTTGCCATCGGAGGTGAAGTGCAGGTCGATTTCAAAGATGCGGTGGCCTCTGGCATAGTTCTCCCTGAAGGCCTCCAGGCTGTTGGTGTAGGTGTCCGAGCCGATGCCGCCCATGGCGTGGGCGATGATGCAGGGCTTCATCGGGGCCTTGCGCACCGTAAGCTTCAGCTTGGCGCTGAGCTTGTTGCCCGTCGTGGCGGTGATCGTCGTCTCGCCCTTTTTCAGGGCCGTCACCAGCCCGTCCGCAGTGACGGTGGCGATCTTTGGATCGCCGCTTTTCCAGGTGACCGTCTGCGGCGCGGTATCGGGGGACACGGTGACGGTGAGCTGCAGGGTGTCGCCGGCGTCCATCGCGGCGGCGGAGCCCTCGTTGATGACCACGGCGGTGGGCGCGTTGGGATCGATTACCTTGAGCTTGATCGTCAGCCTGCTGCCCCTTTTCGGGGTGACGGTGATCTTGGCGGTTCCGGCCTTTTTTGTCTGTATGAGGCCCTTCTTTGTGACCGTGGCGACCTTTTTGTCGCTGCTCTTGCAGCTCTTGATGGTCTTGCCGGGGATCACGATCTGATAGCTGTACCCCAGCTTTCCCCTTTTCGTGCAGCTCTTGGTGACGCTCAGCTCGATGGGCCGGGCCTCGTCCTCGCCTGCGTCGTTGGAGAGAATGCCGGCTTCCAGGGCGTCGATGGACAGCGCCGAATCGTCCAGGGCCGGCAGCGCGCCGTCCCAGTCCGTCACAGCCCTTTCCTCTATGAGGATTTCGCCTGTCTCCGCCGTTGCGGGCAGCATAGCCGCTAGCAGCAGGCAGGCCAGCAACGCGAATGTACGTCTGAACATGATATCCATCCTTTCACCATCCATTGTACTCAAGTATAGCACATAGCGTTTTCCGTGTCCAGTATTTAAGGAAATACCGCACAATGCTTCATGGCGCATTAACGGCTGAATTTCAGCCGCCTGCTGTCTGCTGATTTCTTGACTTGCCGCCAGCAAGCCGTCGAAATCTGCAGTTTGCAATCGACTAAAATTCATCTCGTTACTGCACGATTCGATTATGCCGTGTTTCCTTAAGAAAATACCGCACAACGCTTTACGAGCATTGTGCGGCGTTTTTCTTAATAGATGATGATGACCACCGAGCCGCGCTTGCAATGCTCGTAAAGCCACTTGGCGTCCTCTACGGTCAGGCGGATGCAGCCGTGGGAGGCGGGGTTGCCCAGGGCGTGCAGCGAGCCGCTGCGCAGGCTGTTTTCGTTGTCGCTGCTGTAGATCACCGAGTGGAACATGATGTCGCCGGTGACTTCGAAGGAATACTGGGCCCAACAGTTGAATTTTTCAAAGCGATGCCAGCGGTTCACGGGATGGCCGTTCAGGAACACGCCCCGGGGCGTGCTGTCGTGCAGGCCGGTGGAGCAGGTAAAGGTCTTTTGCAGGTCGTACCCGCCCTTGTCGTTCAGCGCATAAACGCTGACGGTCTGGTCGCTGATGCTCACCTCCACCCGATAGGGGAAGGGATTCGCCAGGGCGTCGGTGGAAAAGAGCAGATCCACCGTGTCGCCGTCGGCCCGACCGGTGGTTTTCAGGCCGTTGGCGGACTGGAAGGCCTTCAGTGCCGCGCGGCTGTCGCTGCCCAGATGGCCGTCCACGCCGTTTTTGTCCAGGTAGAGCAGGGTATACAGCCGGCTCTGCACCCGGCGAACCTCGTCGCTGCTGTCGGCGGTTGCCGAGCGATAGCTGAGCAGGCCGTCCACCAGCGTTTCCACCGCCTGGGCGTTGAGCGCCTTGGGGTCGGCGTACAGCGGGGCGTTGGGGTCGTCCTGGGACACCAGATAGCCGTACAGCCGTTCGAGGGATTTCACCACGGCGTCGTTGTACTGGCCGGTGGGCATCTTCGTCAGCATGCCGCCGCGCACCAACGCCTCCTCCACGTCCCGAACCACCTGGCCGCTGTCGCCGGCGGCGATGGCGTGGGGCACGCAGAATTCCGCCCGCGGCGCGTTTGCCGCAAAGAGGGCGTCGATGGTCTCCCTGTCGGCCACGCCGGGCGTTTCAAAGCTGGCCTCCGCCTTGAACAGCGTCAGCGCCGCGACGGTATTGTCGTCCAGCACGTCGTCGGCGGGCAGGTCGGTATAGCCCAGCTGGTACAGGCGGCGCTCGATGCGCCCGGCCTCGCTGTCGCTCTGGCCGGGGATCACGTCCCGAAGGTAGCTGGTATAGGCGTTGTCATACAGGCAATACTGGGTCATCGGGCTTGCGACGCCATCGCTTTGAATGTCGTCGGCGGAATAGCCCTGGGCGATCAGGTGCCGCTGAAAGGCGGCGACGGCGTTGGCAGTGGACTGGCCGTAGCTCTCGTCGGCCTCGCCCTCGAAGAAGCCGAGCTGGATCAGCTGCCGCTGCAGGCGGCCCACGGCCTCGCCCTTGCTGCCCTGGGACAGCGTTCCGGGCAGGGCGACGGCGTCGGCGGCATAGAGCGCCTCCAGCGTTTCCGGGCTGGCCTTGCCGTTGGCCTGCAGGCCGTTGAGGCGCTGGAACTGCTTCAGCGCCGCGATGGAGCGGGGGCCGATGACACCGTCCGCCGTCCCCTGGAGATAGCCCAGGTCGATCAGCCGCTGCTGCACGTCCTTCGCGCTGAGGGCGTTCATGTCCACATGGGTCAGGCGCTCGAAGGTGGCCTCGTCCAGATGGCCCGAGGCCTCCAGCCCGTTTTGGGCCTGGTAGGTGCGCAGGGCGTCGCCGGTCCTGGGACCGTATACGCCGTCAGCGCCGTCGCCCAGAAGCCCCAGCTCGATCAGCCGGCGCTGGGCGGCGCGCACCGATTCCCGTTCTTCGTCCAGCAGGCGGCCCGCCGACGCTTCGGCGGCGGGAGCCTCTTCGGGAAGGGCTTCAGCCAGCGCCGCGCCCTGCGGCAGCGCCAGCGCGCACAGCAGCGCCAGCGCGCGAAGCAGTGTTTTTTTTGCGAGTATCGCGGATAATTTCAACATATATGCCTCCGTCGGTTCAGTGGTCGGTCGTCTGGCAATCGGGCTTTGGCATTGTCAGCCCCTGCCAACCTGCCATCATATACTATAACACGCGAATGTCGCGGAACTGGCACAACAACATGACATTATCGCGAAACCTCCGGGGCAGGGCTGTCATATCATTTTTTTCCATAACTTGAATTGAATAACTGTGACCAATTTCCAGCGTAAAAAGCAGCGCGCCGGTCAAAATAGTTGCAGACTGAACGGCGAAGCGCCGAAAGGTCGAAACGATATGAAAGGGGTCATTCAAAGTGGCGAACAACAATTCCAACAATCAGATCAATGTGCCCGAGGCGCGCGAGGCGATGCGCAACATGAAGCACGAGGTGGCCAACGAGCTGGGCATCACCCTGAACCAGGGCTACAACGGCAACCTGTCCTCCAAGGACGCCGGCCACATCGGCGGCAA
>CACYZW010000051.1 GCA_902778995.1 uncultured Eubacteriales bacterium
GAATCCGCAGGATTCGCACGGCGCTGCCGCCGCTTCCGCTTCGCGGAGTAGCGGCGGTGCGTAAAAGGCAAGAAAAAGCAACACAGAAATGCAGTCAAATGCGCCGTATCTGCAACGGAGTTTCCAGCCAAATGCGCTTCAGGCATTTTAGAAACACACTCTAAGGCGCAAAAGTGAATACATGGGGTCGTCTGCAAAGACAGGCTGAAGGGGCGGCTGACCGTCGCCGTCCCTTCAGCCTGCGTTATTGTGATGATGATTAAGGAAATACCGCACAATGCTCATGGCGCATTAACGGCTGAATTTCAGCCGCCTGCTGTCTGCTGATTTCTTGACTTGCCGCCAGCAAGCCTTCGAGACTCGATTATGCGGTATTTCCTTAAAGTATGCTTCAGGAAGCCCCTTCCGGCTTCGTCTCTGTCACGGAGCCCCGCATGGCAACAGCGTCCTTTTTGCGCTCACGCCGTTCGCCTTCCCCGCTTTTCCGGCAGATTCGACAGCACCGCTCCGGCGACCGCGCCCAATGCCCCGCCGATCAGAATTTCCCCAAGCATCTGCGATACCACAAAGGCGTTTCCGCCCAGCGCGACGTAACAGACGTAGCCGACGGTCATGTACAGCATGGCGACGGTCATGCCCGTAAGAAACCCCCGCCTGCCGCCGCGCCCCACGGCCACCGCCGCGCCCAGCAGTATGCTCAACAGCTTCATCACCTGGTTCAGCGCGGTCAGCATGCCGTCGGAAATGCGCACCCCAAGCGCCAGTGCCGCGACGCCCACCATCAAAAGCAATGTCAATACGACAGCGCACAATAACCCCTTCAATACCGATGCCAGCGCCTGTGCCCTGTTCTTTTCCATAGGTCGACCCCCCGTCGTTTTTTTCAAGCCTATGCTGCCAGCGCCCCGTGAATGCCAGAATTAAACAACAATTTACCCTGATAAACTGTTAAATTGTTGATTTATCGCACCGTTAATGTATAATGGAATAGATATTATACAGGATGGGGAGTATATCATGAATATTACTGAATTAGTCGTATTTATCATCTACCTCGTGTTTATGATCAGCATAGGCATCTACTTCTTCCTGCGCTCCAAGGGGGCCAACGAAAAGGACTACTTCCTGGGCGGACGGCAGATGGGCGCGTGGGTCTCCGCGCTGTCTGCGGGCGCTTCCGACATGAGCGCCTGGGTGCTGATGGGCCTGCCGGCATCGGTGTACGCCGCGGGCATGGGCCAGACCTGGATCGCCATCGGCCTGGCCATCGGCTATGCCCTCAGCTGGATCTTTGAGGCGCCGAGGCTGCGCCGCTTCTCCATCGAGGCCAACGATTCCATCACGATACCCCAATACCTGACCAACCGCTTCCTCTCCAAGAGCAGGGCGCTGCAGATCATCTGCGCGGTGATTTTCATCTTCGCGTATACGATCTACGCGGCCTCCAGCATCAAGGCCTGCGGCACGCTGTTCAACACCGTCATTGGCATGAACGCCACCGTAGCCATGTACCTGGCCGCCGCGATCATCATCGGCTACACCTTCCTGGGCGGCTTTTCCGCCGTGTGCTGGACCGACTTCTTCCAGGGGCTGCTGATGCTTGCAGCGCTGCTGGTTGCGCCGATCTTCGCTCTGACGATGATCAACGGCAGCACGGCGCAGACCGTGTCCGAACTGCCCGAAAACTACTGGCACTTCGCCCGGGATTGGCGGGAGATCGCCTCCGGCCTGGGCTGGGGCCTGGGTTATTTCGGCATGCCCCACATCATCATCCGCTTCATGTCGGTGCGCTCCCAGAGGGAGCTGCGCAAGTCCAGCGTCATCGGCATCTCCTGGACGCTGATCATTCTGACCATGTCCGTGGCCGCCGGCGCTGTGGGCCGCGTGATGTCCTCGAGGGGCATCATCGAGATCACCGATTTCTCCACCGTGTTCATTCAGATGACCCGCAGCATCTTCCCGGCGCTGATCTCCGGCATACTGCTCTCGGCAATACTGGCCGCGTCGATGTCCACCGCCGATTCCCAGCTGCTGGCCTCTGCCTCGGCCTTCGCCAGCGACGTCTACAAGCCCGTATTCCGGAAGGACGCCTCCGACAAGGAGATGCTCTGGGCGGGCCGCGTGGTGGTCATCATCATCGCCTTGATCGCGCTGATCATCGCCTCCGACCCGAGCAGCGGCACCATCATGGGTCTGGTTGAAAACGCCTGGGGCGTGTTCGGCGCAGCCTTCGGCCCGACCATACTGCTCAGCCTGTTCTGGCGCAGGCTGACCTTCGGCGGCGCGGTGGCAGGCATCGTCACCGGCGCGGTGGTGGATATCCTGTGGTTGGCCCTGTTAAAGGGCACCGGCCTGTACGAAATCATCCCCGGCTTCGCCGCCGGTCTGATCGCCGCGCTCGTGGTCTCCATGATCACCCCCGCCCCCGGCAAGGCAGTGGAGGCCCTGTTCGACCGGGCCACCCGGTCACAGGAATAATACGCAAAGCGTTCTTAGGGAAATACCGCATAATCGAGTCATGCAGTAACGAGATGAATTTTGGTCGATTGCAAACTGCAGATTTCGAAGGCTTGCTGGCGGCAAGTCAAGAAATCAGCAGGCGGCTGAAATTCAGCCGTTCATACACCATGAGCATTGTGCGGTGTTTCCTTAAAGCGCCGCCACCATCGTTGAACGCGGCAGTGCATCGGTTTGAGCCTGTTTATGCCATGTCAAATGTTGACATGGCATATGATTTGTGATATAATACCTATTGTTGCAGACGCATGCGCAGAGTATGTTTCCAAATGCGGGAAGATGCAGTTTCGGACAGATGGTGATATGTAGCACCGATGACGACGAAAATGCAATTCAGGCATTTTGGAAATGTGATCTGATGTTTAATGACGTCTGCTGCAATTTGTAGTCGCCCACACGCCGTTTCCTCCGACAGACCGCGGAATCGCCGGGGCAGCTGGTGTGAGTGAGATTACATTTTATAGTATCAATATAGGAGGGAAATATCAATGAAGAAGTTCGTCTCCATGCTGCTCGTGCTGACCATGGTTCTGGCGCTGTGCAGCACTGCCTTCGCTTCCGCCAAGATCGGCTTTGTCGTGTTCAAGTGCGATTCCACCGCCTATGAAGCTGCCAAGTCCAGCAAGGCCACCAAGAGCGTTGCCGCCGAGGGCTCTGTCGGCTACTGCGACAAGATCTGCGGCAAATATGCCCGCGTCATCGTCAATGCAGCGGACAACACCAAGGTTTGGTTCAAGAAGTGCAACCTGGAACCCTGCGCCTACGAGATTATCATGGTCCGCTGGGCCAAGGGCGGCAAGGGCATGTCCAGGTGCCTGAAGAGCACCATCGCCTGCAACAAGCGGGTGTTCAATGGCAAGATCAAGGTCACCACCCACACCAACCTGCGCAAGAACCCCGGCCTGAAGTTCAAGAGCCAGGGCGTCGTTGAGAAGTGCGACAAGCTGAAGCTGACCGGCAAATACGGCTATGACAACCGTGGCATGGCTTGGCTGCAAGTGTGTGTGAAGGGCGATAAGCTGTGGGTCTCTACCGCTTGTGTGGCGCTGACCGAGGCTCAGTGGGACGTGCTCTATCCCTATTGGGATTACATGATGTACGAGGACTTCTAATTCAGCCGAATCAGAAATGGCTTGAATCTGCAATGGCCCAACCCAGAAGCGTCCCAGACGTCCACCGCGGATGGACATCAAGAATGCTTGTGGACATATAAGACGGTTGGCCTCGGTTCCGCGGACCGGGGCCATCTGTCTTTTTGGAGAAATGCAAGGGGGATACCTCTTATGACGATTCATCGCCATCGGAGGTATCCCCTGTCGTATGCCTCACAGCTTATGCTATAGAGCGTGTTTCTAAATGCCTGAAGTGCATTTGGCTGGAAACTCCGTTGCAGATACGGCGTCAACGGTGCCGCGCCTCAAATCTACGATTTGAGCCGTGGCAGTCCGCGTAGCGGACTCGGAAATCTCCGATTTCCGACCTCGACTGCATTTCTGCGTTGCTTTTCCTTGCCTTAGGGTCTAGAAAAAATCTCCCGGATCTCCTTCAGGATAAGCTCAGCCATCTGCGCGTGTCCCTCCGCGTTCATGTGGATGCCGTCCGAATCGTCGGCGGAAATGTGGGCGCCCGCGTCCAGGAAGTGCACGCCGTTGCGCTCGGCGACCGCGCGATAGCAATCCGCCAGCGCCGCGCTACGCTCAACGGACCCGGCGTCGAATTCGTCGTTGAGCCAGCTGGTGAACACACCCTCGGTCATGCGCACCGGGGCGACCACGAGGATCTCCGGCGCGGCTCCCTCCGGCCCGTAGCCGTAATCGCCGCCCCTGATCCTGCCGATCAGGCGCTGCACGCCCTGGGCGATGACGAAGGGCGGCATGTTGAACACCCGCTTTGAATCGTTGGTGCCCAGCATCAGTATCACCATGTCCACCGGCATGGCCGTCAGCAGGCACACGTCGATGTCCTTCAGGCCGTTGCGGTGTTCCTCCATGTAGCAGTCGAACATGGTCGTGCGCCCGTTGAGCCCCGCCTCGATCACGCGCCAGCCGTCGCCGAGCATCCGCTCCAGCCGACCCGGCCAGCGGACGTCCCAGGGATAGCGGTTCGAAGCCTTCACCGGCGGCCTGTCGTGTCCGGGCATGAATCCCCAGGTATTGGAATCGCCGAAGCAAAGTATCGATCTCATCTGATTTCTCCTTTTCCTGTAGCGATCCAGTTGAGAACTGAATCGTTACGATCGGACGGGGGCGCAAGCTCCCCCGCCGGGACCACCCCGTCAGTTGGCTGGAAGGTAGGACTGAATAGATACCTTTCCCTATAGACAGGCCTGCCAGCCGCCGTCGATATAGATGGTCTGGCCGTTGATGTAATCCGAGGCGGGGCTTGCCAGCATGACCGCCAGGCCGACGAGCTCCTCCGGCCTGCCCCATCGCCCCAGGGGCACTTCGCTCTTGACCCAGGCGTCGAAATCCGCGTCCTCGGACAGCGGCTTCGTCAGATCCGTCAGGAAGTAGCCCGGCCCGATGGCGTTTACATTGATGTTGTACCGGCCCCATTCCGTCGCCATGGACTTCGTCAGGGTCACGATGCCGCCCTTGGCCGCGCAGTAATTGCCGATGTTCGGGCGCACCATCCGCGCATTGATCGAGGCGATGTTGATGATCTTGCCCCGCTTTCGCGCGATCATGCCCCGGGCCACGGCCCGCCCCACGATAAACGCCCCGGAGAGGTTCACGTCGATAACCTTGCGCCAGTTTTCCACCGGCATGTCGATCAGCGGGCTGCGCCTGTGTATGCCGGCGTTGTTCACCAGTATGTCGATGGGGCCGACCTCGGCCTCGATCGCCGCCACGGCCGCCGTCGCCTGCGCCTCGTCGGAAATGTCAAACACATATCCCGCCGCCTCGCAGCCCTCCACCCGTAGGGCGGCCAGTGCCTGTTGCAGCGCCTCATCGCTCACGTCGCTCAGCACGATCCGCGCCCCGGCCTCCCACATGCCCCGGGCGACGGTAAAGCCCAGGCCCCGGGCGCTGCCCGTCACCAGGGCAACCTTACCTTTCAGAGAAAACAAGTCTGTCACAGACAAAGCCTCCTTCCCTATCGCCGGATCAGCGCGACGCTCAAGTCGTTCACATTGGTGCCCGTGGCCCCCGTGACGATCAAACCTCCGCAGGCTTCGAGGGCGTGATAGGTATCGTTGTCCGCCAGCGCCGCCTCCGCAGACCAGCCCGCCGCCTTCAGCCTTTCCACCGTCCCGCCGTCCGCATAGCCGCCCGCGGCGTCCGTCGGCCCGTCGGTGCCGTCGGAGCCCACCGAGAACACGCAGACATCGTCAAGGCCGCGAAGCACCGTCGCGGCGGAAATGGCCAGCTCCTGATTGCGCCCGCCGAGGCCCGTGCCGTTCAGATGCACCACGGTCTCGCCGCCGCAGATAAAGGCCAGCTTTCTTCCCGACCCGGCGTGATCCCTGGCGATGGAGGCCAGGAAGCTGCCGGCGTCCCGGGCCTCGCAGCACAGTCCCGACGTGAGTATCTGCGCCTCGTAGCCCATCTCCCCGGCACATGCGGCGGCGGCGGCGCAGAGCTGCCGCACGCTGCCGATGATGTGGCTTTCCACATTGGAAAGGGCCTTCGGCGTCTCGACGTTCAAAAGCGCTCGCGCGTCGTCGCTCAGCTTCAGGTCGTATTTCGCCGCAATCGCCCGCGCCTGTTCACAGGTGACGGCGTCCGGGGCGGCGGGGCCGGAGGCGATGGCGTCCAGCCGATCCCCCAGCACGTCGGAGAGTATGATCGAGACGACCCGCGCGGGGGCACAGAGCTGCGCGAACCGGCCGCCCTTGACGGCGGAGAGGCGCTTTCGGATGGCGTTGATCTCCGTGATGTCCGCGGCGCAGGCCAGTAGCTGCCGGGTGATGTCCTGCAGCGCCTCCGGCGGGATCAGCGGCTTTTCAAACAGCGCAGAGCCGCCGCCGGAAATCAGAAACAGCACGGTATCCCCCGCGCTCAGCGGCTGAACCATGTCGATGGCCGCCTGGGTGGCGGCATAGGAGTTTTCATCCGGCACCGGATGTCCGGCCTCATAGATGTCAAGCCCCTCGATCACTCCCTGGGCGTGGTCGTATTTCGTGATCACGACGCCCCTGCTGATGCGCGCGCCCAAGCTTTCCCGGGCGGCGGCAGCCATCTGCCACGCCGCCTTCCCCACGGCCACCAGCGTCACTTTATCCGACAGCGCAAGCCGCGCCAGCGCGGTTCGCACGGCTTCGTCGGGAAGCGCGTCGCGCAGGGCGCGGTTGATGATGCGGTGGGCGTCGCCCCTCAGATCGTCCCTCTCCGGTAAGTAGTGCATGTCGTTCTCCTCGTTGTCGTCGCGTAATCCCGCCGTGAGCCGGGGCGCATTGCCCGCCCCGGCTCACGATATATTTGTCAGTGGTGCAGCTCCTCGCCCGTCAGCTTCTGGTAGTACTTCAAAAGCGCGCTGTGGTCGCAGGAGCCGTCGCCGTCGTGGTGCAGTATCTTCATCATCTCCAGCACCGTCTGGGTCAACGGAATGGGCGCGTCCACCGTCTTGGCGGCGTCCACCACGTTGTTCAGGTCCTTGATGTGCAGGTCGATGCGGAAGCCCGGCTTGAAATTCTGATCCATCATCATCGGCGCCTTGGCGTTCATCACGGTGCTGCCAGCCAGGCCGCCCTTGATGGCCTGGAAGATCTTCTCCGGCTCCACGCCGCACATCTGGCCCATTTGCAGCGCCTCGGCCAGCGCGGCGATGTTCACGGCCACGATGGTCTGATTGCACAGCTTGGTCACGTTGCCCGCGCCCACGTCGCCGCACAGCACCACCGAGGAGCCCATCTTTTCAAGGATCGGCTTGTACTGGTCGAACAGGGCCTGCTTGCCGCCCACCATGAAGGCCAGCGTGCCGTCGATGGCCTTGGGCTCGCCGCCGGAGACCGGGCAATCCAGCATGTCGATGCCTGACTTTGCAAGCTCCGCCGCGATTTCACGGGAAGCGATGGGATTGATGGAGGAGCAGTCCAGCACCACCGCGCCCTTCTTCAGGGTCTTGGCCGCGCCGTCCTCGCCGAACAGGGCCTCCTTCACGTGGGGGGAATTGGGCACCATCGTGATCAGCACGTCCACCTGCGCGCCCACATCCATATTGCTGGCGGCGGCCTTCGCGCCGGCGGCGACCACCTCTTCAACGTTCTTCGGGGCAAACTTGTCCGCCACGACCACGTCGTAACCCGCCTCCACAAGGTTCTTCGCCATGGGCTTGCCCATGATCCCCAGGCCGATAAATCCGATTTTCACAGTGCAACACTCCTTTATTTCAGCGCATTCCTGACGGTTTTCGCGATGTCCTCCGGCGTCAGGTTGTATTCCGCAAGCAGCTCATCGTACTTCTGTGCCGACGTGCCAAAGCGATCCTGTATGCCCATTCTCAGGGTCTTCACGCGGCTTTCGGCGGGGCCCTCGGCGAGCGCCTCGCACACGGCGGAGCCCATTCCGCCGATGACGGAGGCCTCCTCCACGGTGACGGCCCCCTTCATGCCCTTCGCGGCGGCCTGTACGCCCGCCACGTCCAGGGGCTTGATGGTGTTGACGTTCACGACCTTTGCGCCGATGCCGTCCGCCTCCAACAGCTTCGCCGCCTCCAGAGACTGGTAGACCATGAAGCCGGTGGCGAATATGACCGCGTCCTTGCCGTCCCGCATCTGCTTCACCTTGCCGAACTCAAAGGGCGCGTCGGGATCGGTGATCACGGGCACGTCGTTGCGGTTCACGCGGATGTAGCACGGGCCGTCGATTTCGGTCATGGCCCTGACCATCTTCTTCGTCTCGTAGTAATCCACCGGGGAGAGCACCTTCATGTTGGGCAGCACCCGCATGATGGCGATGTCGTCCACGGACTGGTGGGTCTTGCCGTCGCCGAAGTCCGAAAGGCCGGCGGAGGAGCCGCAGATCTTCACGTTCAGGCGCGGAATGGCCACAGAGGAACGGATCTGGTCGTAGGGCCGGCCGCTGGCGAACACCGCGAAGGTGCTGGCATAGGCGATATGCCCGGTTAGGGCAAGGCCGGCGGCGGTGGAGATCATGTTGGCCTCGGCGATGCCCATCTGGAAGTAACGCTCCGGGAATTCACCGCCGAACATGTTGGACATGGTGCTCTTGCCGAGATCGGCCTCCAGGGCGACGATCCTCTTGTTTTCACGTCCCAGCTCAAGCAGGGCTTCGCCATAAGCCTTGCGCATGTTCATCTTGCTCATGGTTTACGCCTCCTCCTTCATCTTTTTGACACACTCGAGGGCCTGCGCGTACTCCGCCTCGTTCATGGCCGCGTTGTGATAGGCGGCCTTGCCCTCCGCAAACGCAAAGCCCTTGCCCTTGACGGTTTTGGCGATGATGGCGGTAGGCTTGCCCTTGCAGGCTGCAGCGGCGTCCAGGGCGTCCAGTATCTGAGCGAAGTCGTGGCCGTCGATCTCGATGACGTTCCAGCCGAAGGCGGCCCATTTCGCCGCCTGGTTGGGATTGGCGAGCACCTTGTCCACGGTGTCGGTGGCCTGCACGCCGTTCAAATCGACGATGGCCACCAGATTGTCCGCACCGTAGGCGGCGGCAGCCATGGCGGCCTCCCAGATCTGGCCCTCGGCCAGCTCGCCGTCGCCCAGTATGGCGAACACGCGGGAAGCGCTGCCGTCCACCCGAAGGCCCAGCGCCATGCCCAGGGACACGCTCAGGCCCTGGCCCAGAGAGCCGGTGACGGCCTCGATGCCGGGGGTGTGGTCCATGTCCGGGTGCCCTTGCAGCGTGCCGTCCAGCGTCTTGACCTTGTGCAGGTCCTCGTGGCTGACATAGCCCAGCTCCACAAAGGCCGCGTATTGCGCCAGCACCGCGTGTCCCTTGGAGAACACGCAGCGGTCCCGGCGGGGATCCTTCGGATCGTCAAAGACCTTCATGTGCTTGAAGTACAGCGCGGCGGTCACATCCATGATGGAGCTGCTGCCGCCCAGATGGCCCACCTTCCCGGCGGGGATCATCTCGATCAGGTTGCCGCGCAGGGTGGCGGCAATCTTCCGCAATTCGCGGATATCCTTTTCGGTATAGCTCATTTGGAAAGCATCTCCTTTTTTCTGTCAATAGCAGGTCACGCCGCCGTCGATGGGCAGCGCCACGCCGTTCAGGAAGGCGGCCTCCTCGCTGGCCAGGTACAGCACGGCGTTGGCCACGTCCGCCGCCGTCGCCAAACGGCCCAGCGGGACCTCGCCCAGGCGCTCGGCGTGGAACTGAGGGTCCTTGAGGCGCTCGCGGACGAGTGGGGTGTCCACGGTGCTGGGATGTATGGAATTGCAGCGTATGCCGTCCTTCGCGTAGCGCGAGGCGATGGCCTTGGTCAGCATCGTCACCGCGCCCTTGGTGGCCGTGTAGGCCTCCGGTGTGTACTTGTGGCCCACCAGGCCGCATACGGAGGACGTGTTGATGATCGCGCCGCCGCCCTGCCCGCGCATCACGGGGATGGCGTACTTGCAGCCCAGGAACACGGAGCCGGTGTTCACCTTCATCATGGTGCACCATTCGTCGATGCTCATCTCCTCAACGGGCTTGCGGATGTTGATGCCGGCGTTGTTCACCAGCACGTCCAGCCGCCCGCAGGTCTTCACGGCCTCGTTCATCGCCGCCTTCCAGTCCGCTTCGCTGGTCACGTCGGCCTTGATGAACCAGGCGCTGCCGCCGCCCTTTACGATGTCGTCGGCGGTCGCCTGTCCCTTTTCAGCGTCCAGATCCAATATAAACACCTTCGCGCCGTTATCGCACAGCAACCGCGCCATCTCGCTGCCCAGGCCGCCGCCCGCGCCGGTGATCATTACGATTTTATCCCTGACAGTCATGCTAACGCACCCTCTTTCAATATCTCAATGGAATGATTTCGCCATACACGGGCGCTAATCCTTCCCTGCGGCCAACTCTTCCTTCGCGCTCTTGATGGTCTTGATCGTGCCGGAAATCAGCGAATACAGCACCACCACGAGCAGTATGTCGCCCACCACGCGGGTGAGCACGTTTCCGCCCATCGTCAGCGACTGGCGGAAGTTGGTGTCTGCCGTCCGGCCCAGTATCAATCCCAGCGTCAGCGGGGCCAGCGGGAAGTTCATCTTTCTCAGGAAGAAGCCGATCAGGCCGAATACCAGCATCAGCTTCACGTCGAAAAGGTTGGAGCGGGAGGCGTAGGCGCCGACCACCGTCAGCGAGACGATGATGGGCATCAATACCTTGCGGTTGATCTGCAGTATCTTGACCATGGGCTTGGTCAGCACCAGCGCCAGCGCCACCATCACGATGGCGGCCACAGCCAGCGTCAGGCCCACGGTGTACATGAAGGCCGGGGCCTTTACCGTGAGCATCGGGCCGGGCTGCACGCCGTGCAGGTTCAGCGCCGCCAGGAACATGGCCGCCTGGGTGGAGCCGGGAATCGCCAGCGTCAGCATCGGGATCATCGCGCCGGGGATGCAGGCGTTGTTCGCCGTCTCGGAGCAGGCCAGGCCCGCAAAGCTGCCCTTGCCGAAGTTGGCCCTGTCCTTGTCCCTGGATTTGCCGGTGGAATAGGACAGCCACGCGGCGATGTCCTCGCCCGCGCCGGGAATCGCGCCAATGCCGCAGCCGATCAGCGACGAGCGCAGCAGCGGGCGCAGCAGCATCTTAAGCTCGTTCTTGTCCGGCAGTATCGTGCCCATGTCGCTGTTCACCTGGAATGGCGTTCGGTCCTGCAAGACGGTCAGCACCTCCGCGATGCCGAATATACCGATCAGGGCGGGTATCAGCTCCACGCCGCTGCGCAGCGGCGCGATCCAGGTAAAGCGGGCGGCGTTGTAGATCGACTCGACGCCGATCATCGCCACGAAAAAGCCCATGAAGCCCGCCAGCCAGCCCTTGAGGGGCGAGCAGTCCACAGACAGGTTGCCGCAGATGGTGATGCCGAACAGGGCCAGCAGGAACATCTCCCACTTGCCGAATTTCAGCGCGATCTTCGACAGGAACGGCGTCGCCACCATCATGATCACGACGGACAGCAGCGTGCCCAGACAGGAGGCGAATACGCCGCCGAACAGCGCCTTGCCGCCCTTGCCGCTTCTCGCCAGCGGATAGCCGTCCAGCGCCGTGGCCGCCGCGTTCGGCGTGCCGGGGATGTTCAGCATGATGGCGGAGAAAAGCCCGCCGGAAACCGCGCCGACGTATACGCCCAGCATGAAGGCCACCGCCTGGTCGCTGGGCAGCTTGTAGGTCAGGTTGATGAGCAGTGCCAGCGCCATCGTACCCGTGAGGCCCGGAATCGCGCCGACCACCAGGCCCAGCAGCACCGCGCCGGCGACAATCAGCAGGTTCGACGGCAGGAACACGCCGCCCGCCGCCTGGCCGACCAGGCCGAGCTGCTTCACAAATTCACTCATGTTCCGCGCACCTCCTTATGGCATGCTGATGCCGAAGCCCAGCTTGAACGCATAGTACACGATCACGGACATCGCCACCGCGATGATGATGCCCAGCCACCACTGCTTCGTCGCCTTGAGGTACAGAAAGTTTGCGATCAGGTAGATCGACGTGGCGATGATGAAGTGCACGCGGCCCAGCAGCACATAGATATAGACGACCATCATGGCCACCAGGACGACCACGCGAATCGTGGAATCGCTGGTGATGAACTGCTTGATAAACGCGCCGTTCATGACCTCCTTCAGCTCCCGCGCGCCGCCGAGTCTGAAGCCGATGAAGGCCAGCACCGCGCCCAGCACCACGAGCACCGCGCCGATGAGCGTGGGAAAGAAGCCGGGGGCGTCGATGAAGGTGTTGTAGACCTTCATGTTCAGGGAATCAATGATTACATAGATGCCGAAAAGGACCAGAAGCACGCCGCAAAACAGATCCTTTGCGGCATTTCTCGCCTTCTTTTCTTCCATTCGGTTCACTCCTTTGCCGTGACTGTTTGGCCCTTCCAGCGCATAAAACGCTCCGAAAAAGCGCGGGGCGTCGCGGCGCGATGCCCGCGACGCCCCAGGGAATCAAACCCAAACAGCGTTCAGGATGGTCCCGCGATTACTTGTAAGCCTCGCAGGTGGTCTTGACGGTATCCCAGTTGTACTCCTCCAGCGTCGGGATGCCGAAGTCGGCGGGGTTGCCCTCGCCCAGGCCGGCGTTGAACAGCGTCCAGGAGTAGCCGGAGATGGAGTAGGACAGGAACTTGTCGGCCTCCTCGCCGGTCAGGCCGATGATGTTGAAGCCCTTGGAGGCCGCGAATTCCTTGACGGCGTCGGTCTCGATGGCGGCGTTGAAGGCCTCGACCAGCTTGTCGACGATCTCCTGCGGCGTGTCGCGGGGGATCATGATGGGCCAGGTCTCGTTCAGGTTCGGGATGCCGTCGGTGCCGGGAACCTCGGTGACCACGGAGGGCGCGGTGACGCCGATGCCGGTGAACTCGAAGGGATCGGCGCAGGTGACGAAGATCGGCACCAGCATGTCGCCGTTCAGGTAGTCGATGACGGCGGACAGGGAGCCCGCGCCCACCATCACGTCGCCCGCGATGCAGCCAACCGCAGTGTCGGCGCAGGAGCCGAACAGGCTGTATTCGGGGGAAGCCGCGCCCTTGGCGGCGCAAATGGCCTCAAACTGGGTGTGGGGGCCGTTGCCGTAGGCGCCGACGCCGAACTTGTTGCCGGCGGCGATGTAGTCAAACAGCTCCTGGGTATTGGTCACGCCCGCGTCCTTGTTGGCGAACACCACCGCGGGGCCGGAGTACGGATGGAAGGAAATCCAATCCTGCCAGCTGGAGGTGGAATAGGCGTAGATCGGGTAAGAGGAGAATCCGCCGGTGCCGGTCGCGAACATGCTGGTGCCGTCGTGGGGCTGTTCAAGCACGTAGTCGCAGGCCACAGCGGAGTTCGCGCCTTCCATGTTGGAGCAGTTGATGGTCTCGCCCAGGTATTCCGCCATGGCGGCGACCACAGGGCGCACCGCCGTGTCGGTTCCGCCGCCGGCGCCGTAGCCGATGTAAACGGTGGGCGTAGAGGGGAACACCGCCGCCATCGCGGAGGTGCAGCCCAGCACGAGCATCAGGGCAAGTACCGTGGCAAGCAGTTTCTTCATGTTCTTTTCCTCCTTATTTTCAAGCGCCTCGGCGCTTGGAATTCCTGTCGGTTACAGCTCGAGCCCCTTCAGCACGTTCCAGCCCATCAACACGAACTGGTCCAGCGTGCGGTTGCAGGCGCCGAAGGTGATGAACTCGTCGATGGACATGCCGTCGGGCGCGCAGGCCCTGCGGAACTCGGCCATGTCATTGAGCCGTTTGAGAATCGCGGGATCGACGGGCCTGTCGATCTTCTCCACCAGATCCCTCTCCCCGGACAGCGCGCTTGCAATGCCGGGGGCTATGGACATCACCATCTCCGCGCCCGCGAGCTCGGAAATGTGATAGCCGCCCCGGCACCCGGCGGGCATCAATACGCAATCGTAATTGTGCTTTTTGAACAGCCCGTAGGCGCGCTTGATGGCGGCGGTGCCCGCCCAGATGACGTCCGACTCCCCCGCTTGGGCGCGGGTGTCGCTCGCCACGTCCCGCAGGTAGTCGTCCAAACGGCCCACCATCAGCACCGCGATGCCTATGCCGGGCTCCACGCCGTTTTGCACGGCCCTGTCGCGGCCGCGCTGGTATGCCTCCGCCATCGCCAGCACCTGGGGCACGGTGAAGCTGACGGTCGCCGCCACGTTGATGCCTTCGGCGGCGCAGGCCTCGATGGCCTCCAGCCCGCCCCGGGTCGCCGGGAACTTGACGACGATGTTCTGCGCCGTCGAGGCGTAATGGCGGGCAGTTTCGATCATGCCGGCGGTATCGCCGGGCTTGCAGGGATTGGTCTGGGCGCACACATAGCCCGCGTATTTTCCCGAGCCCCGCAGCGCGGCCAGCTTGTTTTTCGCCAGCCAGCCGGTCACCTGGGCGATCCATTCCTCGGCCCGGGCGTCGCCCTGCACATCCCCCGGCACGCCCTCAAGCCTTTCCCGCCAGAAATCCGGCCGCGCCTTCAGCGTGGAGGCGATCAGAAAGGGATTGGTCGTCATGCCCACCGCGCCGTTGCCGATGGCCTCGTCCAGCTCCTCCACGATGGCGCTGTCATGCCAGTATACGGATGCCGTCTCTCGGGCAAGCCATTGAAGATACCTGTTCGTCGCCATGCCGATGTACCTCCCGGATCTGTCGCGTCGTATTTTTCGGTTTTGTTTGTTCAGTTAAATTGATATACCGGTATACCGGTTATTGATTATAGTATAGATTCATAATCTGTTTTTGTCAACAGCGTATTATAACTTTAATCTTTTATGTAAATTAGTCTAATAATTAACGCATGGTTATATGATTTTTATAGTTTTTATTTGTTTCAGTGCTTAACATTTATCCCCACGGGCATCCGGAAGGCATTTTTGCGCCAGCGCCGCGCCGCCGCGCGTCAATTCTTCCTTGAAGAATCGGGAAAAGGATGTTATAATGGGAAATCGGAGACGATACATGCAGAGAGTGAGCGTTTTTACATATGTCAGAATACAAAGCACTGAACACGATTGCCTATGAACACCTTCGCAAAATGATCTATGGCGGCGAGCTTGAATTCAACAGGGTTTACAGCGAGACCAAGCTGGCTTCCCAGCTCTCCATATCGCGCACGCCCATACGCGACGCGCTGAACCGGCTGTCCCAGGAGCGCTATATCGACATCATTCCCAACCGCGGCTTTACGCTGCAC
The DNA here is from genome assembly GCA_902778995.1 of uncultured Eubacteriales bacterium. GTDB lineage: Bacteria > Bacillota > Clostridia > Christensenellales > Aristaeellaceae > UBA2862. The sequence continues at coordinate 15,302 of CACYZW010000051.1, forward strand.
ACGCCCTCCCAGGCCGATATTATCGAGGCTTTTCATGTGCGCATGATGATCGAGGGGTATTGCTCGGACATCGTCGCCCGACACTATCCCGACGCCGGCGCCCGCGCCGCCATCGAACGCATGGAGGACGCGCTGTACCAGCAGCAGCTCCTGCTGGAGGACGACAGCGCCTACAACATCAGTCAATTCTGGCTGGACGACATCGCCTTCCACAAGGCCACGATGGAATACGTCAACATCTGCTCCCTCATCTGCCAGTACGAGCGTTTCATGTACGTGTTCATGCCCCAGCACCTGATTCGGGAATACGACGTCCATCAAAAGCAGCCCCGGGCGCTGGATCGCCATCGCAGCACGCTGATCGAGCACGCCGCCATCACAGAGGCGCTCAAGAGTCACGACAGCGAGCGCGTCCAGAAAGCCATACGCACCCACATCGAATCCAGCATGAAGGCCCTGTACATCAGCATGGGGGATGAAAAATGACGGAGCCGATCCACATTCCGGTCCATCTTGACGCCCGGTGCTTTCGCCGCTATTGCGCCTTCGACGCCCTGATCCGGCAGCGCCGATGGTATTGGCCGCTGCTTTTGTCCATGGCGTTGATCACCGCGTCCCTTGCGGGGCTGTTCGGGTGGCTGCCCATGTCCGATGGGATCAAGGGCCTGTTGATGGGGCTCGGCCTGGCCGTACCGATGGTCAACCTGGGGCTCTACGCGATACAGGTCGAGGCTCAGGTCGCGGGCCAGCATTTGAAGGACGCGCCCCTCGTCTACACGCTGCGCCTTGACGACGACGGCGTTCAGATCACCAACGGCCAAAAAGAAGAGCCGCCCGTCAGCCTGTCCTGGAACGGGCTTTGGGCGGCGTTCAGGCACAGGGGCGACATCTATTTATATGTGCGCCCCGAAAGGGCGCTGATCCTGCCAGGGGGCCAGGCGAGCGTCTCCACGGACGGGGTGTGGGCATTCATCCGGGCGCATCTCGGCCCGGAAAAATGCTTTGACCGGCAAAAGGCCCGCGCCCGGTAAGGGAAACGCTCCGGACCTTCTTTCATTGATCCTGGTTTTGATTCCCGGGCTTTCAGGCTTGCGAATGCCGTTTACGCCTGACGCCGTGATCCCTCAGCGCAATGTTCAGCGCCGCGCCGACAAATATCGTCTGGCAGATGATATACAGCCAGATCATCAGCAGAATCAGCGAAGCCAGCGACCCGTATACCAGCGAATAGCGCGTGGAGGACGCGATCAGCCTGGAAAACAGGCTGCCCATTGCCACGATGCCCACCGTCGACAGCACCGCGCCGGGCAGCACCAGATAGCGGTCGTTTCTGGGGCGTGTGAAGCCGAATAATCCCCACAACAGCAGCAGCGCGATGCCACCGAGGAACAGAAAGCGCACCCTGCTCCACGACTCATCCGCGATTTCTATGGAGAAATGGCTCTGCGTCCAGCTCAAAAAGCGATGGCCTGTCAGCAGCACCACCATCGAGAAGTACACGGCGAACACCAGCGCCGCCGCCAGTGCGAAGCTGATCAAAAAGTCCGGCAGAGCGCGGAAGCGGTGTCCGCCCTGCATTTCGCCGATGGTCCCCTGCAATACGCGAATCGCTGCGGAAGCGGACAGCACCAGCATCGTGATCGCCGCCACAAGCACCGTTTTGCCGCTCCTGCTTGCGACATGCATCAGGAAGGATTTGATCAGCTCGGCCGCCGAGGGGGTCAGGAACCGCTCCAGATAGTTGAATATGTTCATCGCCACCTGATAGTTCTGGCCGAACAGCGCGTACAGGCAGATGATCATCGGAAAGATGGTCATGGTCAGGTAATAGGACAGCGCCGCCGAAGCGCGGGGGATCATCTTGCTCAAATAGATGCCGACGACATCCCTCGCGATCTCCTTGACGAAAGCCACAGGCATTCCTCCCTGTTTACAGCGTGGTATTAAGGAAATACCGCATAATCGAGTCGTGCAGTAACGAGATGAATTTTAGTCGATTGCAAACTGCAGATTTCGAAGGCTTGCTGGCGGCAAGTCAAGATGAGCATTGTGCGGTGTTTCCTTAATAATATCTGTATCTGTTCAGTCCACCAGGAGAAAACTCCCTCAGTCTGGCCTGACGGCCAGCCAGCTCCCTCCAAGAGGGAGCCTAAATGGCGTAAAACGCACCAAAAGCCTCCCTCTCCGAGGGAACTTGCCCGTTTGGCGGGTCTGAAGTCATGCGGGGCTGTATCGCAACCCCCTGTGCTTTTGCATACAGCGAGACTATTTTATCATGGTTCCTGACAAAAGGCAACGACCGCCGAAAGGCATTCGCTTCGTCACATCCATTCTGTGCATCCATCATCCCCGGTATACCCTTTAAGGAAATACCGCACAGCGTTCAGGGCCCGCTGGCAATCGCCCGAGATTCCTCTGGTTACTGCGTCATTCGATTGTGCGGTATATCCTTAACGAACTTCTGGTATAATAAGCAGTGGTACAGAACCAACCCATTCCCACGTCTATCGGAGGCTTCTTCCCATGCGTAAGCTCACCGCCGCACTGTCCATACTGCTGGTCATATTGCTGGGCTTTGCCGCCTGGTTTTATCTTGGCGGCACGCTGCGCAGCGAGGTTGCGGCGCAGAGCGCCCCTGCCGCAGATTATCCGGAGGCCTTCGGGGCCGTTCGCGCGCTGATTGAAGCCGGCGCCGCGCCGCAGATCATGAGCGGCGGCGGGCTGTCGGAGGATCCCGCCCCCTACACGCTGGTGGACATCAACGTGACGCTGACCAACCGGGGGCTGTTCCCGGCGGAATGGCTGCATATCCGGGCGGAGGGCGCTCCGGGGGACGTCGCGGTCTACGCCGTCACCGGAGAGGGCACCGATATCGCCGCCCGGGACAGCGGCACGGTCAATCTGAAGCTGGTCACCACGGCGGCGTCCGATGCCCCGCGGAGCATCGTCATACAGTATTATGTGCACGGCATGAAGCGTGAAATCGTCGCAAGGTGACGCGCCATATACCCGTTTCTAAGATGCAGTGAAACAGTCCCGTTATTTGTTGAAACATCCGAGAACCATTCAACAATTTTTGAGTATTTCTTCCCCAAAAGCATTGAATTGGCGTTACTTCTATGTTATAATAGAATAGCTATGGGATAGTCTTTTGCTTTGCTGGGAGGTTGGTTATGGATAATAAGGCGCAGGCTGACGTGATGACCCGCTGCCGCTTCCCCGACGGTTTTCGCATACTGAAGGGCAAGCAGGAATACGTCACCTATATCGATCACTCGTCGATCCGGGCCTGGTATTCCCAAACGCCCTGGACCTATGACAGCCACTGTCATTCGGCGGTGGAGATCATCATGCCCATACGGGGCGAGGTGGTCTACACCGTGGACGACGAAACCTATCGGGTGCAGTCGGACGAGCTGCTGATCGTGCCGCCCAACGCCATACACGGCCTTTCGATGGGCGAGGGCAGCGCCCGTTACCTGCTGCTCTTCGAGCCCGACAACCTCTTCAGCATGCGGGACATGCAATTGGTGGACGAGATGCTCAAATCCCCCATCTACCTGACGAACCAGCCGGAGCTGCAGAGCGCGGTGCGCGCGCTGCTGATGCAGGTGGTCAACTGCTACGAGCGGCGGGAATTTCTGTGGAATTCCATGTGCTATTCCTATCTGTTGCAGATGTATGTGTCCCTGGGCCAGTTCAACATGGCCCGGGAGCTGAGCAGCTACGATACGCGCACCCAGCGCATCGACCCGGAGATCGTGGACAGCGCGAGGCTCTACATCGACCAGAATTACATGCGGGACATCACTCTGGGCGACGTGAGCGCCTTCACCGGCTTTTCGCGATGCTATTTCTCCCGCATGTTCAAGCAGCAGCTGGGCCAATCCTTTTCGGAATACCTGCGCAACAAGCGCGTGGCCATGGCTGAAAGCCTGTTGATTCACACCCGCCAGCCCATACAGGAAATCGCCATCAGCGCGGGGTTCGGCAGCGTAGCCACCTTCAACCGCGTGTTCCGCAGCGTGCGGAACTGCACGCCCTCCCACTACCGGGAAATCTACGGCGATTATTCAAAATAGGGACCCAACAGCGTTCCGAAGGGAGCTTTCCGCGATGAACCGATATGTGCTGGAGGTGTGCTGCGGCAGCGTGGACGACGTATTGCAGGCCGAAAGGGGCGGCGCGGACCGCGTCGAGTTGAATTCCTGCCTCTTGCTCGGCGGCCTCACGCCCTCCATCGGCGAGCTGATCACCGCCAAGCGGCTGTCAAGCCTGCCCGTCATGACCATGGTGCGCCCGCGTCAGGCGGGCTTCTGCTACACCGAAGCCGAATACCAGACCGCCCTTGCCGACGCCGAGAAGCTGCTGGCATGCGGCAGCGACGGCCTTGTGTTCGGCTTCCTGAATGCCGACGGAACGCTGGACGCGCCGCGCACAAGGGAACTGGCCCGCATCGCCGGGAACAGGACCAAGGTGTTTCACCGGGCCATCGACGTGTGCGCCGACTGGAAAAGACTGCTGGGGCAGTTGATTGAAATCGGCATCGACCGGGTGCTGACCAGCGGTCTTGCGCCGGATGTGTATTACGGCATCGACGTGATCCGCGAAATGGTGGACTTCGCCCAGGGCGCAATCGAAATCATGCCCGGCGCGGGCGTGAACCTGAAAAACGTGGACAGGATCGTGGAGGCCACCGGCTGCAGACAGATTCACGTGGCCCGCTTCAAGGAGATCATGGACACCTCTACCGCCGCCAACCGCGACATCTTCTTCGGCGGGGCCCTCTATCCACCGGAGGACCGCTACAGCATGATCGACGGGGATTATATAGGGCAGATGCGGGAAAAGCTGTAGATAGGGAAAATGACGAGGCGGCGAGCCTGCAAAAAAGGGAGTTTACCCCGTCGTAAATGACCGCATTTTGCAGGCGACGCCAACACGGCAAGCAGAAAATCCTTCCGATCTTCTTCCTTTGGTAGGATTTGCTGCGTTTGCGGCCTTTGTCAGCGGTCTGAATGACGAGGGCGCGGACCATTCGGTCCGCGCCCTCGCCATTTTCATTTCCCTATCATAAACATGAACTCGCCCGAGGCGCACACCTCGTCGTCCACCTTCGCCTCGCCCTTGACCACAAACAGCGCGCCCTTGCTGCGCACCAGCTGGGAATGCACGGTGATGGTGTCTCCGGGGCGCACCGGACGGCGGAAGCGCACGCTGTTGATGCCCGCGTAATAGGGCGTGCCGCCGGGGATGGCGTCCTTCATCAGCATGCAGGAGGCCTGGGCGATGATCTCGCACTGGATCACGCCGGGCACCACGGGATTGCCAGGGAAGTGCCCCCGCAGGAAGAACTCGTCGCCCCGAACGCGATAGACGCCCTCGGCGGTGCCGTCCTCCAGCAGCGCCGCCTCGTCCAGCAGCGCCATGTCGTCCCGGTGGGGCAGGATCTGCGCGATCTGCTCGCGGTTCAATCGTTCGACAGCCATATTGGAATCCTCCGTTGATGATCGTATGGTCATACTGATTTGCCACAGGACAGATCAGGGCAAAAGGAATGCGCCGGGGATAGCCCACCTCCGCGCCTTCCGGCAGATCAGATCTTCCTCAATGCCACCACCGCGTTGTGGCCCCCGAAGCCGAGGGACGACGAAATCGCGATTTCGATGTCCGCCTTCACAGCCGCGTTGGGCACATAGTTCAGGTCGCACTCGGGGTCGGGCTCTGAAAGGTGGATGGTGGGCGGCACGACGCCGTTTTTCAGCGCGAACGCGCAGGCAATGGCCTCCACCCCGCCCGCCGCGCCCAGCATGTGGCCGGTCATGGACTTTGTGGAGCTGATCAGCACCGCCCTCGCGGCTTCCTCCCCCAGGGCCTTCTTGATGGCCAGGGTCTCCACCTTGTCGTTCATCGGCGTGCCAGTGCCATGGGCGTTGATATACAGGCTTTCCCCCTGCCAGTTCGCCTCATCCAGCGCCAGCCGGATGGCGTTGGCCGGGCCCACGGCCTCGGCGTCGGGGGCGGTGATGTGGTAGGCGTCGCAGGTATTGCCGTAGCCGCAGACCTCGGCGTAAATCTTCGCGCCGCGGCTGACGGCGTGCTCGTATTCCTCCAGCACGGCGATGCCCGCGCCCTCGCCCATCACAAAGCCGCCGCGCCGGGCGTCGAAGGGCAGGGAGGCCGCGTTGGGGTCCTCGCTCTCGCTGAGGGCCTTCATATTGGAAAAGCCCGCCACGGCCAGGGGGATGATCGTCGCCTCCGCGCCACCGGCGATGATGGCGTCGGCGTGGCCGTACCGGATCGCCCGGAAGGCCTCGCCGATGGCGTGGCTGCTGGTGGCGCAGGCCGTCACCACGGGCAGGCAGGGCCCCTGGGCGTGAAAGCGAATGGCGATGTTGCCCGCCGCCATATTGCCGATCATCATCGGCACAAAGAACGGAGACACGCGGGAGGGGCCCCGGTTCAGCAGCTTCTCGGTCTCCTGCACAAAGGTCTGCATGCCGCCGATGCCGCTGCCCACATAGACGCCGAAGCGCGTCGGCGCCACGCTGCCCTCGATGCCGCTGTCCTCCACGGCCTGCAGGGCCGCCGCCATGGCGTACTGTGCAAACAGGTCGGTGCGTTTGGCCTGCGCCCGGTCGATGCCCACGGCCTCGGGGTCGAAATCCCTGACTTCGGCGGCCAGCTTCGCCTTATAGCCCTCGGTGTCGAATCGGGTAATCGGCCCGATGCCGCACACGCCCCTGGTCAGATTATCAAAGAACGTCGCTGCGCCGCTGCCCACAGGGGAAATGACGCCCGCGCCGGTGATTACTACACGTTTCATAAAAACCTCTCGAAATCGGTCAGCGCATGAAGAAGCCGCCGTCCACATTGATGACGCTGCCGGTGATATAGCCCGCGCCGTCGCTGGCCAGGAACGCCGCCAAATTGGCCACGTCCTCGGGCTTGCCCATGCGGCGCAGCGGTATGCTCTTGCAGGCCGCCTCCAGCGCGTCCTGGTTCATGTTGGCCGTCATCGGCGTCTCGATGAAGCCGGGCGCGATGGCGTTGCAGGTCACGTTCCGGCTGGCCAGCTCCCGGGCGATGGTCTTGGTCAGGCCCACCACGCCCGCCTTGGACGCGGAGTAGTTCGCCTGGCCCGCGTTGCCCATCAGGCCCGAAATGGACGCGATGTTGATGATCCTGCCCGCCCGCTTCTTCATGAAGTCTGCGTACAGCGCCTTGATCATCAGAAAGGTGCCCTTCAGGTTCACGGACAGCACGGCGTCGAAATCCTCGGGGGACATGCGCAGCGCCAGCTTGTCGCGGGTGATGCCCGCGTTATTTACCAGGATGTCCACGCCACCCAGCGCTTCCTTGACCTGGGCCACGGCGGCGGTCACCTGTTCATAGTCGGTGATGTCGCAGCGCGCGGCGAAGGCGCGCACACCCAGCGCGCGAATCTCCTCGGCGGTCTGCTCGGACAGCTCCAGGCTGCCCGCGTCCAGTATCGCGATGTCCGCGCCCTCCTCGGCCAGCTTCAGCGCGATGGCGCGGCCAATGCCCCGCGCCCCGCCGGTAACGAGCGCAACCTTGCCGTTCATGGTCGTATACCTCCGTGTTTGTCTATACAGATTTTTTGAAATTATGCAGATGGACGATCGAGCATTGACCATTGAGCACGATGGCAGGCATTCCTGACGGAATTTGTCTGGCAGAGCAACAGGCGCTCATTCGCAGGCAAATTAGAGTGTGTTTCTAAAATGAGGCATGTGCAATTTCGAGTGGATTTGCCTGCAGTTCAAGGCGATTTTCCGCAGGCTTAGCAGGGCTAAGTCAAGGAATTTAGAAACAGACTCTAATACTCAGCTCTCACTCGATCCGCTCCCCCGCCCTGCCAAGCAGCGCTTCGCATTCGCCAACCATTTCCTCGACGATCTCCTGCGCGCTCTGCTCCCGCTTCACCAGCGCGGCGATCTGTCCGGCCAGGAAGCTGCCCTCCTGGAGGTTGCCGTCCACGGCGGCCTTGCGCACCGCGCCGGTGCCGAAGGCGCTCAGCGCCTCATCGGTGACCCCGGGGTCGCGCTCCAGCTCGGCGAATTTGTTGACGAAGGGATTGCGCAGGGCGCGCACCGGATGGCCCAGCCTGCGGCCGGTCACCTGGGTGTCGATGTCCCGGGCGTCCAGCACCTTCTTCTTGTAGTTGGGATGGATGCCGCATTCGTAGGCGGAGAGGAAGCGGGTGCCGCACTGCACGCCCTCCGCGCCCAGCATGAACGCCGCGGCCATGCCCCGCCCGTCGGCGATGCCGCCGGCGGCCAGCACGGGAATCTTCACCGCATCCACCACCTGGGGCACCAGGGCCATGGTGGTCAGCTCGCCCACGTGCCCGCCGGACTCCGTGCCCTCGGCGATCACGGCGGTGGCCCCGCCGCGCTCCACCCTGCGGGCAATGGCCACGGAGGGCACCACGGGCACGACCTTGATCCCCGCCTCGATCCAGGCGGGCATGTATTTGCCGGGCAGGCCCGCGCCGGTGGTCACCACCGGCACCTTCTCCTCGGCCACCAGCTTCGCCACGGCTTCCACATGGGGGCTCATCAGCATGATGTTCACGCCGAAGGGCTTGTCCGTCAGCCCGCGGCAAAGGCGTATCTGCTCGCGCACGTAGCTCTCATCCGCGTTCATGGCCGATATGATGCCCAGCCCGCCAGCGTTGGAAACCGCCGCCGCCAGCTTCGCGTCGGACACCCAGGCCATGCCGCCCTGGAAGATGGGGTAGCGTATGCCGATGACCTCGCAAATCCTCGAGCGCAGCATCAGGCCTTCAACCTCTTCACGATCAGGTTCACCAGGTCCTCCACGGTGTTGACGCCCTCTTCCAGCTCGATGGTGATGCCGAACTCGTCCTCAAGGGTCATGGTCATCTCGGCGATGTCCAGGGAATCCACGTTCAGGTCCTTGAAGGTGCTGCTGTAGTGGATGGTATCGGGATCGATGCCCTTGGCGTCCACGATGATGTCAACGATCTTCTGATAAACTTCGTTCATGGTTTTTTCCTCCTGAAACAGTATTTGATTTATTGGTTCATGCTGCGGTGGCTTTCAGGCCGCCGCAGCGGTGAAGCACATGGTTTCCCCGGTCGGCGTCGGCGCCGCCTGGAACGTCGATATGGTCTTCCGCCTACCACCTGACCAGCGCCGTGCCCGTGCACAGGCCCGCACCGAAGGCATTCAGGATCACCCGGCAGCCCGGTTTCAGCTTGCCCGCGCGGTTCAGCTCGTCCAGCAGCACCGGAACGGTGGCCGACGAGGTGTTGCCCGTGCGCTCGATGTTGTGGGGAAAGCGCGCCGCATCCACCTTCAGGCGGGTGCGCACCGCTTCGAGGATGCGCATGTTGGCCTGGTGCAGCGCATAGAAATCCACGTCCTCGGGCGCAAGGCTGTGAGCGTCCAGCATGTCCCGGATATCCCGGAAGGAATGGGACACGGCGAACTTGTAGACCTCCTGGCCCTGCATCTTCAGGAATTGTGCGGGTGCGGGATTGATGGCGAAGGGACTGTTGCCCGGAGGCGTACTGGCGCAGAGCACCTCCCGTCGGGGCTCGCTGCCAAAGCGTATGTCCTCCACGCCCTCGCCTTCGCCCACCACCGCGGCCCCGGCGGCGTCGCCGAACAGCACGCAGGTGCTCCGGTCCGTCCAGTCCGCAAAGCGGGAGAGCGCCTCGGCGCTGATCACCAGCAGCTTGTGGGCGCGGCCCGAGGCGATCAGGCCCTCCGCAACGGCCAGCCCCGCGATGAACCCGGTACAGCCGCCGTTCAGATCCAGGCCCATGCATTTAAGGCCCAGCGCCGGCTGCAAATCGCAGGCCAGGGCGGGGCTCATGGTCTCCGCCTGGACGGTGCTCACCAGCACAAAGTCGATTGCCTCCGGCGATACCCCGGCGTTTTCCAGGGCGTTCTTGCCGGCGCGCTCCGCCAGAGATTGCAGCGTTTCGTCCGACAGCACTCTGCGCTCGCGAATGCCGGTGCGCGTGGATATCCATTCGTCGTTGGTATCCAGAAAACCGGCCAGGTCGTCATTGGTGACGACCTTTTTGGGCAGCGCGCTGCCGGTGCCAAGTATTTTCAAGGGAACGACCTCCTTAAACATAGATCAGGAATCTGTAGCTGGGCGTGCATGGCAGCATCCGTCCTCCCGGTACAGTCCCGCTGCGAATGTCGCCGAAGCGGAAAACGGGACCCCGCTCCTGTTTTCTATTTGAGTTTCTCCATCTTTTCGCTGAAAAAGCCGTTCAACGCCTTCAATGAACTCAGCAGTACGCCCACGTCCTCCACGGGAATGCTGCTGCGCACGGCGTTGATCATCTTGCGCTGGGCGTACAGATAGCCCACATAGGCGTGGAAGCCCTCGTCTGTCAGGCGAACGTTGACCTGCCTGCCGTCCGAAGCGGCCCGCTGCTTGACCACGTAGCCCTTGTTTTCCAAGCGCTTGACCATGGCTGTGACCGACGGAAGGGTGATGTCCAGCTCCTGGGAAATCTCGGTGACGGTGCGTCCGCGCTGTCTTCCGTTGCCCACGCATTCGATGAGCCGCATCTCCGACAGCGTCAGCTTGCCGTCGGACAGATCCTCCAGCATGATTTGCTCGATCTTGCCCGCGGCGCGATAGGTGCCCACCAGCAGCCGGTTCAGCTCGTTGCCCAGCGCGTCCATACGCCGCCCTCCCTGAAATGATCGACTCAAACGGTTAATAATTAGTTAGACAACCTAATTATATGCCAAATGGAAAAAGAAGTCAAGTAAATTATATGGGTTATTATTGCGCATATCGCCCTCATTGCATTTTTTGTGTGATCTTAGTAATTGCATTTTGGAGAATGTTGTGTTATTATATATTATATTCGTGGGAAACCCAAGAGAGGAAGCGGTATACATGTTTGTTGCTGACGCGCATTGCGACACACTGTATGAAATCGCCATAAAGGGCAGGCGGCCTGGCAGATGCGCCGTGACCCCCCAGCGGCTTAAGGCGGGCGGGGTCGGCCTGCAGACCTTCGCGCTGTTTGCCGGGCGGCAGGGCCCCAAGGGCACCCCCTATGCCGACGGCCTGGCGATGCTGGCCGGCGCCAGCTGGCTGGATGCGCCAATGCTGACGGACATGCTGCCGGCCCAGCCCCCGCAATCCCCCATGGGCATTTTTTCATGCGAAGGGGGCGAGATGCTGGAGGGCTCGCTGGAACGCCTGACGGAATTCCAGCTTGCCGCGCGGCTGCGCATGATCGCCCTGACCTGGAATTTTGAAAACGAAATCGGCCATCCCGCCGCCCAGGGCCCAAAGCAGGGGTTGAAGCCCTTCGGATTCAAGCTGCTGGGCGCCATGGATCGCTACGGCATACTGCCCGACGTCTCCCACCTGAACGAGGCGGGCTTCTGGGACGTCTGCGAGCGCGCCGCGCTGCCGCCCATTGCCAGCCATTCAAACTGTCGCTGGCTGTGCGACGTGCCCCGCAATCTGAGAAAGGCGCAGGTGAAGGCCATCATCGACCGTGGCGGCTTCATCGGCGTGAATTTCTACAGCGGCTTTCTCAGATCCGACGGCCCCGCGACGCTGGATGACGTCGTGCGCCACATCGACGCGCTGTGCGCGCTGGGCGGCGAGCACGTGGTGGGCTTCGGCTCCGACTTCGACGGCATCGACTCGTCTCCTGAGTCCCTGAGCGACCCCTCCTGCTTCCCCGTGCTGCTGGACGCCCTGCGGAACCGGGGCTACAGCGAGCAGACCCTTGAAAACCTGGCCGGCATGAACCTGTGGAACCTCCTCAAGCGCGCCGAGCATGAAGCCGAGATAATATAATATGAGCGCAAACCACGTCATCGGCATACTGGCCCACGTGGACGCGGGCAAGACCACCCTCTCCGAGCAGCTCCTGACCTATGCGGGCGTGTTGCGCGCGCCGGGGCGGGTGGACCACGGGAATGCCTTTTTGGACGCCCACCCGCTGGAGCGCCAGCGGGGCATCACCATATTTTCCGATCAGGCCGTCTTCGAGCGGGACGGCCTTCGTTTCTTTTGGGTGGATACCCCCGGCCACGCCGATTTTGCCGCCGAGATGGAGCGCGCCCTGTCGGTGCTGGACATGGCCGTGCTGGTCGTCAACGGCGCGGAGGGCATACAGAGCCACACCGAAACGCTCTGGACGCTGCTGGAGACCTACGGCGTGCCCACGGTGCTGTTCATCAACAAGACCGACCGCGCCGCGTGCGACGTCGAGGCCGTATTGAAAGAACTCAGGGCCCGGCTCAGCGCCGATATCGCGGATATGGCCGGCTGGCACGGCGGCGATCTGCCCGCAGAGGTGATCGAGGCCGTGGCCGAGCGCGACGAGGCGCTGCTGGACAGGTGGATGGCGGACGACTACAGCCCCGACGCCTGGCTGGACGGACTGCGGCGACAGGTGGCCGGGCGGGCGCTCTTCCCCGTCTACAGCGGCTCAGCGCTGAACGACGTGGGCGTGCCTGAATTGCTGGACGCGCTGTGCATCCTCTCGGAAAACAATGTTGGGAAGGGCTTTGAGGGCGGGCCCTTCCGGGCCCTCGTCTACAAGGTGCGCCACGACGCCCAGGGCGGCAGGATATGCTTCTTCAAGGTGCTTTCCGGCGCGCTGCGCCCCCGCGAGGAATTTTCCACGCCCCAGGGGCCGGCAAGGGCGAATGAGCTGCGCCTGTACAACGGCATGAAATACACCCCAATTCCCCGGGCCGATGCGGGCATGCTCTGCGCCGCGCCGGGGCTGGCCGGGGTGCGCCCGGGCGACATCATCGGCGCAGGCGGCGGGCGCAATCGCTTCCACACCGAGCCCATGATGGCCGCCAGCGCGATTTGGGACAGCGCGATGCCCGCCAACCGGGTGTTGGCCGCCCTGCGCCAGCTGGAGGACGAGGACCCCGCCCTGTCGGTCATGGTCAACGAGCACACCGGCGGCATCGACCTGCGCGTGATGGGCCGGATACAGCTGGAGGTCATCCGGCAGCTGATGGCGGATCGCTTCGGCATCGACATGACGTTCGGCCCGATGCGCGTGCTGTACATGGAGACCATCGCCGCTCCCGCCGTGGGCGTGGGCCACTACGAGCCCCTGCGTCACTACGCGGAGGTACATCTCCGCCTGATTCCAGGCGAACGGGGCAGCGGCATCCGCTTTGAATCCCTCTGCCATGTGGACGAGCTGTCGCTGAACTGGCAGCGCCTGATCGAAACCCACGTATGTGAAAAGACGCACCGGGGCGTGCTCACCGGTGCGCCGCTGACGGACGTGACGGTGCAGCTGCTTCACGGGCGTTCCCACCTGAAGCACACCGAGGGCGGCGACTTCCGGGAGAGCACCTACCGCGCCATCCGCAACGCGCTGATGTACGCCCGGAGCGTGCTGCTGGAGCCCGTTTGCCGGTTCACGCTGCGCGCACCCGCGGACTGCTACGGACGGGTAATGGGCGACCTGGTTCGGATGTACGCCAACACCGATCCGCCCGAGATGCAGGGAGATCGCTTCACCGTCGCCGGAGAGGCCGCCGTGGCGCTGTTTTCACGATACAACGACGAATTCCTGGCCGCCACCCACGGTCGTGGCCAGCTGCAATACCGATTGGATCACTACGCGCCCTGCCGGGACGCGGAGGCCATCATCGAGGCGGCGCGCTATAATCCATTGGCCGACGACACCCCGGATTCGGTGTTCTGCGCCCACGGCGCGGGCTACGTCGTGCCCTGGGATCAGGTCAGGGCCCACGCCCACTGCCCCGTCGAGGAAGCGTGACAGGAGAGACATCCCCGTGTCACCGGAAAGGGCAGGTGCACCGTGTACGCGATGGCGAACAACGGCATGCAGACCATCGTGAAGGTGGTCGTGAAGTAAGGATTGAAGTAACTATTCAGTCTTGGACTGAATAGTTACGATCGGACGGGGGAGCAAGCTCCCCCGCCGAGACCACCCCCTCCAGATTTGCCTGAAATCCTACAGAT
>CACYZW010000052.1 GCA_902778995.1 uncultured Eubacteriales bacterium
AGCCAGAACAGCGAGCGCCTGAGCTGGACCGCCGAAGAGGTGGACGCCAAGCTGAAGACCATCATGGTCAACATCTACCACAACATCGCCAACGCCGCCAAGGAATACGGCATGGAGGGCAACTTCGAAGCCGGCGCGAACATCGCGGGCTTCCTGAAGGTCGCCGACGCCATGTATGCCCAGGGCGTGGTCTGATCGATCGACCCCTATGTACGTCCCCCGGTTCACAGGAGCCGGGGGGCGTTTTCATCTTTCCATATTAATCCTGTTCTGAATGATGAACAGGTGCGGCGTAGATTTTTCGTTCTGTCGAAGCTGAACGGAGAGAGGCGATGCCGTAGCATCGTTGACCGAAGTGAAGCAATGACAGGTTACACACTGGCGCGACTGCCATGCGGAAAAGATTCCCGCAGATGATTGCCATTTAGAGCAGGTTCGCGGTTATCCTTGATTTTTATCGCGCCCAAGGCTATAATAGACGTGGAGACTGGAGGTGTTTTTCATGATGTACGGTTATTTAACCCTTCCAGACGACACCGGCATCGCCCATTCCGAAATGAAGCCGGACGGCTCGGTGAAGGTCTATTTCGAGAAGCCTGTGGCGGGCGGGTTCTACAGCGCCGTCTGCTGGCTGCCGACCTATCGCTGGGAGAGCATCGCCGGCTTCTCTGAGGATGATATTCGAAGCCTGGACAAAATCCTGCATGACAACGCCCACCTGATATTGGAATTCTCCCAGGAGGGAGGCTTCACCAATGCCGCAGGTTATTAAAATCGGCGCATACGTCATTTTCTTTTGGCTTGATGAAGGCCGTCCTTTGGAGCCGATTCACGTGCATATCGCCGAGGGCGTTCCCCGGGCAAACGCCACCAAGGTATGGCTGACACAATCCGGAAAAGCCATTCTGTCCAGTCGACATACGGAGATACCCGCCGCTGAACTTCGCAAGCTGATCCGCGTTGTCGAGGCCAATGCCGATCTCATTCGTGAAAAATGGTCGGACTATTTTGGAGAACTGCGTTATTTCTGCTGATAACCGTTTTTTCGTTGGGCTGAGCGCTGTTAGAGTGTGTTTCTAAAATGAGGCATGTGCAATTTCGAGTGGATTTGTCTGCAGTTCAAGGCGATTTTCCGCAGGCTTAGTGGGGCTAAGTCAAGGGAACAGCCCCAAATCGAGGCTTTGTACTGCTTTTCCAGCAGCGTATCGATCCTTTATGCCACCTTGGAATAATCTGTTACCGAGAGTTCTTGCATCCGGCTTTTGGCCTCGTTTGTGATTTGTTCCAGCTTTTCCGTGACATCATCCGTGTAGTACTTTGCGCCGCACTGTTCGCATTCTTCGCAAGGTACGTTTTTGACAATCAGAATGCATCCGTTATAGTTCGCCATGAAGGTATCCAGACCCGGCTTGACTGTATTGCATTTGCAGAACATGCACATATCATTTCCTCCTCGTCTTAAGGTCTGCTTCAAATTTTATTATGTTCGGGATATACGCGGTTATTATGTATATTTTTTCTTCGTCGCTTCCCACAACAACATGAATCGTGCGTTTGTTCTCGGAATGACCGAATAGCAGGCTGCTCGGGAAGGGGTAATCATTGGGGTAATCTTCGATGATTTCTCCGTGGTTAATACAGTGAAGCACATCGGCTCTGCTTATATCCCGTTCAATCATCTGTTTCACGCAATGACTGGTCCATTTTATTTTGTGCTCGGTAACCAGTTTTCTAATATCTTCAATCAACATAAAAAACCGTCCTTATTATCTGCGGCCTGGACTTCCCCTTTGTCCATTATATGCAGAAACGAAAAGAAATGCAAGAGACAAATCTGTCCAGGCATGGGCACGACAGTCTGATACTACTTTTCCAGCAGCGTGTCGATCACCTGGGCCACGCAGGCCCGCTCTTTCGGGGTCAGCGCGCGGTATTTGTCGATGATGTCGCCCTCGTCGGCGTTCAGGTGGTAGGCGGAGGTGGGTTCGATGCGACGGGTAATTTCCGTATGCCCAACCACATAATCTATAGATGTATCAAAATAATCCGCGATTTGTATGAGAGTAGCAATGTCCGGCTCGATTTTGTGATTTTCATAGTGGTTGATGGACTGCTGGCTAACGCCGAGGGCATCCGCCAGCTTTTGTTGACTGATTCCTCGCCTCTGGCGCAATATTTTCAAGTTCGGCAGCATATTCCATCACTCCCCCACGAGCAGTTTAACAATGAAAATGGGTTATTGATAGATACATGAAGCTTGTTGTTGACAACAAATATTATTTGTTATAAAATGGATTCAACAATATTATTTTGTTAAGGAGTGTGTTCTATGCGCCTTTTTAAGTGTATTTTGATGCTGACAGTTTTTGCCATACTGTTCGCCATGCTCCCGGCGACGGTGGCGGAGGATGAGATCGTTATCGGCATGGAAGAATCTGTCGATAATAAACTTGTAATAGATGTGGAAGGGAGAGGTATTGAAGGCCTTGACGCTTTTGATGATCCATCAATTGCGTTGGAGCATCATAGCCTTGATTTGGATGGTCTGGAGGACAAGCTTCTGATACCCGGGGAAGTGGAATACAAAGAAGTGTCTCCGGCATACAATGCAAGCGGAGATTTTGAAATTGATGAGAATGGAGAATTGATAAGATATCGCGGCTTTGCCAAGAATGTTGTCATTCCAGATGGCGTAAAGGGGATTGGTTACCGGGCTTTTGAAAATGACACCATTATGGAAAGTGTAAGTATCCCCAACAGTGTTACGTATATTGGATACTATGCTTTTTCTGGATGTACTGGATTAAAGAACGTAATAATACCTGACAGTGTAAATGATATTGGTGAAGATGCTTTTTCTTATTGTGAGAATCTGATCAGCGTACAACTGTCAAATAATCTGACAAAAATAACATCTGAATTATTCTATAGATGTGATAACCTTGAGGAAATTTCATTGCCCGCAAGCATAAAAAAGATCGAAGCCAATGCTTTTTCTGGTTGTGGCAGTATAAAAAGCATAACCCTTCCAGACGGTGTCGCCGATATTGAAAAGGGTGCGTTTGGATACTGTGACAGCCTGGAGAGCGTTACCATCCCTTCAAGCGTAACCATCATTGACCGGGAAGCGTTTTCCGGCAGCGATAATGTCGTCATTCGCGGCATACCGGATTCCTATGCCGAACGCTTTGCAAAAGGCGTTGGCATTCCCTTTAATGCGCCTATTGTAACCATCGATAATCCGCTTTCAAACGTATATGAAGGCGATCTAATCCTGTATATCAACCAGTCCTGTTCACTCAGCGCGACTCAAAAGCCTGCTGATCTTTCGAGGGCGCTGGCTTGGTCTTCATCCAATCCGGAGGTTGTATCGGTTGACCAGGACGGAAAGATCGAGGGCTTATTGCAGGGCACTGCTTCCATTGCGGTAAACACAGCCGACGGCAAGGGCAGAGCGGCACAAATAAAGGTTTTTGTACCAGAACCGACTGATATCGTATTGTCATATCACTATAGTGAGGATTCAGAGATCACTCTTGGAGAAACGGCCACAATCTATGTCGGAACAACTATTCCTTATCATAGTATAACAAATGTGGAAATGCCCATTGCATGGTCTTCGTCTGACAGCTCCGTCATATCGATCGAGGCGGTTGACGAAAATGGAGCCACGATTAAAGGCAATAAGCTGGGCAAGGCCACCATAACTGCTTCCACCCCGGATAGCGGTACGGCATTCATAGAGTTGGAAGTCATCCGTCCGGAAGTGGAAAGCATCAAGATCGACCAATCCGGCCCGATAACGCTGCATCCCGGCGATCAGTACAGCTTAACGACAACGCTGTCGCCTGAAGAATCTCAATCCGTTTTGACCTGGTCTTCGGATGATGAAGATATTGCCACCGTCAGCAATAACGGCATCGTCACCGCAGTTGAGGAAGGGTATACTTGGATTTTAGTATATACGGCGAATGATAAGAGTGATTCTATTAGGGTAAACGTGGAGCCACTTCATCCTCATCCAGACAGCATCAAAATCAGTCAATCCGGCCCGATTAAGCTCTATCCCGGAAAAAAATATAGTCTCTCTACCGCATTGAAGCCCTCAGACGCAGAAGCGAAGCTGACATGGCGTTCTGATAATACGGGCATTGCCACCGTGGATCAGGCTGGGACGGTCACAGCAGTCGAGCCCGGTGAAACGGAGATATATGTGGAAACGGACAATGGATGTGATGATTTCATCGGTATCCACGTCCTCACCCCACCCAAGAAGATCACCCTCTCCAAAACCAAAGCCACCCTCGCCGTGGGCGATACCCTGACGCTGAAAAAGACGCTCACGCCCGAGGACGCCGAGACGCGCTTGACCTGGTCGTCCTCCAAACCGGATATTGCCGCCGTTTCAAACAAAGGCGTGGTCACCGCCCTCAAGCCCGGCAAGGCGAAGATCACCGTCAAAACCGACAACGGCAAGAAGGCGTCGGCGGTCATCACCGTCAAACCCGCGCCGACGAAGATCAAGTTGAACAAGGCCAAGGCCACCCTGGGCGCAAAGGAGAAGCTGACCCTGAAGGCGACGCTCTTCCCCTCGGGAGCGTATACCACCCTTTCCTGGAAGTCCAGCAAGCCCGCCGTCGCCGCCGTGTCGAAGGATGGCGTCATCACCGCCAAAAAGCCGGGCACGGCCGTCATCACCGTCAAGGCCCACAACAGCAAGACGGCCAAGGCGACGATCACCGTCAAAAAGGCCCCCGGCAAGGTGACGTTGAACAAGTCCGGCACGGTGAAGCTGGCGAAGGGCAAAACGCTGAAGCTCAAGGCCTCGCTGCCCAAAAACACCGCCTCGGCGCTGACCTGGAAGTCCAGCAGGCCGAAGGTCGCAAGCGTGGATCAAAAGGGCGTGGTCACCGCCAGGGCCAAGGGCACCGCCGTCATCACCGTGAGCACCTTCAACGGCAAGCGCGCGACGGTGAAGATCGCGGTGAAATGACGCTGATCGGTTAAGGCAACACCGCAAACGGCTGAATTTCAGCCGCCTGCTGCCTGCTGATTTCTTGAATTGCCGACAAAACAGATGCGCGGTTGGCCGACTCGCCGGAGACCTGCAGTCTCCGGCGGATCGGCCAACCGCGCTTTCAAAATATCGCTCTCAAACAGCGTATAGGCCATCTCCAGGCGCCGGACGTGGCCTTCCACCCCTCGCCGGTTGGTCCCGTTGTGGCCGGGACCCGCGACGGGGCGGCAACAGCGCCTGCTTCGGAATCGCCGGTTCAAACCGATAAGCCCTACATCAGCGGCGCGACAAATTTCATCAGGCTGCCCATGATCTTGTAGAAGGGCTTTTCGTTCTTGATGCTTTCCTGTGTGACCTCGCTGCACCTGGCCAGCGTCTGTTGGAAATCCCGCTCGACGTCGGCGACGCAATCGGTCTTGTACATATACGTGGCGCACTCGAAATGGTGGTACAGGCTCCGGTAGTCCAGGTTGATGGTGCCCACCACCGCCTTTTTATCGTCGCTGACAAAGACCTTCGCGTGGACGAACCCGGGCGTGTACTCGTAGATCCTGACGCCCGCGTTCACCAGCCGCTGGTAGTAGGACTTGGCCAGCGCGAAGGCCAGCTTCTTGTCGGGAATGCCGGGCAGGATCAGCTTCACATCCACCCCGCGCTGCGCCGCATACTTGATGGCGGTCTCCAGCTCGTCGTCCAGGATCAGGTAGGGCGTCATGACGTGCACGTAGTCCGTCGCCCGACTCAGGATGTCCATGTACACCGCCCTGCCCGTCTTGTCCTCGTCCAGGGGGCAATCGCCGAAGGGAATCACGAAGCCCGAGGGGCGCTCCGGCACATAGCCCGTCTCCTGAAGCCAGGGCTTGAATTGCGGCTCCTTTTCGGTGATGTTCCACATTTGCAGGAACATCAGCGTAAAGCTCCTGGCCGCGTCGCCCTTCAGCATGACCGCGGTGTCCTTCCAGTGCCCGAAGCGCTCCACTCGGTTGATGTACTCGTCCGCCAGGTTTACGCCGCCGTTGAAGGCCACCTTGCCGTCGATCACCAGTATCTTGCGGTGATCCCGGTAGTTGTAGTGCGAGGACACGATCGGCCGGATCGGCGCAAACACCTTCGCTTTGATGCCGTGCTCCGCCAGCAGCTCGCAGTAGTTCGATGGCAGCAGGGAGATTTCCAGCATGCCGTCGTACAACACGCGCACGTCTACGCCGGCCTTCGCCTTCTCCTCCAGTATGCGGAGGATGCTGCCCCACATATAGCCCTCTTCGATGATGAAATACTCCATGAAGATGAATTTCTCCGCCTTTTTCAGCTCCTCCAGCATGGCGGCGAACTTGTCCTCGCCCAGCGGGAAGTAGGTGACCTCCGTGTTTTCATACACGGGAAAGCGGCCGCTTCGGTTCAGGAAGGTCACTAGGTCGTCCGTTCCAGCGACATCCCCGGCCAGCGCCTTCAGCGGGGCTTCGGGCTGCGGGATGGCGTCGCGCGTCTGTTCGATCAGCGCATTCACCCGCTGTTGGACGCTTCTGTGCCCCAAATTCGACTGCGTGAACGCCAGCAGGGCGACGCCGGTGATCGGCATCAGCGATATGATAAACATCCACGTCAGCTTCGCGGAGGAATCCATACTGCTGTTGAACAGGTAGATCACCCCACCGACGGTGAACAGGATGGTGATCACCGAGAAAAACGGAAGCCGATTCCCCAGCCAGCCGTAAAATTTGATGATCAGAAACACCTGCACGATGAGCAGCACCACGATGAGAAAGAACCGGCTGAACAGCAGGGACAACAGGCCCTTCTTTCTCGGCTTTGCAAGTCTGTAGATATCGCTCAAGAAAATTCCTCCAATCCGACTTATGCTACTGTACCGGCGGGTCGCCGGGGCGAAATATCCGAAGGGAAAGACGATGCCGACGAAGCGCAGGGCGAGCGCCCCGCCACAGAATCGGGGGCGACAGTGCGCGCCGCCCCCAAATGCACCGACATGGCTATTTCTTCTTTTTGTTCATTTTCATTACCGTAAAGATCGCCAGCGCTATGGAAAACATCAGTCCGACCGCAGCGATAAGCGGCTGTCCGTTCTTGGTCATGGGCTGGATGTCCGTCGTGGTCAGTATGCACGACCCGATGAACATCACGCAGGCAAACAGCGCCAGCACCACGTTTTTCACGGTATCGCCGAGGCTCTTCAGGATCTCCTCGTAGCCTGTCAGTTCAAAATTGATCTTCAAACGGCCCTTGACCGCGTTGTTCAGCGCGTCGTAGGCGAGGCCGGGCATCTTCGATACCTTTTTGGTCAGCTCCAGGGCGTCCTTGCCGGTGGCGATGAGCTCCTGCTTCACGTCGAAATTCTTCTTCACCCGCTCCATCAGCTTGTCGGTAATCTGCTGGAACAGATTCAGCTCCGGGCAGAGCTGCTCGATGACGCCCTCGATGGTGGCGATGGAGCGCACCAGCATCGTATACTTGCCGGGCAGCGAGATGTGATGCTTGTCCGCCAGGTTCATGATCTCTTCCAGCAGCGTGGACAGATCCAGCTCGTTCAGGTTCGTGACGTTCATGTACTTGTCGAACATCATGTCCGCGTCCGCCATCAGCTTGTTGCGGTCGGTCTTGGGCGAGGTCGCGCCCATGCCCATGATGGAATTGACCAGCGTATCGAGATCCCGCTCGATCAGGGACAGTATCAGCGCCTGCAACAGGTTCACGTCCGCGTCGGTGATGCGGCCGATCATGCCGAAGTCGATCCAGATGGGCTTGCCGTGGCTGATCATGATGTTGCCCTGATGGGGGTCGCCGTGGAACGTGCCCACGTCCAGCACCTGGTGCAGGTAGTTGTCGAGGATGACGGAACCGATCTGCTCCGGATCGTAGCCCTCCTCAACGATGCGATCCCGCTTGGAGATGGAATAGCCATCCACAAAGGTCATCGTAAACAGGCGCTCGGTGGTCAGATCGTCGATGACCGTGGGACAGCTGATCTTTTCCTCGTCATCGATGCAGTTCTCCTTGAAGAAACGGGTGTTCTCCGCCTCCACGCGGAAATCCAGCTCCTCATCCTCCACCTTTTCCAGCTCTTCGATCACCGACAACAGGTCGATCATCTGCTCGCCGTCCCCGTCCCCCTCGCCGACGGTGTTCACGATCGTAGCCAGCTTCTTGAGCAGCACAAAGTCCTCGCGCATCATCTCCGCGATCAGCGGGCGCTGTACCTTTGTAACCACCTTCGTGCCGTCCTTCAGCACGGCGTAGTGCGCCTGTCCGATGGAGGCGGAGCCCAGGGGCTTGTCTCTGAACTCCAGGAAGATATCGTCGATCTTCCTGCCCGTTTCCTGCTCGATCACCGCCTTGGCAATCTCCGGGTCCAGCTCCTTCACGTTCTGGCGGAGCTTTTCCAGCTCCTTGCAGTAGCTGGCGGGCAGCATGTCCACACGGCTGGACATGATCTGGCCGATCTTCACGTAGGTGGGGCCCAGATCCTCCAGCGTGGTGCGCAGCTCCAGGGGCGTGAAGCCGTTGGCATAGAAATTGTGCTTGGCGAATACGGCGAGTATCTCGGCGGCGCGCGTCTTCTCGCGCTGCTTTATCGCCTTTATCTCGCCGGAGAGCAGTTGCTTCAGCTTTTCGCTCATCTCGGCAGTGGTGTGTTGCAGCTGTGCCTTGCGACGCTCCAGCTCCATGTGCAAATCTTCCTTGCTCTTCACCACAGCCTCCTGCCGCTTCTGCCTCTTTTCGTTCAACTCGGCCTGTCTGGCCTGCTTTTTCTGGGCAGCCAGCGTCTTCCTGGCTTCGGCGGCTTCCTTACTGGCCCTGGAGAACTGCTTCTTGCCCGATGCGATCTCCTCTTTGGCCTTTGCCACCGCCCGCTCGGCCTCAGCCAGCCGGGTCTTGCGCCTGTCGCCCTCGCTCTGCCTGGGTTCGGCCTCCCCGGGCTGCGGGCCCTGAACCTTCATCTCGTTTTCCAGCGCGTCGTTCGCCGGCGCCTGCGTCATATCCCTGTCCTTGTTGTTTTCCATCGTTCAGCCCTCCTTATTCGCTCTTGATCGGCCAGAGGAAAATCAGGCGCACGATGCTCACTACGGAAGAGAACAGCAGCATGACGCCAATGACATCAAACAGCATGGTGGGCTCGTTCCACCACGGATTGATCAATAAGACCAGGCCGCAGAGGATCATCAGCACGGAGAGCACAATCAACAGCCACCAACCCTTGCGCTGGGCTCGCCGGGTATAGGTCCATGTGCTGATGAGGGTGGTTATACCGTCGCCCAACAGCACCAGTCCAAACACGATGCCGATGAACAGCACGATGTTGTCAAAGACCAGCACGGCGATGCCCAGCAGCGCTATGATCAGCGCGCCGGTCAAATAGATGTAACTCATCAGCGTCTTTTTGCTTGCGAGAAAATTCAGCACCCAAACCGTGGCGAGTACGAGCATGCCGTATCCCAGCGTGGAAACCAGCGCGTTCACGTATTGCGCAGGGCACATGATCATCACGATGCCGACCGCGCCCAGAATGATCGCGGTCATGATCGACGATCGCTTCAATTTGCCCAGTTCCTGAAAGAGCATTTCCTATTCCTCCCTGTCATAAACTGTATGCGCCGTTGAACCGGCCCCTGCGCATACGGGGGTGCCCCGGACGGACGGCGTCCGCCCGCCCGGGGAATGGCGAGCCGGGCATTAATCCTTGGTTTCGCCGCCAAAGCGCTCCTCGTACTCCTTCAGCGTGTCGGCAACCTCAAGAATCGACAGCTCCGCATCGGCAATCAGGAAAGCAGCCGCATCGTAGCAATCGAGGATGTAGTTGATCCCCTCGTCGATGTAAAACTCCATGCGCTTCTTGTCGCGGGCATCCTTGCGATCCTCGTGCTTGGCCTGGGCCGTCATGCGCGCCTTGAGCAGCGCGCTCCTGATCTTGCCCTTCTGCTCCTCCTCGGCGAGGCGGGCGTTTTCCTGCATCGCGGCGACGTCGCCCTTCACCGTGCTGATCTTGTCCTGGATCGCTTCCTTGCGAAGCTCCCGATAGATCTTGGCGTCCTCGGACGCGTCCGAAGCCTTCTTGCTCAATTCATCCAGTTTGACGCTGAGTTCAGCAAGTCTCTCATCCCATGTCTTGGCCATTGTTCATACTTCCTTTCTGTCCTTTATTATGTGTGTCATCAGCCCGTATGAATCCGGGCCGTGGTGACCCAGCCGATGCTATTTGCCCTTCGCCGCCGCGCCCTCCTGCGCGGCCTGGCGCAGCACATCCGGGATTGCCAGCACATTGTTCCTGTCCATCGCCTTGTAATCCACCGGTTTGCCGGTGACCTCGCTCACCAGCCGGGACAGCTCGTCCAGCTGTTCCCAGGGAACCAGGCAGGCGTTGGTCGCCCCGGCGGCGTTGTTTACGATGTTCACGATCTCGCCCAGGCGGTACCGCTCGCAGCGCTCCTGAAGCTCCGCCGCGTCCATCGGCGCGTACCCCAGCGCCAGATGAAACGCGCACCAGCGCCTGTGCTCCGTGCGGGCCAGGTTTTCCAATACCTCCGGCGGAGGGGGCCACTTTCCCTCCAGCGCCTCCTCACGGGTGATGCCCGCAGCGTACAGATGCGCGGGAACGAAGGCGGCAGCAGCCCGGCAGCTGGCGCGCCCGAACGGGTCGCAGCGCCTCCAGTCCGCCTCGGGGGAATCGCCGGCGCAATAGGCGTGGTTCAGCATCATGGCGGCACGATCCAGCTGGTGGACATCCAACTGCGTCAGGTGGTATTCCTGCTCTTCGACCAAAACGGAATCCGGCGTACACTGTATGATGCAGGGCCGGTTTCCGCTCTCGCCGTATTTCCGGTAGATGATCTGCCCGATCTCCATGTTGCGCCCCTGATCGCCGGTGCACAGCACGATCAGGCTGGGCGAAGCCTGCTCCAGCCGCTCGTAGAACAGGGTGGAATTCGCGGAAGCGGCGTGCAGCACGATGCCGAAGTGCCTGAGCATCTGCGGATAGCAGACGTCGAAATAGCCCCTTTCTTCTTCCATCCGCCGGTCGAACACCTCGACGTGGAGGCTGCTGCCCTCCATCTGCCCGTCCATGACCATCAGCTTGAGCGCCGCCTGACCGACCTGGCCGAAACCCACCACGAACACCCGCAGATCATTCAACCCCCTGCCGCTGCCGTCGCAGCGAATGAAGCTCCAGGGGGGCCGCTTTTCGCAAATCAGCCGGGCGATCAGATCGTATCGGCTGGCGGCGACCAGCTCGCCGTAGCCATAGCGCCCGTCCGCAGCCAGCATGCGCGAAGCGCGATCCTCGGGGACCCCCAGCAGGAACAGGCTCGTCACGCTGGGATCGACCTCCCGGGCCTCCAGGGCGGACAGCAGCGCTTCCGCGTAGCGCACGTTCCGGGTCGGATCGTCGCCGAGGCAGTAGATGTCCAGTCGCCGGCGGGAGCCCTTCACCCCGATCGTCTTCAAAAACTTCTCGTCGGCGCAGGCGGTTCTGCCGCCGTCGAACGCGACGCCGCCCAGGGAATCCGCCAGCGCGCCGGTGATTGTGTCGGAATGCTCCGACACCAGCACGATGGGCCGCTTCCTTTTCCGCGTTCCGGCCAGGCGAACGGTGTCGGGCGTGGCGTCGTAGATCAGGCAAATCTCGCCCGTGCGCAGCATGCGCGTGCGCAGGGTCTTCAGCATGCGCTCTCCGATCAGCTTGACGGCGGTGCTGGCCGTCATGTAGAAGGCCATGAAATGGCCCACCCAGAACAGCGTCACCATCAAATCGTTCCGGAACAACGGCGTCTCCTTTATGGCGTCAAAGTCGTTGCCGCCGCTGAACATGCGGCACACCATGAGCAGCGCCTTTATCACAATGGAAAACGAAAACCCCGCCTGGTAGCTGTAGCCGTAGCTGTAGGAAAATATGCCCACGCCGATGGCGACGGCGCTGCATACGCCAATAATCTTATTGTTCGTGGATTTGCTCACGGCAAGGCTCAGTATGACCGCAAAAAAGCCAATCACCGTGAGCAATAACACGAGTAAGGTATCGTCCATGTCGCTGTTCCCCTGTCGTTTGTCGCGCTTCGCCGGCGTCGCGGCGCATACGCCTCACCGGTTAACCAGGGCCCCATGGAGGCCGGTACGCTTGAACACATTTATGACGTCCGGGTCTGCGTTGACAGCGCGCATCTCCCCCTGCTTTTCATGGCATACGCAATCCATTTTATTACATTATATAGTTTTATACCTGATTCCGCAACTATTAATTTCGTTATTTGGGTTGTTTTTGTGTCGTTTTACCGATTTGGTGAAATATATCTTTCAAGCCGCGCGCCGGATGGCTCCCTGGCGCAAGTATGCCCGCGGTCGGCGGTACGTGAAGGCCGCTTGGACATTGCCCCGACACCTCCCCGACATGCCGGCCCGCCATGGCAAACGGTTGCGGTGGTCCTGATAAGAAATTGTGAAATCTCGAAAATCGCTTGACAGTTCCTCCCCGCTATGCTATAATAACCCTTGCGTTGAACGAAACGCGCTGTCGCGGGGTAGAGCAGTCCGGTAGCTCGTCGGGCTCATAACCCGGAGGTCGAGGGTTCAAATCCCTCCCCCGCAACCATCGCCAATCATGGGATACCGTGGTTGGCTTATATGCCGGCGTATCTCAGTTGGCTAGAGAATCCGGTTCATACCCGGAGTGTCATTGGTTCGAATCCGATCGCCGGTACTTGAAAATCCGCGAGGCTGTGAAGCCTCGCGGATTGTTTTTCGATCAAGATTCAAAATCCATCCTTATCTACTATTCTGATTCAATGCTTCAACAAGCTCGCTGACATCCAACCGATTCAGCTCATTCTCCACGAAGAATAGGAGAAGGGTGTCTGCTTTAGGTGGAGACAGGTGCACTTCGGTAGTCTTCCACTTGTAGAGGGTATCGGCGCGAATGCCTGTAGCGGCGCTGATGGATTTGACGGTTTCGCCGCGAAGATTGATTGTGGTCCCAAGCAACGCTTCAATTTCTGCGAATGTGGTGTATTTTCTCATGGTCTCACCTCCATGGGATAGATGGTGGAATTGGAATGAGATTCAGCTTTGGAAGGAAATCTGGGTTTGTATGCCGATATACTATTGTAATTTTCGATTTACTATTGTATAATGAAACTGATAGTTTATTAAGTGAAACATTGGGGGGGAATGTATATGTTTGTTGCGTAAGTGTTTATGTTGGAGACTAAGAACTTAATTTACTATTCTCCAAAGCCATATCAAACAATTGAGTTATCTTACATTACGTAGAAGGGGGCTCTATTCAATGAGAATAATACGTTTGCTCGTTATTTGCGTGATTATAGTTTCTTTGATGTCAACTGTTTGTTGCTGTACCGCTGAACCTACACCGGCACCCGATAATAGTGGTAATGATTTCCTTAGTTCGATCGTTGGTATCATGGAATCAGCGCTTGAAGCAACTCCAGTGCCAACGGAAGTGCCCATAACAGAAATACTCGATTTTAACTTAATAGAGAAAAGCCCTTTTTATAATTACGATAAATTTGATAAGGATTGGTATCTTTATTCCTATTGTGAAGAAGATACATTTTGGATAGCAATAAGATTCGGTTTATGGAATATTGATAATAACTATTCTCCAGAATTACGAGCATGGGTTGCCAATTCCAGTAAAGTTGCTTATTCTATTTCCGAAATCCAAATTTTACTGGATGAAACAGTGTATTCATTTGAAAACCTATCCCCAATAAATAAAAATAGTGATACATACTATGTATTTGGAGGAAGAACTCTTAGGAATTTTTTAAAAGTTCTTCCCGTTGCAAAGGAAATAGCTATTCGATGGAAAAATAAAGACGGCGCTGTTGCTAAGAAAATCGATACTATAGATATCAATGAAATGAAGGACATTATTGAAATGGGTAAATTGTTGGAGGATTCAGGAATATGGAATCTCTATGAGGACCAACTGGACGCGATAGACGCAGATAGCGGCTCTTATATCAATGGAGAAGTTCCTTCCGATGAAGAGATAGAAGCCATGCTGATTGAAATAAACGCAACGCCTGAACCAACTCCCGAACCTACGCCTACTCCAAAACCTACCCCCACGCCTGTTCCCACGCCCACACCTGAACCAACTCCTACACCCATCCCGACCCCAGAGCCGACGCCTTTTGCGGAAATGTCAAAGGGAAGCAAGGGTGATGATGTCAAAGAAATCCAACAGCGCCTGAAGGATTTGAACTATCTCAATGGTAGTGTGGACGGTGATTTTGGCAAAGGAACAGCAGCAGCAGTTTCAGCCTTTCAGAAGGAAGCCAACCTACCTGTTACTGGCGTAGTAAATGAGGCGACCTACAAAGCGCTGTTCTCCAGTGATGCACCAAAATCCAAGGTCTACAATAAACTGGATTACAAAGCTGTCGCTCGTGACCCAGATGCTCACAATGGCGATTTGATAACCTTCTCGGGTAAGGTGCTCCAAGTGATGGAAAGTGGCAACTACATTGCCTTCCGTATCTCTTCAAAGGGTAATTACGATAACGTTGTCTATTGTACCTACACTGCCCCGAGCGACTATAAACGCATCTTGGAAGATGATAAAGTTACAGTCTATGGCACTTGTACAGGTATCTATACATATGAAACCATCATGGGCGGTAGCGTTACCATTCCTTCCTGCCGTATAGACAGGATAGAACTAAAGAAATAAAGAAATAAAATATGACGGTTCCGGATTATTCATTCAACAGACAATTCGGAACCGTCTTTTCTTATTTGTGTATTTTTCGCCTTCACCAGTGTGCTTTAACTAATCCCCGTCAACTCCCTGACCTGACCGTAGCTTTTCCCGTTCGCTGACAAGCCCAGCTCAAAGGCAAGCTGAGCGTCGTTATACTTGCGTGGGCGACCATCCTTGAAGCAAGGAGGTTTGCCGCGCAAGCATTATTCCCTGTCTGTGTACGCTCTACAATCATGCCGCGTCATCGCCTTGCGGGGCTCCTGTACAACACGCCCTTGCGTCATGCGTCGTGGTTCGCGCCGTTCTGAACCACCTCTCGGTTCACCATGCCGCCAAACAGGGTCCTGAACAGTATGCGCAAATCCAGCCCGAAGGACCAGTTTTCGATGTACCAAATGTCGTGCTCGATGCGCTTGGGGATGCTGGTGTCCCCCCGGTAGCCGTTCACCTGCGCCCAGCCGGTGATGCCGGGGCGCACCTGGTTCTTCACCATGTACAGCGGCACCGTCTCGCGGAACTGCTCCACGAAGAAGGGGATTTCCGGCCTCGGACCCACCAGGCTCATATCTCCGATCAGCACGTTCCATAGCTGGGGCAGCTCGTCAAGGCTCAGCTTGCGCAGCAGCGCGCCGACGCCGGTGCGGCGGCGATCCACATTGGTGGACCAGGCGGTATCCTGCCGGTCGTTCACCCGCATGCTGCGGAATTTGAGCATCGTGAAAATCTTCTTGTTGAGCCCCACCCGCTCCTGTCGGAACAGCACGGGGCCCGGGCTGGACAGCTTGATCGCCACGGCGATGACCACCAGCAGCGGACTGAGCACGACCAGGGAAACGATGCTCACCACGATGTCGAAGGTTCGCTTCAGCCCCGCGTTGAAGGGCTCGTCCAGGGGCGTGGTGCGCAGCTGGATCAGCTTGATGGAGCCGATGTTGTCGATGTTCGCCCGGGTGGGAATCACGTCGTTGTAGAAGGGAATCACGCTGACCTTGGTGCCGCTCTTTTCGCACAGCTGTATGACCTGCACGGTCACGCCCAGCTCCTCGGGCTCCAGGGCCAGTATCACCTCGTCGATGCCGTTGCCGTGCAGCTGGGCCTCCAGCCATTCCACCCAGTTGTCCCCCTTGGGCGGTATGATGCCCGCCAGGTGCACGCCCAGCGACTTGTCCTTTTCCACGGCCTCGGCATAGCGTTTGGCCAGATGTCCGCCGCCCACCACCAGGTTGTGCTTGAGGTTGTAGCCCCTGGCCCGGAAATAGCGCAGCGTATAGCGAACGATCAGCCGCTTGCCCACCATCGTCGTCACGACTGTGACATAGTAGATGGCCAGCACGCCACGGGAGAATTCCTGCAAGCGGAACACATACAGCAGGGCTGCCGCCGTGACCAGCGCGATCAGGTTGCCCAGAATGATGCTCCGGATCTCGTGGCTCAACTTCTTGATGCGCGTGACCCGGTAGACGCGCAGCATCCCCAGCACGATAACGGTCCACACCGCGTACAGCACCGCCACCATGGCCGGCCCGTTGCCGAGGTTCGCCAGCGACGCCATGTTCGGGTTCTTCGTCACCATCCCCAGCCACAGCCAGGAGGCGAACACGTAGGACAGGAACACCAGCAGCGCGTCGGTGATAATGTTTAATCGGTTCAGCTGTTTTTGATTGCGTTGTATCATGGTTGTCTCGAATGCGTCTCGTTTGGTATCGCCTTATGTGCTTGGGAATCTTCCTCCGGCGCCGTTCTGAACGCCCAGAATTTGTTGATGATGAAGTTTAGCGGTATGCTGATGATCAGGTTGATCAGCGGCGCGACGTACTTTGAGATGCCCAGCACCTCGATCCACACATAGGAGAGTACGTTGGCCAGCACGATGCCCGTCAGGGCATAGGCGACATACGTCTTGAGCAGCGCCCTTCCCAGCCTTCGCGTCTGACCTTCTCCCTTTTTAAAGACATATTTGTTGTTCCAGTAGAAGGACCAAAGTACGCTGAGCACGAAAGCCGTCACATTCCCGGCCACATAGTCCCAGGGCAGGTGCCAGGGCTGCAGCAGCTTCAGCACCAGTATGTTGATCACATAGCTGATCGCCGTATTGGTCACGCCCACAAGCCCGAACTTGACAAACTGCACCAGCGATTCCAGCGCGCTGTCCCTGAGCGGTATGTGAAGCAGGCGGAAGAAAAAGGCGATGGCGCTTCTGATCCAGTCCTCTATTCGATTCATGGTCAATCAGGCTCCTCGCCCGTCTGCGCCGGTTCGTCGAAATTGATGCGCTCCTCCTCCACCACCAGGGGTCGATTCATGATCCGCTGGTTCATGCTGAGGATGTATTCGCCGATGATGCCCAGGAAGATGAGCTGCACCGCGCCCAGAAAGAACATGCCTATGACGATCGGGGCGGTACCGGCGACGAAGTCGTTCCAGTTGCACAGCTTTAAGATCAGATAGACGAGGGCGATCAGGAAGCTGACAAACGCGATGCCCGCGCCCAGAAACGTGGCCATGCGCAGGCCGATCTTGGTGTAGGACGTGAAGCTGAGCATCGCGGCGTCGTACAGCGAATACCAGTTGTTGTGGGTCTTGCCCGCCCGGCGCTGGGGCTGTTCATAGGGTATTTCCTTGCGCCTGCCGCCCAGCTCCGCCACGATGCCGCGGATGAAGGGCGTGGGATCCTTCAGGTTGCGCAGCACTTCGATGAAGCGCCTGTCGTACAGGCCGAAGCCGGTAAAGTGCTCGATCTGTTCCACCGATGAAAACTTCCTGATCAGCTTGTAATAGGCGCTGCGCAGCCGGTACATGAACGGGCTCTCCCTGCTGGAGGTCTTGACGCCGTGGACGATCTGATAGCCCTCCTCCCAGTATTTCAGGAACGTGGGTATCAGCTCCACAGGATCCTGGAAATCGGCGCAGATCGATATGGCGCAATCCCCGGTGGTCTGGCACAGGCCGTAGAACGGGCTGTTGAACTGACCGAAGTTCTTCACGTTGAATATCGCCTTGATCTTCCTGTTCTTTGCGCATATCTGCCGCAGCAGCGGCCGGGTGTTGTCCGTGGAGCAGTTGTCGATGAAGAGGATCTCGTAGTCGTACTGTGGCAGCGCCTCCATCTGCGCGACGATCGCCTCGCTGATGGGCACGACGTTTTCCTCCTCATTATAGCAGGGCACCATGATACTGACTGTCTTTTTTCCATCCATCATCGGTTCACCAGCCTTCGCCTGTACTGCTCCACGACCTCGCGGATGCCCGCCTCGAAGGGCGTCGTCGGCACAAAGCCCGTATCCCTGGTGAGCGTGGAGATATCCGCCTCGAGGTGCATCACCTGGTTGGGCGGATAGGGCAGCTCGC